>CANQJZ010000028.1 GCA_947624385.1 uncultured Oscillospiraceae bacterium
CCCGCCGCCCTTTGTTGCAGCAGCATCCGCCCCCCGGCCCGGTCGTAGAGGAAGATGGAGAACGCCCGGTGCAGCAGCCCCTTCCGGTGGACCTCCATTTTCTCCCCGTATCCCACGATCTCGTCCCGCTCGTTCACCAGGATGATGTCCCTCTCGCCGCTCATAGCAAAGCCCTCTCTGTTGTTGTGCTGTCTCTATATACGTCCCAGCCCCCCGAAAGGGCCGGTCCCCGGTGAAACTTTTCTGACTGATAATTATACAGCAAAAGGCCGCCGCGGTCAACGCGCCGGCCTTGACGTTTACGAAGTCAAACCTGACTTTTACGAAATCCCCCATCAAATCGCCGCCCCGGCGGCACCTTGTTCCCCTTGGGGCCCCCACGCGGCACGCTTACCGCGCGGGGAAAAGGAGGAGGAACCCGGACCGATGAAATCGCCGCCCTCCGGGCGGCAACCTTATTGACCAGGGCTCCCAACGGGCACGCTTGCCCGTTGGGAAAAGGAAAAAGGACCCGGACCGATGAATTGGGAGCTGCTTTGCAGCTCCCAATCATCTTCCGGGTTCTTTTGACGCCGTGGTGACCCGTACGGGACTCGAACCCATGTTACCGCCGTGAAAGGGCGGTGTCTTAACCACTTGACCAACGGGCCAAAGAAATGGTGGAGACTGCGCGACTCGAACGCGCGACCTCATGCGTGTGAAGCATGCGCTCTAACCTGCTGAGCTAAGCCTCCATAATTGGGGGAGAGGGGACCTCTCCCGTTGGTAGCGGCGACTGGATTCGAACCGGTGACACTGCGGGTATGAACCGCATGCTCTAGCCAACTGAGCTACGCCGCCAAACAGCATTAGGGATTATACAGGATTCCGCACGGCTTGTCAAGAGTTTCCGGCAAAAATCATCCGGCGCGTCCCTAAAGCTCCGGCCCCCGGTGTTCGCCGATGAACAGCGGCAGCAGATCGGCCAGCCGCACGTACGGCTTGCCGTCGTATTCGTACACGTCCACCGGGTACTCCCGGCCACCAACGGTGACCTCCACCTGTCGCACTGGCGTCTGTTCTGCGGGCGCGAAAGCGGCCGCAGCCGCCTCGGGGACATACGTGCCGGGCGCCAGCGGCTCGTCGGCGGGGGAGAGGGTGAGGGAGCCGTCGGAGTTGTCCGTCACCTGGCCGTACACCAGCGCGCCGTCGGCCACGGTCAGGCTCGTCACCAGCGACACGCCGCCCACGACCCAGGTCCCGCCCCTGGCCACGGTCACGTCCAGCGAACCCATGCCGTTATAATATGGCAGGTTCTGCACGTGTCCCTGCAGATAATACTGGTCGATGGTATAGCGCGTCAGCCGGATATAGACGGCGTGGTCGGCGTCGCATGGCGCGCCGTCGCCGTCCAAAAGGCAGTAGCGAACGCCGTTCATGCTGTCCAGCAGCGCCGCGGCAGCGCGGCTGTAGGGGATGGCCTTCGCGGTCGATGTCAGGGAGATATCCCCGTCCAGCACGGCCCCGCTTCCCACAGTCACGGTCAGGCTGTCCCCCGGCTGGCCGTAGTACCCGGTGCCGTTATAGATGTCCCCGCTATAGAGGCCGTTTTGATAGGTCAGGTGTACATGCTGGCTCTGGGCAGCGGGGGGCAGGGCGTCCGAGTCGGCCAGCTTTTCGCTGATGGCCCGGACGATCTCCCTATCGGTTTCGGGAAAGCCCTGGTCGGCGCTTATATTGCGTTCGTCGTACACAGGGCTGTACCCGTACGTCCCGGTGAGCAGGCCGATGCGCTCGTCGTCGTCGCTGTCCATCATCTGAAAGAGCACGCCGCTGTCCGAGGAAAGGCGGGCGTTGTCGAAGGTGAACGCCCCGCCGCCGTCCTTGCAGAGCACCACCGCGTCGGCCGCGTGCAGCTCGGTGCCGTCGCAGACGGTCACCCGGTCGGCGTCGCCGCACATCATCAGGCCGAACACCCCGTCTATGCGGCTTGCCTGCCCCTTGCCGCGCTCGGCGCCGGCCAGGTCAGCCCCGTCGTAGAGCAGCACGGTGCCATCAGAGCTGCCGAACCAGACCCGGCCGGTCCCGTTCAGCACCGCGCCGTAGGTCCCGCCGGACAGGGCGGCGCCATGGAAGTATGCCGACGCGCCCCCGGCCAGGGAAACGCAGTACCCGGAGCCGTACCGGGCCGGGTCCAGACCCAGCAGGGCGGTCCCGGCGTCCAGACCGCCATCCCCGGCGGGCGCGATCCGCAGGTCCGTGTCCAAGACTGTCACATTTGTGTCACCAAATGTCCCGCTTTCCCCCGGATATGTCCCATGTGGGACATCTTTTGGGACAACGCTCAGCGCGCCCCATCCGCCGGCGGTCACAGAGCAGTCCACCAGGTTCAGATCCCCGGTATCACCGGACCATATGACGGCCCGGCTGTCGCCATTGACGCCCAGAGGCCAGGGGGCTCTGTGACCATCCGGGACATTTATGGGCGCGGCGATCGTCTCGTCCCGGAGGGTGACGCTCTCGTCGCCGGAGAGCACCAGCGGCCTGTCATCCCGGGCGGGAGGGGCAGAGTCGGCGCGGGCGGTGACGGGCCCGCCCAGGCACATGCCCAGCGCCAGCAATATGGACAGGGTTTTTCCCGCTTTCCTCATATGTTCCTCCCGTTCCAGGCGTATCCACACGTGTAGTTATAGTCCATAATAAAACACATATCCGGCCATTTCAATTACAAATCGTTTACACATTTCCGATATCGCCCCGCATATTTGACCAAAAAATTACGGTAAGTATATATTATGGTAACCGACCTGTCGAATGTGGGAAAAACCTGCGGAGAGGGCTGAATATTCACAAATTGTTCAACACAAACCGGGCCGGTTGGGGTATTCTTGATATAAGATATTAAGAAGATCTTAAGGTGGTCCCAATGAGATTCAGAGAAGCTCTCGCACGGTTCATGGCCGGCCGCAACGGCTACGACGCCTTCAGCATGTTCCTGCTGCTGGCGGCGTTCGTCCTGCTGCTGCTGGGCCGTATCTTTTACCGCTCGCCGTTCTTTTCGATTTTATTCAATCTGGCCAGTTGGGTAGCGCTGCTTTACTGCATATGGCGGGTGTTTTCCCGGAACACGTACAAGCGCCAGCGGGAGAACGCCTGGTATTACGCCAAGCGCCAGGCCGTGGTCCGCTGGTTCCGCTCCCTGAAGGACCGGTGGCAGCAGAGGAAGGAGTACAAGTTTTTCCGCTGCCCCTCCTGTCACGCGCTGCTGCGGGTGCCGCGGGGCAAGGGGAAGATACAGCTGACATGCCGCAAGTGCGGCAACCGGTTTGAGCGCAAGTCATGAACCCCTACGACGTGCTGGGCGTGCCGCCCGACGCCACCGACGAGGAGATCGCACGGGCCTACAGGCGGCTGGCGAAGCGCTATCACCCGGACCTGCACCCGGACGACGCCGCCGCCGCGGAGCGCATGGGGCGCGTCAACCGGGCCTACGACGACATCAAGGCCATGCGCCAGCGGGACGCGGGGCCGCGTCCCGGCCAGGGCTATGGCTATGGACAGGCCTGGCAGGGGCCCTTTGACCCCTTTGCCTATGGGCGGCAGGACCAGTACCGGCCACGGGTAAACCCCGTGTGGGCCATATTGGTCGTGCTGGTGATGTTTTTCGTGATACGGCTGATGCTGAGCCTGCTGTTCGGCGGCTTTGGCGGGGGCTATTACTTCAACCCGGGTTATGGCGTGGGCCCCGGCGGGTATTACGGCTACCAGATATATCCATTCCGATAAGGCAAAAGCGGACCGGAAAAATCCGGTCCGCTGTGTTGTTATTACCTGCGGCCGGCGCCGCCGCCGCCCGAGTGACCGCCGCCGCCGTGGAAACCTCCGCCGCCGGAGCGGAAGCTGCCGCCGGAGCGGCCCGCGCCGCCGCCGCTGGTGCGACCGCCGCCGCCGTGAAAACCGCTGGAACGAAAACCGCCGCCGGAGCGGAACATGGAGCCGCCGGTGGGTCGTGGGCCCGGTCCGGGTCCGGGCCCTGGTCTTGGGCCGGGGGGAGGGGGCGGCTGCCGCCGATACCAATCATTGTACCGCCTGTGGCCGCCGAACCAGAAGATGGGGAAGAACCCGCCCGTATAGCCCCAGCGGCGCATGCGGGAAAACCGGCTGGCCGCGCCCAGGACCCAGACAAGCAGGACCAGCACCAGAATAATGCCCACCGCGCCGATGAACGAGCCGCCGCCTGACGTGCGGGCAGGGGCGGGGGCGGGACGCATGTCGTAGAAATCGACCGTGGGGGCGGTGACGTCGCTCCCGGACACGTCATAGTAGTCCAGATACCAGTCGTGCAGCGCCTCGGTCAGGCCCAGAACGGCCCCGTCAAAGTCGCCGGCGTCCACGTCGTCCCAGAAGTACTGGTCCAGATAGTCCCCGGCCGCGTCGTCGTCAAATACGCTGTCCAGCCCGTCGCCCACGGCCAGCCAGCCCCGGGCCTCCCGGGCCACCAGCAGAAGGAGCATGCCGTTATTTTGCGCGGCGCTGCCCACGCCGATGTCGTTCATGAGCTTCGTAGCGGCCACGTCCGCGTCCCCGTCCAGATAGTTCACCGTCACGACTACCAGTTGGGCCCCGTCGCACTCGCTTTCCAGGTCGGCGTTATATAGCTCGACCTGGTTTTCCGTCTCGGAGCTCAGTACGTTCGCCTGGTCCAGCACGCAGCTGGTCATGTCGGCGTCCACCGCCGGGAGGCTGGCAAAGGCCGGCACGCTCATAAGGCACAGGGCCAGCAGCGCGGCAAGGGTGCATTTCAACGCTCTCATACGATCACCTCTCAGGGAAAGGTCTCCGGCGCGTGTACGCCGGTCAGATGGCGCAGGATATTGGCGGGGAAAGCGCCCAGCACGTCCTCCCGGAAGGCCAGAATGTGGTCCGCGTAGGCGCTGTCATCCAAAAGGGCCTGGGCGCTGCGCAGGTCGCCGATGATGGCGTCATAATCGTCGTGGCTGTCCGGCAGGGCCGCGCCGCTCTCTTTTGTGGCCTCCACCTCTTGCACGGCCTGGGCAAATGCCGGGCTGGCCTTGCCGATGGCGGGGATGTCCCGGGCTTCCAGGGCGTCCGCCAGGTCCCGCCGGGCGGTCAAAAGCGCCTCGTAGGCCCCGGCCCATTCGCCGTCGGAGCCGATGACGGACAGGAGCCGGTTGGCGTCGTCCACGCAGTAGGCAAGCTGCTCGCCGGGGCAGGTGTGGTAGCCCTCGGATCGCAGCAGGCTCTTGTCGAAAAAGGCGTCCTCCGCCTTGCGGCACGCCCGGTCCAGGCTCCGATGGCTGCCAATGAGGGTGAACAGGATCACCGTCACCACGAACACGCCTACGGCTACGGAGCGTTTTTTGAAAAAGTCCATTTTATCCCTTCATCTCTAAGAGCTTTTGTTTGAGTTGGCCCTCGATGCGGCCCAGTTCTTCTTCGGCCTGGGCGCGGCGGGCGCGGCCGTCGTCCTGGACCTTGCGCACGTCCTCCAGTGTGGCGATCAGCTCCTGGTTGGTCTGCTGCAAAGTCTCCAGGTCCACGATGCCCCGCTCGGCCTCCCGGGCCACGTCCACGGAGCCGGTGTGCAGGGCCGCGGCATTTTCCCGCAGGAGCTGGTTGGTCATCTCGCTCACCTCGTGGGTGGCCTTCATGGCCTGCTGGGAGTTATACATGCTCAGGGCCAGCACCATCTGGCTCTTCCACAGGGGGATGGTGTTGTCGATGGCGGTCTGTATCTTCTCCACCATGAGAGAGTCGTTGTTCTGCACCAGGCGGATCTGCGGGCTCATCTGGATGGAGATCATCCGGGTCAGCTCCAGGTCGTGGATGCGCTTTTCAAAGCGGCCAAGCATGTTGGCGTAATCGCTGGCGGCCTGGGCGTCCTCGGGCTTGCCGGTCTGCTGGGCCCTTTGCTGTAAGGCGGGCAGCTCGGTGCTCTTGAGCTCCTCCAGCCGCAGCTTGCCGGCGATGATGTACATGGACAGCTCCTTGAAATAGGCCTGGTTCATCTCATACATGTTGTCCATGGTCACGATGTCCTTGCTGAGGGTGACCCAGTGCTCGTTCAGGGCGGCGGTGATCTTGTCCACGTTGCTCTCGGCCTTGTCATACCTGTTCTTCATGTCGGCAAAGCTGCGGGTGGCCTTTTTGAAAAGCCCTTTGAGGCCCTTGGGCTGCTCCACGGACATGTCCAGCCCGTCCAGCTCGGAGACAAGGTCGGACAGCATGTCGCCAACCTGGCCCAGGTCCTTGGTGCGCACCTGCGCCAGGGCCTGGGAGGAGAACTCCGCGATGTTCTTCTGGGCGGCGGAGCCGTAGCCCAGCACCTGGGTGGTGTCGCTCACGTCGATCTTCTTGGAAAATTCCCGGACGGCGGCCTGTTCCTCCGGGGACAGGTCCTCGATGTCCAGCTTTTCCACAGGCGCGTCCGCCGGTGCGGCGGCGGTTTCTGTGGGGGCGGGGGCGGGAGCGGCCTGGGCCGCGGTCGGCGCCGCAGGCGCTGCCGGGGTGGGGTCCAGCGTCAGGTTGATCTCATACTTTTTCTCGTCGGCCATGGTTGTTGTTCCTTTCCCTTTATCGCAAGTTTGTGATCCTTATTTTTCGCCGGAGGCTTTGCGCAAAAACACCTGCAAGCCGTCGTCCCCGCTCAGACCTTCCCGGGCCAGAAGCTGCTGCATGACCTGAATGTCGGCGTCCACGTCCAGGGCGTCGTTTTTGTACAGCGCGTCCAGCTGCTTTTGGAAGGCCTCGATCTCCGTGTCCAGCATCTGGGCGATGCTCTGTTTGGCCTTGTCCGTGTTCTCGCCCTGCACGCCGGCGGCGCTCATGCGGTCGTAGGCGTTGAGAAGGCCGATGGTGGAGGGGAGGAAAAAGCTCTGGAATTTCTGTATCTGGGGGATGTCGGACTTGTCCTGTACGGCGTCCCGGGCGATCTGGTCGCTGAGAGAGGCCAGCTTTTCGATCTTGGCCCTCACGGCATCGTCCGGGATGGACGAGGCCAGACGGTCCATTTCAACGCGGGCCTTTTTCGCCTCGGCCAGTACCGCGTCCGCCTCCGGGCCGTAAGAGACCGGTTCCGGCTCCGGTTCCGGGACATATTCGATCTTGGGCTTTATCAGCTTGTCCGCCAGCAGCCAGGCCCCGGCCGTCACCAGCGCGGCCGCCAGAAAGTGCCACAGCTTATATAGCGGCAGCGCCAGCGCGTAGAGCGCGAATACGGCCGCGGCGATGTAGACCGGCAGGGCGGAGCGGCGTTTGACCTGACGCATGAGACAAGTCCTCCTGGAAATGATACTGTTATTTTAGTCTAAACAGACAACATCGTCAAGGATTACTTGCCTGTTAGACCCAATATGTGGTATACTGCCCCGAGATGACGGACATATCCGGTTTGGAAACGGTGGGGACAGGCCGGATGTCCGGCCCATCCCCTATATAAAAGCCTTGTCGTGCGCGGCGCGGCTGAGTTATATTATGCAGCGGCCCCGGCCCATGACAAAGCGCCGGCCGGCGGACGCACCTGTGGAGTGTAGGAGCTATGCCCTTTTTTCCCGTATCCTTTGAAGAACTGATCGATAGGTTCGCGTCCCTGCCCGGCATCGGGCGCAAGAGCGCCCAGCGGCTGGCGTTTTACGTGCTGAGCCTGCCGGAGGGGGAGGCGGAGGCCTTCGCCGAGGCCATTTTGCGGGCCCGCAGGAGCGTTCACACCTGCCCGGTGTGCCAGAATCTGACGGACGGGGAGCTGTGCGGCGTGTGCGCCGACGAGCGGCGGGACCGGTCCGTGATCTGCGTGGTGGCGGAGCCAAGGGACGTGGCCAGCCTGGAGCGCAGCCGGGAGTATAACGGGGTGTATCACGTGCTGCACGGGGTTCTGAGCCCCATGAGCCACGTGGGGCCGGACGATATTCGGGTGTCGGAGCTTGTGCAGCGGGTGGCGGACGGCGACGTGAAAGAGGTCATCATGGCCACCAACCCGGACACGGAGGGCGACGCCACGGCGATGTATATCGCAAGGCTGTTGAAGCCCTTTGAGGTGCGGGTAACGCGGCTTGCCTACGGCATACCGGTGGGGTCCAACCTGGAATTTACCGACGACGCGACCCTGGTCCGGGCCCTGGAAGGCCGCCGGGAGATGTAAATTCGACTGTTTTGATGGAATATTATTTCCATATCGGGTTATGATTTTTAGCGGACAGCGCGGGCTGTCCGACATTGTGATACATAAAGCAAGGAGTTAAGTTTATTCATGGCACAAAAATTGAAGATCATGGCGCTTGGCGGTCTGGACGAGATCGGCAAGAATCTTTACGTGTACGAGTACGGCAAGGACATTTTGGTCGTGGACTGTGGCATGGGCTTTCCCGACGAGGACATGTACGGCATCGACGTGGTGATACCGGACATCACCTATCTTGTGCAGAACAAAGAGCGGGTGCGGGGCATCGTGCTCACCCACGGCCACGAGGACCATATCGGCGCCGTGCCCTATGTGATGAGCAGGATCAGCTGCCCCATTTACGCCACACGCCTGACGGCGGGGCTGGTCCGGCTGAAGCTGGAGGAACACGGTCTGGCCGACAGCGTGCAGCTCGTCACCAAATCCGCCGGGGACAGGTTCAAGGTGGGGACCAATTTCCAGTGCGAGCTCATCCACGTCAACCACTCCATCGCCGACAGCGTGGCCGTGGCGGTGCATACTCCCATCGGCACGGTGATACAGACCGGCGACTTCAAGATCGACCTGACGCCCATCGAGGGCGGCGTGTTCGACTTCCACCGGTTCGCGGAGCTGGGCAAGGAGGGGGTGTTGGCCCTCTTAAGCGACTCCACCAACGTGGAGCGGCCGGGGTATTCCGAGTCCGAGCGGCACGTGGGGGAGAGCATGGAGCGGCTTTTCCGGGGCTGCGACAAACGCATCATCGTCACCACGTTCGCCTCCAACGTCCACCGCATCCAGCAGATCATCAACTGCGCCCGGCACTACGGGCGCAAGGTGGGTATCACCGGCCGGAGCATGGAAAACGTGATGAAGCTGGCGATGGAGGAGGGGTACCTGACCGTGCCCAGGGGCGTGCTGGTGGACATGAACCGGATAAGCGCCCTGCCGCCGGAGCGGGTGGTCATCATCACCACCGGAAGCCAGGGGGAGAATATGTCCGCCCTGTACCGCATGGCCTTTTCCGAGCACCGGCAGGTGCAGATCGGCGCGGGGGATAGAGTCATTATCTCCGCCTCCGCCATCCCCGGCAATGAGCGGACCGTCACGAAGGTCATAGACGAGCTTTTCTGGAAGGGCGCGGAGGTCATCTACGACCGGAGCATCGATATCCACGTGTCCGGCCACGCCTGCCAGCAGGAGCAGAAGACCATGCTGGCCCTGACGAGGCCCCGGTTCTTCATCCCCGTCCACGGAGAACACCGGATGCTCTGCCGCCACGCGGAACTTGCCCGGGAAATGGGCGTGGAAGCGGCCAACGTGGTCATCGCCAGCGTGGGCGAGGTGGTGGAGCTGACGGCGAAGCATATCGCGAAAAACGGCTCTGTGCCCTCCGGGCGGGTGCTGGTGGACGGCACCACGGAGGAAGGCGTGGAGAACATCGTCCTCCGGGACCGGCAGCACCTGGCCCAGGACGGCATGCTGGTGGTGGTCATGACCATGTCCGGCCAGGACGGGGCTATGATCGCCGAGCCGGAGATCATCACACGGGGATTCGTGTACGTCAAGGACAACGCCCAGCTCATGGAGGAAATGCGCCGGGTGGTGTACGAGTCCATCGCGTCCTGCGAGCGGGCCCGTATCACCGACTGGGCCGACATCAAGGGCCGGGTCAAGGCCAACCTGAGCGGGTATCTTTACAAGGTCACCCGCCGCAGCCCCATGATCCTGCCCGTCATCGTGGAAGTGTGAGCAAAATATGAGCGAGGCCGTCCGGAATGGAAAGCCTCGCTTTTTCTATGTTGTTTTTACAGCGACGCAATGAGAAAGCCGACGAAGGGCAGGGCAAGGCCCGCGACGAATACCGGCAAAAACCAGCGGCCTAGAGGCGCGCACAGTACCGAGCAGACGGTCATATAGGCGAAAGACAAGGCC
Organism: uncultured Oscillospiraceae bacterium; assembly: GCA_947624385.1. GTDB lineage: Bacteria > Bacillota > Clostridia > Oscillospirales > Oscillospiraceae > CAJOIG01. Next base: position 10,091 of record CANQJZ010000028.1, read on the forward strand.
ACGGCAAGGCCCATGACCGCGATCATGATCCGGGCCGTCTCCGCGTTGCGCACGGGCCGGTCCGACGGCGTGTTCCAAAGGCTGGCGGGCAGCGCGCCCAAAAAGCAGACAAGGCCGTAGACCACAAGGCCGACGATGGGCAGGACGATAACGGTTCCCTTGCTGTTCCAGCCGTCGATCTGGCCGGCCGCGTTGAAGTGGGTGGCGATCTGGTCCGGAATGGCGGACCAGCGCAGGGCGATGAATACCGCCGAACCCAGCAGGACCAAAAGCCCCAGCACATGCAGCGTGCGGCGGAGCGACTTCTTATTCATGGGCCCACCTCCCTGTCACAAATATACCCCTTTCGCCTTGCGAATGCAAGCGGGATGGTATATGATGGGGACAGAAAAACGGGGGAGAAAGATATGGATATTCGGGAAGTGCAGATCAACGGCGATATCCTCTCGCAGCTTATAGATATGTCCGTGGACTGGGAGCGGGAGGGGGTCTGCTACGGCTACCGGCGGAACGGCCCGGCGGACATCGAGGGCAACCGGGTATTTCTGGCATACGAAGGAGAGAAGATCGCCGGATACCTCTTTGGTCACATGGAGACGGAGAAGGATATGGATCCCATCTGCCCTGCGGGAACGGCGTTTTTCGAGGTGGAGGAGTTGTATGCGCGGCCCGAATGCCGGGACAGAGGCGTGGGCCGGGCGCTGTTTCAGGCCGTCGAGGACGCGGTGTCCAGCCAGGCGGAGTTTATCATGCTGGGCACGGCCACCAAGAATTTCCGGGCGATACTGCATTTTTACATTGACGAGCTGGGCATGGAGTTCTGGTTCGCCCGGCTGTTTAAGCGACTGAGTGAGAAGAAAACGGGGGAGTGATTTTATGGCGCAGGTGGCGATCGTGGCATGTCCGGCCTATGAGCCGGAGGCCTGCCGGGAGGCGCTTATAAAGGCGCTGGAGCCGGTGGGCGGACTGGATTTTGTAAAACCGGGCATGCGGGTGGGCATCAAGGCAAACCTGGTGTCCTTCATGAAGCCGGAGGCGGGGGCGACGACACACCCCGTGCTGCTCTCGGAGCTGACAAAGCTCTTAAAAGAGCGCGGCGCGGCGTCGGTGGTGATCGGGGACAGCCCCGGCGGGCTGTACACCGCCGCGTACGTGAAAAACGTGTACCGGGCCACGGGCATGCACCAGACGGAGGCCGCCGGGGCGGAGCTCAACATGGACTTCACCCAGAAAGAGGCCCAATTCCCCGAGGCCAGGGTCGCCAAGCGCTTTACTTACACCGGCTGGCTGGACGGCTGCGACGCGATCGTGGACTTCTGCAAGCTGAAAAGCCACGGGATGATGGCTATGTCCGCCGCCGCCAAGAACCTGTTCGGCGTTATACCGGGGACCATGAAGCCGGAGTATCACTATAAATACTCCAACGCCGCCGACTTTGCCCGGATGATCGTGGACCTGGACGAGTACTTTAAGCCCGCTCTCGCCATCGTGGACGGGGTGGTGGGCATGGACGGCAACGGCCCCACCATGGGCGACGCCAAGGAAATGGGCCTGCTGGCCGCGTCACGCTCGCCCCACGAACTGGACCTGGTGTGCGCGGAGCTCATCGGCCTGAAGCGGGAGGACGTGCCCACATTGGAGGCGGCATACGAGCGGGGATTGATACCGGCGAGCTGGAAGGAACTGGATATCGCCGGGGACGTGGACGCTTTTCGGGTGCGGGATTTCAATAATATCGGCACCAAGAACGACGTGGTGTTCTTCGGCGAAATGCTGCTGGGGGAGGGCAACAGCCCCTTCAAGCGGGCCTTCGGGAAGATCATGCAAAAGGCCCTCAGCTCCCGGCCCAAAGTCGCGCCGGGGGAGTGCGTGGGCTGCGGCCAGTGCGGGCAGATATGCCCCGCCAAGGCCATCACCATGGAAAATAAGCTGCCCCATATCGACAGGGGCAAGTGCATCCGCTGCTTCTGCTGCCAGGAGTTCTGCCCCAAGGGGGCGATGAAGGTGGCCCGTGCGCCCATTGCGCGGCTGCTGAACCGGTGAGGGGTATAACATGTATTTTGACACGCACGCCCACTACGACGACGAGTGGTTCGACGCTGACAGGGACGAGCTTTTGGCGTCGCTCCCGGCGGCGGGGGTGGACCTGGTGGTGAACGCCGGGTGCGACGAGGCGTCCAGCCGGGCGGCCATAGAGTTGGCGCATAAATACGACTTTATCTACGCCGCCGTGGGCTGGCACCCCCACGAGGCCAAAAGCTGGACGGACGAGAGCGCGGAGCTGATACGGGCCTGGGCAAAGGACAAAAAGGTGGTGGCCATCGGGGAGATCGGGCTGGACTATCACTACGATTTGGAATGGAAGCAGACCCAGCATGCGGTGATGGAGGCACAGCTTCGTCTGGCGGAGGAGCTGGATTTGCCCGTGATTATCCACGACAGGGAGGCCCACGGGGACTGCATGGAAATTTTAAGGCGGCACCCCAATGTCCGGGGGGAGTTTCACTGCTACTCCGGCAGCGCGGAGATGGCAAAGGAGATACTGTCCTGGGGCTGGTACCTGGGATTTAACGGGGCCATCACCATGCAGGGGGCCAGAAGGGCATTGGAGCTTTTGGAGACCATGCCCACGGATAGGATGCTTTTGGAGACGGACTGCCCCTATCTGGCGCCTATGCCCAGGACCGACGGGAAACGCAACGACTCCCGGAAGCTGCCACGGGTGGCGGAGGTCATCGCCCAGGTGCGGCACACCACGCCGGAGCTGGTGGCAAAGGTCTGCGCGGAAAACGGAAGGCGGTTTTTCGGGATATAAAGGCCTCGCAGAGTTTGCGCCCGCAGGCGCAAATGGAGTGGGATATGATTTCCGGCGGCGTGTACGTCGGAAATCATTCTTCTCGGCCCGCAAACGTGAACGTCCCCGTCTTTCGACGGGGACGCTTTGCGCTGCGGCGGGCCGCAGCCTTCTCATCGCAAAGGCTTGCCTTTGCGATGACTTAATCGAACATATGTCGAGTATAATACTTTTTGTCCGCTAACATGGAAAATTCCGTCAGGATGGGGTTCATGCCGTCGCTGCGGTAACGGACCGGGGGCGACTTCAGCTGCAGATCGTCGCATTTTTTGTACGGGATGGAGATGCGTACGTTGGCGCCCTGGCCGGGGCGGCTGTCCATGATCACGGCGCCGCCGTGGCGCTCGGCGATGCCGCGGGCGATGAGAAGTCCCTGGCCGACGCCGGCGGTGGGGTCGGCGTTGTCGGCGGTGGGCTCGCCGTTGAAAAGACGGGCCATTTTATCCGGCGGGATGCCCTCGCCGTTATCCTGCACGGCGATGATGAAGCGCTCGCCCTGGCGGGTCAGCTTCACGTGCACCGCGTCTCCGGCTTTGCAGTGGGCAAGGCTGTTGGTCAGGATGTTGGACAGCATGCATTCCAAAAGACCGCTGTCGGCCATGGTAAGGTGCAGGCCCAGGTCCGCCTCGAACACCAGCGCCACGCCCCGGTCGCTGAAAAACATACCGGCCGTGTCGCACAGCTCCCGGCAAAGGGTTCCCAGGTCCGTCACGCCGGACAGCATGGGCAGGGAGCCCTGCTGGATGGAGTCGGCCAGACGCATGTGCTGGCAAAGGCGCTGCAGGCGGTAGTATTCCTGGTAGAGGATGCGCACCGTCTCGCCCGTGGCGGCGTTGTCCTCCGCGTGGGTACACCGGACAAGCGCGTCGATGGCCATACGGGCGGTCATCAGGTGGGAGGACAGCGCCTCCAGCGACTTGCCGCGGGCCAGATCAGGCGGGCCGCTGTCCCGCACGGACCAGGCGCAGACCATGACGTCCTCTGTCCGCCGGACGGACACGTTGGCGTGCCGCTCGCCCAAGCGGACGGAGGCGATGAATTGCTCCGCCGGGTCGTCCAATATGTGCGCCGGCAGCACGCCGGCCGCGCTGTCCCCGGCGCGCACGCCCAAAAGGGCGCTGGCCGCCGGGTTGGCAAAGACAACGGTCCCGTCGGCGTGTACGCCCAGCACAGGCTCCCGGCTCAGTTCAAAAAGCGAGCCGATCATCTCTGGAGGCAAGCTCATATCTTTCCCCATACTCTCTTTTCTATGTCCCGCGCCGGAGGCATATGCCCCTGGCGGGGAGGGTCTCACGATTCATATCTTACCATATCCTTTATGAAAGAGCAATCTTCGGCGTGGAAATGGCGGGACGAAAAGGGCTTCACGGAAAATTTTTCTGGTTTGCCGAGCTTTTTTTATGAAAAGGCTGGAAATACAGGAAGGATTGGTGTATAATGCCTGTGCTTGGCCTCCGGCGGCCATCGCCGAGGGCGGCAAAAACGTGTTCAAAATTACTTTAGGAGGATAAAAATCATGGTAAAAGTTGGCATCAACGGTTTCGGGCGTATCGGCTCTCTGGTCTTCAGGGCGGCCATCAAGGCCGACGACATCGAGGTCGTCGCCATCAACGCTCCCGGCCATCCCGCTTCTCAGCTGGCCTACGCGCTGAAGTATGACACCGTCCATGGCCGCTTCGACGGCACCATCGAGGCCGACGACGAGGCTAGCGTCCTGGTCGTTGACGGCAAGAAGGTCAAGGTCCTGGCCGACGCGAAGTATCGCGATCCCGCCCAGCTGCCCTGGGGCGAGATGGGCGTCGAGTACGTGCTGGAATGCACCGGCCGCTTCCTGGAGAAGGCCACCGCGCAGGCCCACATCGACGCCGGCGCCAAGGTCGTCGTCATGTCCGGCCCCGCGAAGGACGACACCCCCATGTTCGTCTGCGGCGTGAACCTGGAGAAGTACACCCCCGACATGCAGTTCGTGTCCAACGCTTCCTGCACCACCAACTGCCTGGCTCCCATGGCTAAGGTCCTGAACGACAACTTCGGCATCGTCGAGGGCCTGATGACCACCGTACACGCCTCCACTGCCACCCAGGCCGTGGTTGACGGCTTCTCCAAGAAGAACTGGCGTCTGGGCCGCTCCATCTACGGCAACATCATCCCCACCAGCACCGGCGCCGCCAAGGCCGTGGGCAAGGTCATCCCCGAACTGAAGGGCAAGCTGACCGGCACCTCCATGCGTATCCCCGCCGCCGACGTGTCCATCGTGGACCTGACCGTCCGGCTGGACAAGGCCGCGTCCTATGAGGACATCTGCGCCGCGATGAAGGCCGCGTCTGAAGGCCCCATGAAGGGCGTTCTGGAGTATGTGGACGAGGAAGTCGTCTCCTCCGATTTCACCACCGACTCCCACACCTCCATCTTCGACTCCAAGGCCGGCCTGGCCCTGAACGACCACTTCGTCAAGCTGATGGCCTGGTACGACAACGAGTGGGGCTTCAGCTGCAAGATGCTGGACCTGACCCGGCACATCGACGCCGTCCGCAACGGCAAGTAATTCTGCTCTTTTCACACAGGGGCGGCGAAAGCCGCCCTTGTGTTATGCCGGTGACATGCCAGCCGGTTCATCTTATAAGATGTCCCGGCATATATTCGTTTATCCGGCGTACACCAAGACGGTAAGGAGCACCTATGGCTGAAAAAAAGGGACAAAACTTTTTACACGGCGCGGCCATCTACACCGTTGGCATCATCCTGGTCAAGGTCCTGGGCGCGGTCTATAAGATCCCTCTCGGCAATATCCTGGACGACGAGGGGTTCGCCTTTTTTGACATCACCTATAAGATCTATAACTTCTTCCTGACCGTGGCCACGGCCGGACTGCCGGTGGCCATGAGCCGCCTGATATCCGAGGCGGACAGTCTGGACCGGGACAACCAGGTATACCGTATCTTCAAGGTCAGCACGGCCACGTTCCTGGCCCTTGGGGCGGTGGGCACCGCCTTGATGATGCTGTTCCCGGCGGAGATCGCGGCCTATATGCACAAGGTCCAGACCGCCCGGAGCATCTTCGTCATGGCCCCCAGCGTGGTGCTGGTGTGCGTCACGGCGGCCTACCGGGGCTATGCCCAGGGCCACGGCGACATGATCCCCACCACCGTCAGCCAGGTCATCGAGACGGCCGTGAAGGTCGTGGTGGGCCTGGGCGCGGCCTGGTATCTTTACAAGGCCGGGTACAGCATGGAGATCTGCGTGGCGGGGGCCATTCTGGGCACTACCGTAAGCTCCGTGGCGGCGATGCTGTACATGGTGGTGAAGGTCCACCGGAAGTACAAGGTCCGTCCCGGTCCCGAGGCCAAAGACAAGGCGCCAGGCAACGGGTGGGTGCTGTCGAACCTGCTGCGTATCGGCATCCCCATCACCATCTCCACGTCCATCATGAGCATCATCCAGCTCATGGACGCGCAGATCACCATGGCCCGGCTCCAGGGCGCGGCCGGGTATTCCGACACTGCCGCCGGGGTGCTGTACGGCGTGTACGGCAAGGCGATGACGGTCTATAACGTCCCGTCGGCGTTCGTGGTGCCGTTTTTGTCGTCTATCGTGCCGGCGGTGGCCGGGGCACGGATGAAGCAGGGCAACGAGGCGGCCACAGATCTGGCGGAGAGCGCGCTGCGCATGAGCACGCTGCTGTGTCTGCCCATGGCAGTGGGTATGGCCGTGCTGGCGGAGCCGTGCATGCGGGTGCTGTACCCCCAGAGCGCGGGGCAGGGGGCGCTGCTGCTTTTCGAGCTGGGCATCACCTGCTATTTCATGACCATGAGCCTGATGACCAACTCCATCCTGCCCGCCTATGGCAACGAGCGGCTGCCGCTGGTGTCCATATTGCTGGGCGGCGCGGCCAAGGTGCTCGTCACCTATACGCTGGTGGGCAACCCCAACATCAATGTGTACGGCGCGCCGCTGGGGACACTGAGCTGCTATCTGGTCATGCTGGGTACGAATCTGTTCTTTATGGCCCGGCATATGGCCCGGCCCATGAACATCGGCAAAATTCTGGGCCGCAGCGGCCTGAGCGCCATCGTGATGGGCATCGGCGCGTGGGCGGTTTGGAGCCTGCTGCACGGGCTGATGGGCGGCGTCACCGCGTCGGTGGCGGGCCGGGAGCTGAATATCCTGCTGCCCTTCGCGGCGGCGGTCTGCGCGGGCGTGGTCATCTATTTCGTGCTGGTCATCGCCCTGCGGGCCATCACGCTGGAGGACATGAAGCTGTTCCCCAAGGGGGAAAAATTGGCGGCAAAGCTGCATATCCGCTGAAAAAACGCAAAATGTCCCTGAAATCAGGCGTTTTTTTGAATTTAATACTTGCATTGGGCTGGATAATATGGTAAATTTTCAGTATAAGGATCATTACGATATCAACGACTACCGGAACATCATGGCGCTTCTCCGCAGCGACGAGGGCTGTCCCTGGGACCGGGTGCAGACCCATGGGTCCATCCGCCGCGCCCTGCTGGAAGAAGCCTATGAGACCGTGACGGCCATCGACGCCGGGGATATGGACAACCTCCGGGAGGAGCTGGGGGACCTGCTGATGCAGGTCCTGTTCCACGCCCGGATGGAGGAGGAAAAGGGCGGGTTCAGCTTCGACGACGTGTGCGACGAGGCGTGCAAAAAGCTCATCCGCCGCCACCCCCACGTGTTCGGTAATATGGACTTGGAGACCCCGGAAGAGGTGCTGGTCACCTGGGACGAGGTAAAGCGGCAGGAGAAGGACCAGAAGTCCACCGCCCAGGCGATGGACAGCGTGGCCCGGGCGCTGCCGGCCCTGTGGCGCGCCGAGAAGATACAGAAAAAGGCCGCTAAGGACGGCTTTGACTGGCCCGACTGGCGCGGCGCAAGGGACAAGCTCACGGAAGAACTGGGCGAGCTGGACGAGGCCATTGCAGCCGGGGAGCGCGTGGAAGAAGAACTGGGCGACGTGCTGGCCGCGGCGGTGAATCTGGCCCGGCTTTTGAACATCGACCCGGAACAGGCTCTGAACGGCTCCAGCGACCGGTTCGTGCGCCGGTATACCCGGATGGAACAGCTGGCAGCGGAAGATGGACAGGCCCTGGAGGCGCTGGCCCTGGACGGGCAGGAGGCCCTGTGGCAGCGGGCCAAGCGCGAGGAAGGGTAGATCATTTTTGGAAAAGCACCGCTTTTGACGGGCTTTTAAATAAACAAAAGAGGCGGAAGAAGCCAAAAAATCAGGAGGTTTATTATGAACAAAGCTGAACTCATTGCGGCCATCGCCGCGCAGACCGGTCTGTCCAAGAAGGACTCCGAGAGCGCCGTCAACGCGTTTGTCGATATCGTGACCAATGCTCTGGCCAAGGGCGAGAAGGTCCAGATCGTCGGCTTCGGCGCTTTCGACGTGAAGGAGCGCGCCGAGCGTATCGGCCGCAATCCCCAGACCAAGCAGGAGATCAAGATCCCCGCTTCCAAGGCCCCGCAGTTCAAGGCCGGCAAGGCCCTGAAGGACGCCGTCGCGAAGTGAGTTTCCCAAATCATCTGCGGCGCGGGGAAAAACCCCGCGCCGCGGTGCGTTTGAATGACGATGCGACTGGATAAGTATTTGAAGGTGTCCCGGCTGATAAAGCGGCGCACGGTGGCAAACGAGGCATGCGACGGCGGACGGGTGCGGGTCAACGGCGCGGCCGCCAAGGCGTCGAGAGACGTAAAGCCCGGGGATGTCATCGAGATCCAATTCGGCGCCCGGACCACGCGGGTGGAGGTCCTGTCTGTGGCGGAGACGGTCTCCAAGGCCGACGCACCGGCCATGTACCGGGAGCTGTGACGGGCTTCGACGGCGTTCGACAGCGTTGACGTGGGTTTTTGTGGCAATGTTTGTTGACGGTGTTTGTAATGGCGCGTGTTCGGGCACAAAGAGCATAATCGTGGTCATGCCCCCATATCCATGTGATATGGGGGTGTCTTTATGTTCTTCAAAAAAACCATATTGCCGCTCATCCTGGCGGCACTGCTGCTGTCGTCCACGCCGGCTTTGGCGATGGAGCCTCTGCCGGAGGACGCCATCACCATCAAAGCGCCTTACGCGGTGCTCATGGAAAAGTCCACGGGCACGGTGATCTATGAGAAAAATCCACACGAGCACTGCGCGCCGGCCAGCGTGACAAAGGTCATGACCATGCTGCTGGTGGTGGAGGCCATCGAGTCGGGGGTGCTGACGCCGGAGACGATCGTGACCGCCTCGGAGACGGCCTGCGCCATGGGCGGCAGCCAGATATGGCTGGAGCCGGGGGAGCAGATGAGCGTCGCGGAAATGCTCAAGTGCGTGTCCGTGGTCAGCGCCAACGACTGCGCCGTGGCGTTAGCGGAGCAGATCGCGGGCAGCGAGGAGGCGTTCGTGCAGCGGATGAACCAGCGGGCCGGCCAGCTGGGCATGCAGGACAGCCACTTCACCAACTGCACAGGCCTTTATGACGACGACGAACACTATACCTCCGCCTACGACATCGCCGTCATGAGCCGGGAGCTCATTCGCCACGACATGATCAAAGAGTATTCCACCATATGGATGGACACCATACGAAATGGGGAGTTCGGCCTTTCCAATACAAACCGGCTCATATCCGGCTATGAGGGGGCTACGGGCCTGAAGACAGGGTTCACCAGCAAGGCCATGTACTGCCTTTCCGCCACGGCCGAGCGGGACGGGGTGGAGTACATCGCCGTGGTGCTGCACGGGCAGACATCGGCGGAGCGGTTCGACGACGCCAGGACCCTTTTAAACTACGGCTTTGCCAATTACGCGCTGGCCCCGCTGCGGCCGGGAGAGGCCCTGCCGCCGGTGCCGGTGACCATGGGCACGGCCGACAGCGTACAGCCCATATTCGTGGGCGACGAGTATATCCTGGGGGAGAAAGGGGCATTGTCCGGCCTGAGCTATGAGATCGATCTGGCCGGGAGCGTGACCGCACCGGTGAGCCAGGGCCAGAGCCTGGGCCGCATGACGGTCAAGAGCGGCGACAGGGTGCTGGCGGAGGTGGAGATCGCCGCGTCGGAGAGCGTGGGGCGGCTTTCTTTCCTGCGGGTCTACGGCCGCCTTTTGGGCGCTCTCGTCGGGTGGAAAACGGAGTAATTTCCCCATTTTGCATAGAAAAACCCGTAAATTTTGGTCGCAACGCCCCACTTTTTGAAAATCAGCCGCTTGAAAATGCGCGCAACATGGAGTATAATAGCGGCGAGCGGAAAAATTGGAAAAAATATCCGCAAACTCAAGAAGCAGGAGGGTTTTCTGCAAAATGGTAAAAGTCGATCTATCGGGAGCGCTGGGCTTTTTGGACAGCACCGGCCCGGATTACGGCGCGGCCGGTCAGGCCCATCGGACGCTGGCGGAGGGCACCGGCGAGGGCAGCGATTTCCTCGGCTGGCGGGAGCTGCCCCGGCGGGTGCAGGGCGAGGAGCTGAAGCGCATCACAGCCGCGGCGGAGCGTATCCGCGACACCAGCGAGGTGCTGGTGGTGGTGGGCATCGGCGGCAGCTATCTGGGCGCTCGGGCGGGCGTTGAGCTCATCCAGCCCAAAAACGGCCCGGAGGTCATCTTTGCCGGTACGGGCCTCTCCCCGGACGATCTGGCGTGCAAGCTGGAAAAGCTGGGCGACCGTGACTTTTCCGTAAACGTGGTGTCCAAGTCCGGCACGACATTGGAGCCGGCGGCGGCGTTCCGCATTTTCCGGGGCCTGCTGGAGAAGAAATACGGCGCGGGCGCTCGCAAGCGCATTTACGCCACCACCGACAAGGCCAGGGGCGTGCTCAAGGGCATCGCGGACAGCGAGGGCTATGAGTCCTTCGTGGTGCCCGACGACGTGGGCGGCCGGTTCAGCGTGCTGTCCGCCGTGGGTCTGCTGCCCCTGGCGGCGGCGGGCTGCGACGTACACGCCATGGTCGGCGCGGCGGCGGAGGCGATGTACGAGCTGGACAGGCGCAATCCGGACAACCCGGCGTGGCAGTACGCCGCCACCCGCAACGCCCTGTATGCAAAGGGCAAGAAGATCGAGATACTGGCCAGCTACGAGCCGTCCTTCCGGTACATGGCCGAGTGGTGGAAGCAGCTTTACGGCGAGAGCGAGGGCAAGGACGGCGTGGGCATCTATCCCGCCTCCGTGGAGTATAACGCGGACCTGCACTCCATGGGCCAGTACGTCCAGGACGGGCCCCGGACCCTGATGGAGACGGTGGTCAGCTTCGACCGGCCAAGGCAGGACTATGAAATGCCCTTCGTCATGGGCGACCCGGACGGGCTGAATTATCTGGCCGGGCGCGGCCTGGGGGACATCTCCCGGGTGGCGATGGAGGCGGTCAAGGCCGCCCACGTGGCCGGCGGCGTGCCCAACATCGGCGTGAGCGTGCCGGTGCGCAACGAGGAGGGCTTCGCGGACCTGGTGTGCTTCTTCGAGATGGCATGCGGCATCAGCGGGTATATGCTGGGGGTCAATCCCTTCAATCAGCCCGGCGTGGAGGCCTATAAGAAGAATATGTTCCGCATGCTGGGTAAACCCAACGCGTAAAAAATTACTAATAATTTAATGTCTTTCCCGTTGCCATGCAGCGGGAAAGATGTTAAAATAGGAGAAACACACGAAGGGAGCGTGATGATCTTTTGATAAGATTGATCATGGGTCTCAAAGGGACCGGCAAGACAAAACAGCTCGTGGAGCTGGTACGCAAAGCGGTGGACGAGGAACACGGCGACGTGATCTGCATCGAGAAAGATAAAGTCCTTACTTACGACATCCCCTATCAGGCGCGGCTCATCCACGCCTCCCAGTACGGCATCAACTCCATCGAGCTGATGTGCGGCTTTTTGAGCGGTCTGGCGGCCGGGAACTTCGATATCACCCATGTGTTCATCGACAATCTGTTCAAGATCATCCGTCCGGCCTCGGAAGAGGACCTGGCCCGGTTTTTGGCCTGGATGGAGCGCTTTGGCCAGGCGGAGGGCATCACCTTTACCCTGACCGTCTCCGCGGACCCCAAGGACTTCGGCCCGGAAGTGACAAAGTATCTGAACCAGTGAAGCAATAAAAAATGCGGCGTCCGGTTTTTGGCCGGACGCCGTTCGTTTGTTATAAGGCTTTTCGTAAGGTGGCGCAGGCGCGCAGAAGGCCGTCGCACAATGTGTCCGCGTCCGCTTCGGTGTTGAAACGGCCAAAGGAGACGCGGATGGCTCCGTCGATGACCTTGGCGGGCAGGGCCATGGCCTGCAGGACATGACTTCTGGCGCCGCGCTTGCAGGCCGAGCCCTTGGATACGCACACGCCCATGCCGTCCAGGTAATTTAAGAGCACCTCGCTCCGGTAGCCGGGAAAGGCCAGACACAGGATGTGGGGCGCGCCGCCGCCCAAGACGCGCATGTCCGGCAGGGCGGGGGTGAGGGTGTCAATGACGCGCTGGCGGAGAGCGGCCATCCGGGCGGGAGCGTCCGCGTCCGCCTGGTACGCCTCCACCGCCGCAGCCAGGGCCAGGATACCGGGCAGGTTTTCCGTGCCGGAGCGGCGGTCGTTCTCCTGCCCGCCTCCAAGTATCAGCGGGGGAAGACGCAGACCCGAGCGGATATACTGCGCGCCCACGCCCTTGGGGGCGTGAATTTTATGGCCGGAGACGGTCACGATGTCGGCCCCAAGCGTCTTGACATCCAGCGGCAGTTTCATGTATGCTTGTATGGCGTCTGTGTGCAGAAGGGCCTGGCAGCCCGCCGCCTGGATGGCCCGGGCCACGGCGGGGATATCCGTGATGGCGCCGGTCTCGTTGTTGACCAGCATGAGACTCACCAGCGCCGTGTCCGGCCGAAGGGCGGCGGCTACGGCCTCCGGGTGTACCGCGCCGTCCGGTCCGGGGGCAAGACGGGTGACCTCGTAGCCCTGAGACTCCAAAGCGTCCAGAGTCTTGCGGACCGCGTCGTGCTCGGTGAGGCCGCTGACGATGTGACGGCCCTTGTGGCGCATGAGGCGGCACGCGCCCATGAGCGCCCAATTGTCACCCTCGGAGCCGCCGGAGGTAAAGAAAACCTCGTCCGGCGCGGCCCCAAGGCTCTCCGCCACGGTGCGGCGGGCATTTTGCAGGGCCGCTCTGGCGTCCCGGCCGGGGCCGTGGGTGGAGCTGGGGTTGCCGTAATGGGCGGTCATGGCGTCCAGCGCCGCATGGGCCGCCTCGGGGCAGACCTGGGTGGTGGCCGCGTTGTCCAGATAGATCATAAAAATCACCGGGGGAATTATAAACCGGATAGGAAGAAAAGGCAAGATTTATGACGTACGCCATATACACCTTGGGCTGCAAGGTGAACCAATACGAGACACAGGCCCTGGAGAGCATGCTCCGGGAGCGTGGGTTTGTGCCTGTGGAGCAAGACGCGGACGTGGCGATCGTGAACACCTGCGCCGTCACGGCCGAGAGCGGAAGAAAATCCCGTCAGGCCATACGGCGGCTGCAGGGGCGAAACCCCGGCGCGCTGACGGTGGTGTGCGGGTGCTATTCCCAGCTGGAGGCGGAGGAAACGGCCGCGCTGGGCGCAGACATCGTATTTGGCAGCGGGGATAAGCACGCGCTTGTGGACGCCATCGAAAAGGCACTGCCGGTGAAGAACGTGGACGACCCGTTTCAAAGGCGGGTGTTCGAGCCGCTGCCGGCGGGGGCCGTATCAGGGCGGACAAGGGCGATGCTGAAAATTCAGGACGGGTGCGACAACTTCTGCACCTACTGCGTCATACCCTATACAAGGGGGCGGGTCAGGTCCCTGCCGCTGGGCTCTTGCGCAGAGCAGGCAAAAGCGCTGGCGGAGCAGGGCTTCGCGGAGATCGTGGTCACGGGCATCGAGATCGCGTCCTACGGCAAGGACTTGCCGGGCAAGCCCGGTCTGGCCGACGCGGTCCAGGCCATAGCCAAGGCCGCGCCGGAGGTGCGGGTGCGGCTGGGGTCCTTGGAGCCCACGGTGGTCACGGAGGATTTTTGTGAGCGGCTGGCCGCGCTGGGGAACGTGTGCCCACATTTTCACCTGTCGCTCCAATCCGGCTGCGACGACACCTTAAAACGCATGCACCGCAAGTACGACACGGCGGCGTTTCTGGCCGTGTGTGAGCGGCTGCGGGCGCATTTTCCCGGCTGCGCGCTGACGGCGGACCTGATCTGCGGGTTTCCGGGGGAGAGCGAGGGGGATTTTCAAACTACGCTGGCGTTTTTGCAGCGGTGCGGGTTTTTCTTTGTCCACGCCTTTCCCTACTCCCGGCGGCCGGGGACAAAGGCGGCGGACATGCCGGGGCAGCTGGACCGGGCGGAAAAGGAGGCCCGGGTCCGCCGGGCGCAGGCGGTCATAGCGCGCTTGCAGCGGGCGTATCTGGATTCCTGCGTGGGCAGGACGCTGGACGTGCTCTTTGAAAACGCCCACGAGGGCCACAGCGGCAATTACTGCCCCGTGCGGGTAGAGGGTCCCGTACGCCGTGGGACGGTGGGAAAGGTGCGCATAACCGGCGTGGAGGTGGATACGCTGGTGGGGGTACCGGAATGATTTGCATTTTTCGTGTTCCGTGCTATAATGGCCGCAAAGCGGCCATTATATATGATTTAAGGCCGTTTTGCTCCCGGCTGGCGCCGGAACCGCAAAACATGCCGCATTATAGCACACATGTGCTATAATATAAAGATACAGTAAATTAGCGAGGTAAAAGCATGAAGAGGGAAGAAGTGTTCAACTTTTCCGCGGGGCCGTCGGTGCTGCCAAGAGAGGCTTTGGAGCGGGCCGGGAAAGAGATATTGAATTACAACGGCAGCGGCATGTCCGTCATGGAGATGAGCCACCGCAGCGCCTTTTTTAAGGAGATCTTCGACAGCACCAAGGCAAAGCTGAAGGCGGCGCTGAACGTGCCGGACAGCCACGAGATATTGTTCTTGCAGGGCGGCGCGTCGCTGCAGTTTTCCATGGTGCCTATGAACCTGATGGAGGGCGGTACGGCGGACTACGCCGTCACCGGCAACTTCTCCAATATCGCGAGCAAAGAGGCAAAAAAGTACGGCACGGTGCATATCGCCGCGTCGTCCGCGGACGATGATTTTTCCTATATCCCCGGCCAGGACCAGCTGGACCTGAGCCCGGAGGCCAAATATTTTTACTACTGCTCCAATAACACCATCTATGGCACCGCCTGGCCCTATGTGCCCGAGACACAAGCGCCGCTGGTGTGCGACATGAGCTCGGAGATACTGTCCAAGCCCGTGGACGTGGCAAAATACGGCCTTATACTGGCGGGCGCGCAAAAGAACATGGCCCCGGCGGGAGTCACGGTGGTGATCGTGGACAGGGCCCTGGCGGGACATGAAATGCCCTATACGCCGCTGATGATGAGCTACAGGACCATGATCGAAAAGGACAGCATGTACAATACGCCGCCCTGCTGGTGTATCTATATGCTGGGGCTGGTGCTGGACTGGCTGGAAAAGCAGGGGGGCGTGGCCGGTATGGAGGCCATCAAGCATGAAAAGGCCGCCATCATATACGATATCATCGACAACAGCGCGCTCTATAAGCCCTGCGCACGGCCCGACAGCCGCAGCGACATGAACGTGACCTTCCGCACGGGGGACGCCGACCTGGACGCGGCCTTCGCCAAAGAGGCGCAGGCCAGAGGGCTTATGAACCTGAAGGGCCACCGGAGCGTGGGCGGTATGCGGGCGTCGCTTTATAACGCACAGAGCATGGAGGGCGTGAAGGCCCTGGCGGAATTTATGAAGGAGTTCGAGGTCAAACACCATGGTTGAGGTCAAGACGATCAATAACATCGCCCGACAGGGGCTGAACGTGCTGGCGTCCAAGGGCATGATGATCAACAATGAAGCTACGGACCCGGACGGTATTCTGGTCCGGTCCGCCAAGCTGCACGACATGCAGTTCGGCAAAAATCTGCTGGCCATCGCCCGTGCGGGCGTGGGCACCGATAATATACCCGTGGAGCGGTGTACGGAAAACGGCATCGTGGTTTTTAACACAGCCGGGGCCAACGCCCAGGCGGTGGTGGAGCTGGCCATATGCGCGCTGGTGATGGCGTCCCGGGACATTTTGGAGGGGGCCGAGTGGGTCCGCTCCCTGGCCGGGCGGGACGACGTGGAGGCGGCCGTGGAGGCCGGGAAGAAGGCCTTCGTGGGCCCGGAGATACGGGGCAAGACGCTGGGCGTTATCGGCCTGGGGGCCATCGGCGGGCGCATCGCGAAAACGGCGCTGAACTTGGGCATGGAGGTCATCGGGTACGATCCCTATCTGTCCGTGGAGGCCGCGTGGCACATCCACAGTGACGTGCGTCAGGCCGAGGACCTGGCCAGCCTGTACCGGGCCAGCGACTATGTGCTCATCCAGATACACCACAACGAAAAGACACACCACACCCTGAACGCCGCCGCCTTCGCCCAGATGAAGGACGGCGTGCGGGTCATCAATCTTGCCCGGGGCGGGCTGGTGGACGAGGACGCCGTGCTGGCGGCGCTGGCCTCCGGTAAGGTGGCCCGGTACGTCACCGACTTCCCCAGCGCCAAGCTTGTCGGCGTCAAGGGCGTTGTGGCCTTCCCCCACCTGGGCGCGTCCACCCCGGAGAGCGAGGAAAAGTGCGCCGTCATGGCCGCCCAGGAGCTGGCCGACTATATCCAAAACGGCAATATCCGAAACGCCGTCAACATGCCCCAGCTGGTGCTGGAGCGGGCCGGCGTGGCAAGGCTGTGCGCCATTCACGACAATGTGCCCCGTATGCTCAACAGCTTCCTGGACATCATCGGCGGGGAGAACATCAACGTGGAGCACATGCAAAACCGGGCCCGGGGGCCGGTGGCCTACACCGTTATCGACCTGGGCAGCCCCATCACGGCGGAGCTGGTCGAGCGTATCCGGGCCGTGCCACACGTGCGGCGGGTGCGGGTGCTGTGAAAGCCAAAATTCCAAATCAGAGGCCGGAGTCAACCGGCCTCTATATTTTGGGTGACATAATTACAAAAACGTGTCAAAGATTGCAAAATATAGACAAAAGTTTCAAAAATTACTTGCAATTGAACTGCCCAAGTGGTATATTAAATAGGAGTATAAAGCAGGACGCTTGTGTTTTTTGCGAAAGATGGAGGAAGAGTATGGCACGTATCAGGAGACTGCTGGCCTTTTTACTTATCTTGACGATATGCCTGTCGCTGGGGGAGGGTCTGGCGTTCGCCAGCGAAAGCCCCGACGGGGAGAGCGTTCCGCCCGCTGTGACGGAGCCGGAGGCCCCGGCTGCACCGGAGCTGCCGGTCGAGCCGGAGGTACCGGCGGAGCCTGAGACCCCGACGGAACCGGAGAGTTCCACCGAGCCGGAGACGACGGAAGAGCCCGCGGCGACGGATATGCCCGAGGCGTCGGCGGAGCCGGAGGTCACGGCGGGACCCGAGGTCACGGATGAGCCCGAGACCACGGATGAGCCCGAGGTCACGGATGAGCCCGAGACCACGGATGAGCCTGAGACCACGGAGGAGCCGGAGGCCACGGAGGAACCGGAGCACAAGCAGTGGCCCTGGACGGAGCCGGGCGCGACCGCGGCATCCATATTGAGCGGCGGACGGTACCTGACTGTGGGTGGCGTCACCTACGCCAGCGAGGGCGGCATTTGGGCCGGGAATACATATCTGTCCGCGGCCAACGGCGAAAACCTGAACCTGTCCGACGGGATGCTCTATTACAGCGTGGGCAATAACATCTGCCGCGTGCCCGCTGGCGGCGGCGCGGACGAGACGGTATACGCCGCCGAGAGCGCCATCGACCAGATGTACGTCATGGGACAGGAGGTCCGGTATCTGTCCGGCGGGCAGGTCTATTCCCTGGACATGAACGACAGCACCGTGGAGGAGCTGACGGCCCCGGCGGGGGTCATCGGCCTCATACCTACCCAATACGGCAACATATATCTCACGGGAGATTACTTCAACTATACCCTCTGGGCCGACGAGACCCAGCTCTATGCCGGTATTGACAGCTGCCGCCCGGAGGGCGAGTGGCTGGTCCTGGTCGTGGGCGGCGAGACGTACCAGACCGGACTGGCGGCGCTGTTCGAGGGCAGTATCAGCCTGCAGGCATATACTTTGGGCCAGACAGGCGGGGGCAGCGGCCTTTCCGACGAGCAGCAGCTGGCCAATGAGGCGGCCTATCTGCAAAGCGCGGAATACGCGGCCCTGACCGCCGGCCTGACGCCTGTGGAGGGAGGCGGCGCGATCGGCACCGTCAGCACGTCCCACGTCCGGTCCAAGACGCTGACCACCAACCAGCAGAACATCGTCCTGCGGGCTCAGCAAATGGCGGACGTGACGTGGAAGTGCCTGGTGGACCGGTATTCCTGGGGCGGCAACGACGGCAGCTATACATCGGCCAACGCCGGGCGCAACGCCAAGGTCACGGATACCAGCAACAGCTCGTCCATCGGCAAGTTTTTGGCCAACCACACCTACCGGGGCGTGCCCTATTCCCAGGCGGTCAGCACCGGCTATGTGGGCTGGGACATCTCCCTGAGCGACTTTCTCACCAACACCAAGCAGAAAAACAGCGTCTTTTACACGAAATACTCCGACTGGTCCCGTCTGGCGCCCTATTACGGGAGCGACTGCTCGGGCTTCGCGTCCTACGCCTGGGACCTGCCCATCCGCTGCACGTGTACCAGCATGTTGAATTATTCCCAGCGGATAACTTATACGGGCCTGACGGACCTGCAGGTGGGCGACACGCTCAACAACCCCAGCAGCCACGTGGTCGTGATAACCGATATCGGCTATGACAGCAAGGGCGCTATCGTATCCGTGGAGGTCACGGAGCAGACCCCGCCCAAGATGCGCGTCACCTGCTACGGCGAGCTCATCACCGGCCGGTCCTATACCTACACCGGCACCATCAAGGACTTTTTGGCCTACCTGAGCACGGGCTATTCCCTGTACCGCCGCAGCTGCTCCAGCCGGCCCACCGTGCGCCGGCCCGCCGACGTGGCCGACCTGAACATGGCCGAGTCCCCGTCCATTTCCGTGGCGGCCGCCGGGCCCTCCCAGGCCACGGTGACGCTCAGCCATAAGGAGTCCGGCGCGAAGATCTATTACACCATCGACGGCGCCGCGCCTACCACCAGCAGCACGCTTTACACCGCCCCGTTCACGGTCACGGCCAAGTCCGGCGCGGCCAAGGTGACAGTACAGGCGATGGCCGTGGTCGATGGCAAGAACAGCTTCCCCCTGAACGAGGAGCTGAAGGTGTCCGCGCTGCCCACACTGGCCATTAAGGGCGACGAAAGCGGCGGCGGCGTGTTCAAGACTACGGCGGACAACGGCGAGACCGTCTATTATGTGAAGAGCGGCTCGACCCTGACCCTGCTGGGCGACAGCGACGCCACCATCTACTACACCATCAACGGGACTACCCCCACCAAATCCAGCAACAACGGCAAGTCCGGCACGGTCAGCATCACCGGCGCGTCCGGGCGGACCATCAAGGCCTTCGCCATGACCGCCGACGGCATCCCCAGCGCCGTGGCTACCTTCAAGATCGGCGTGGGGGACATGTACACCATCTCCGTGGTGGACCCCTTCGGGTTCATCACCCCCGCCGGCAGCGAGCATATGGTCCCGAAGGGCGAGTCCATCACCTTCACCCTCACCACCCAGATCGGCTCCTATAAGCTGAAAAACGTGAAGCTGGACGGCAAGGACCAGGGCGCGAAAACCCGTATCGACCTGACCAATGTGAGCGAGGACCACAAGATCACCGTGGAGGTGGACACGGGATACGGCGACGTGAACAGCGCCGCGTGGTACGGTCCCGCGGTGGCGTACACGACGCAGAAGGGCCTGTTCTACGGCACCAAGAGCGTGGGCAGCACCCAATACTTCGCCCCTAACGACCCGGTGACCCGGGCCATGTTCGTCACGGTCCTTGGCCGGTTCGCCAAGCCCTCGCTGTACGTCTCCGGCGCGCCGGTGAGCAACTGGGAGAACGTCGCCAGCAAGATCGGCGTCACCCAGGGCAGCGATATCAACGTCAGAAGCGGACCCGCCACCACCTATAACCCGCCGGTGGGCACCTTGCAGGCAAGTGGCCTGTATGTGTACGTGACCGATGAAAAAACCACCGACAACGTGAAGTGGTATTACGTCCAGTACAATTCCTCCGGCGCCAAGGGCTATATCAGCAGCGTGTACTACGGCAAGGCGCTCATCGACGTGTGCCAGTTCGGCGACATCGTGGGCAGCACCAGCGTCAAGTACTCCTACGGCTACGCGCAGTGGGCGTATCTGAACGATATCGTCAACGGTACCAGCGCCGTCACGTTCAACCCCCGGGGCTATATCTCCCGGCAGGACGTGTGCGTGATGATCTATAACTACCTGACGAAGTACATGAACAAGTCCCTCAGCACCGCCGGCGACCTGAGCAAGTACAGCGACAGCGGCAGCGTCGCCAGCTACGCCGCCAACGCCATGAAGGCGATGATCAACATCGGCCTCATCGAGGGCAAGCCCAACAGCGCCGGCGGCATGGACTTAAAGCCCACCACCGCCACCTCCAGGGCCGAGGTCGCCACCATCTTCATGCGCCTCGACAAATATCTCAACGGCTGACAGGAAATCATAAGCTATCACCCCCTCCGCACGGTCCGCATACAATGGACCGGCAGAGGGGGGATTTTATTATGGATCTGGAAAAGTACGCCCGCCAGGTCCGCTCTGGCGGCCAGGGCAAGGCGCTGGACGATCTGGCCCGGTCGGAGGCCGGGGCGAAACTGGCCGCAAAGGTGGACGGCGAGAAGCTGACCCAGGCCGCTAAGGCGGGGGACATGGACGCGCTGGGGAAAATGCTCCGGGATATCCTGTCCACCAGCGAGGGCAAGAGCTTTGCAGACCAGGTGCGCAAGGCGGTGAAGCAGGATGGACGGTGATCTGGGGGCCGCGCTGGAGAGCGTGCTGTCCGACCCGGCGCAGATGGAAAAGCTTACCAAAATGGCGCAGGAGCTGTTCGGTCAGGCGGGGGAGAAGTCCGACGAGCCTACCCGGACAGAGGGTCAGGCGCAGCCGACCGGCGTGGACACAAAGCTGCTGGGCGCGCTGGGAAAGGCTTTTTCCGGCAAGGCACAACAAAGCCGCTCCACGGCGCTGTTGATGGCGATGCGGCCATACATGAAGCCGGAGAAGCAGGAAAAGCTGGACCGGGCGATGAAGATCGCCCGGATGGCCGGTATCGCCGGGGTGGTGATGCGGGAATACGGGGGCGGCGAACATGGCGTATAGCGGCGCGTTTCGCATGCAGCGAGAGCCCGGACCGGAGCCGGACCGGGAACAGCAAACGCCCCGGCAGGAACCGACACGAAGCGGTATCGCCGGGACGCTGGACGCGCTGGTGAAGAAGCTGGGGTCCGTCAGCATGGAGACGGACGACCTCATCATGGCGCTGATACTGTATCTGATGTATCGGGAGAGCGGGGATAAGGATCTGCTTATTATGCTGGGGGCCATGCTTTTAGCGTAGTCGTTTGAAAGGCAAAGCCTTTCAAACGAGAAGGCTTGCGGCCCGCTGCAGCGCAAAGCGCCTCCGTCGAAGCGACGGAGGCGTTCACGTTTGCGGGCCGAGAAGAATGATTTCCGACGTACACGCCGCCGGAAATCATATCTGAAGATTTACAAAATAAGTGCAACAGGGTAAAGAAAAGGGGTGACTCAAGGGAAGAAAGCTTCTAAAATGGTGTTT
>CANQJZ010000029.1 GCA_947624385.1 uncultured Oscillospiraceae bacterium
CGAGGTTTCCTATCAGCGCCTGTCCACCGGCGAGGTCCAGGCCAAGATCGAGGAGGAGAACGGCAATCCCTCCGCTGACGTGTGGTTCGGCGGCACCACCGACCCGTACAACGTCGTGGCTGCCGAGGGCCTGCTGGAGCCCTATGAGGCTGTCAACGCCAGCCACCTGACCGGCGAGCAGTACAAGCACGCCGACAACATGTGGTACGGCATCTACAAGGGCATCCTGGGCATCATGGTCAACAAGGACGAGCTGGAGCGCATGGAGCTGCCTGTGCCCGAGGATTGGGCCGACCTGACCGACCCCCAGTATGAGGGTCTGATCTGGATGAGCAACTACAACACCGCCGGCACCGCCAAGCTGGTCATCAACACCATGATCCAGAAGTACGGCCACGACGAGGGCATCCAGTACCTGGTGGACCTGGACAAGAACATCGAGGTCTACACCAAGTCCGGCTCCGGCCCGTCCAAGAACGTGGGCACCGGCGAGTGCGTCATCGGCATCGGTTTCCTGCATGACGGCATCACCCAGATCCTGGACAACGGCTATGACAACATCGACCTGATCATCCCCTCCAGCGGCACCTCCTTTGAGATCGGAGCCACCGCCATGCTCAAGGGCGCGGCCCATCCCAACGCCGCGAAGCTGTGGATCGAGTATGCTCTGAGCCCCGACTGCGTGAACCTGGCCAAGGACAACGGCTCCTACCAGTTCCTGGTCATCGACAACGCCGAGCAGCCCGAGCAGGCCGCCGAGTTCGGTCTGGACCCCGAGAACGTCATGGAGTATGACTTCGAGGACGCCACCGCCAACATCGGCACCTATGTGGAAGAGGTCATGACCGCCCTGGCCGACGCCGGCGCTGACACCGAGGACGCCGGTCGTTTCCAGACGGAGTAAGTTTTATTTCCGACAACGTATCTGCGGCGGGGGATGGCGTTCGCCATCCCCCGCTTTCTGACAGCAGTTTTTCTGCGCTGACCATGTAAAGAGAGGAGGGTTCCCTATGGCGAGAAGTCAGAGCGCGGCACTGGACCGGAAAAAGCTGATGGCCGATCCCGTCATGGTGGGGACCATCGTGGTCCTTATCACGTTTCTGACCCTGTTTATTCTCTATCCCCTGGCGATATTGCTGGTGGACAGCGTCTACGGCGAAAACGGCCTGACGCTGGATATCTTCAAGAGAGTGCTGGACATGCCCAACTTCCAGAAGGCCATCACCAACACCCTCAAGGTGGGCTTTCTGGTGGGCATTCTCTCCGCCGCGGTGGGGCTTCTGTTCGCCTATGTGGAGGTCTATGTGAAGGTGGGCCGGGGCGTGGGCGGCCTGTTCAAGGTCGTGTCCATGCTGCCGGTGGTGTCGCCGCCGTTCGTGCTGAGCCTTTCCATGATCATGCTCTTCGGCAAGGCGGGCCTCATCACCCGGTTTTTGCTGCATATCTACGATAACAGCGTCTATGGCTTCTGGGGCATCGTCATCGTGCAGACCATGACGTTCTTCCCGGTGTGCTACATGATGCTCAAGGGGTTATTGAAGAACATCGACCCCTCCCTGGAAGAAGCGGCCCGGGACATGGGCGCGGGGCGGATGAAGGTGTTCACCAGCGTGACGCTGCCGCTGCTGCTGCCCGGCCTTGGCAACGCCTTTCTCGTGACGTTCATCGAGTCCATCGCGGACTTTGCCAACCCCATGATCATCGGCGGGTCCTACGACACCCTGGCCACCACGATCTATCTGCAGATCACCGGCGCTTACGACAAGCAGGGCGCCGCGGCCATGGCCGTGGTGCTGCTGACCATCACGCTTTTGATGTTCGCGGTGCAGAAGTACTATCTGGAGGCCAAGACCGCCGCCACATTGACGGGCAAGGCGTCCCGCGGCCGTATGCTCATATCCGACAAGAGCGTCACAAGGCCGCTGACGGTGCTGTGCGCGCTGGCCGCCGCGTTCGTCATCCTCATGTACGCCTGCGTGCCCATTGGCGCGCTGTTCCCCACATGGGGCTATAAGTTCACGCCGCTGACCTTCAAATGGTTCCAGCTCGTCTTCACCCGCTATAAGGGCCTGAAGGCGTTCCGGGACTCCTTCGTGCTCAGTCTTATCTCCGCACCCATCACGGCCCTTTTGAGCATGATCATCTCCTATCTGGTGGTCAAGCGGAAGTTCAAGGCCAAGGGCTTTATCGAGGCAGTGAGCATGCTGGCCATGGCCGTGCCCGGCACGGTGCTGGGCGTGGGATATATACGGGGCTTCTCCGGCGGGTTGTTCCACACGGGGCTTTTGCAGGGCATTTACGGCAGCGCGGCCATCCTCATCATCGTGTTCGTGGTCCGCTCTCTGCCCACCGGCACCCGCAGCGGTATCTCCGCTCTGCGGCAGATCGACAAGTCCATCGAGGAATCGGCCTACGACATGGGCGCGGACAGCCTCAAGGTGTTCATGACCGTGACGCTGCCGCTCATTAAAGATTCGTTCTTGAGCGGCCTGGTGACCGCCTTTGTCCGGAGCATCACCGCCATCTCCGCCATCATCCTGCTGGTGACGCCGCAGTTTCTGCTCATCACCGTGCAGATCAACGAGTTCGCGGAGAAGGGCTCTTACTCCGTGGCCTGCGCTTTCGCCACCATCCTGATCCTGATCACCTACGGCGCGGTGCTGTTGATGAACCTGTTCATGCGCTTTTTCGGCACCAGCAGAAAGATAAAGGAGGAAATGTGAGATGTCAAAGATCAAAAAGGGCGTCCGGCTGGACCATATTTCCAAGATATACCAGGACCCGAAGACCGGCAAGGACTTTTATGCCGTGAAGGACGTGACGCTGGACATCGAACCGGGTTCCTTTGTCACGCTGCTTGGCCCGTCCGGGTGCGGCAAGACAACGACCCTGCGCATGATCGCCGGGTTTGAAAGCCCGGACGAGGGGGAGATCTACCTGGGCGACCAGGCCATCAACGCCCTGACGCCAAATAAGCGGGACACGGCCATGGTCTTCCAGAGCTACGCCCTGCTGCCCCACTATAACGTGTTCGACAACGTGGCCTACGGCCTGAAGCTGCGCAAGGTGGCCAAGGACGAGATACGCCAGCGGGTGATGCACATTCTGGACCTGGTTGAGCTGACCGGCATGGAGGGGCGCATGACCAACCAGCTCTCCGGCGGCCAGCAGCAGCGCGTGGCCCTGGCCCGTGCGCTTGTCATCGAGCCCAGCGTGCTGCTGTTCGACGAGCCTCTTTCCAACCTGGACGCCAAGCTGCGGGTCTCCATGCGCACGGAGATACGCCGTATCCAGCAGGAGGTGGGCATCACCGCCATCTACGTCACCCACGACCAGAGCGAGGCAATGGCCCTCAGCGATGAGATCATCATCATGAACGGCGGCGTCATCGCCCAGATGGGCACGCCTCAGGAGATCTACTACCGGCCCAACAGCGAGTTCGTGGCGGACTTCATCGGCGAGGCCAACTTCTTAAAGGGCACCATGACCGGCAAGGATGGCGGCCACGCTATTTTGGAGATCGACGGCAGCAGGACGCCGGTCATCCCCAAGGAGGGCATGACCGTGGGCGAGACGTACACGGCGGTGCTCCGACCCGAGTCGGCCACGCTGGCCGAGAGCGGCGGACTGCCCTGCAAGGTGGTCCTGAGCCGGTTCATGGGCTCCTATCAGAACTACCACGTGAAGGTGGGCGACACGCTGGTCAAGCTGACGGACTACAACCCCAAGAACAAGCGCATTTACGAGGTGGGGGAGAGCTGCTCGCTGGTGTTCGACCCGGCGTCCGTACATATCCTGTGACACTGTAAAAGGAGTGGAGCCGCCCATGAAAAGGCGGCTCCCATTTTGCTATGAGCGAGTATGCGCAAATGGAGCGGTGGCTCCATGCCGCGAAAAGCGGCGAGCCGGTATGGCTGGCCGACGTGCGTCAGGCATGCCGGGACATGGAGGGGGCAAAGCCCGTGATCGCCCAGCTCACCTGCCCGGACGGGACTGTGCGGGACTTCACTTTTTCCGTGCCGCCCTGGGACACACGGGAGGGCCGCGGCCTGGCGGCGGAGTACGTGCGGGCGTGCGTTTTCAACATCCTGTCCGTCCACAGCGGCCGGAGGCTCGCGCTGTACAGCGACAGACTTGACCGGGACCTGAACGCCCTGCTGGACGAGCTTCCGGCGGTGTTTCAGCTGTACGAGCCTGCCCGTACCGGCTGCGGCAAGGTGGTCAACATCGCTGACAGGCTCTGTCGGAGCATGGGCGTGGAGCCCTTCGCGCTGACGCTGGGCGACAGGCGCGGCTATACCCCCGCGCCGCCAACGCCGGGACATGCTTCCACGCTGGACGAAAAGCTGCGCCGGGCGGCGGATAGAGCGGGGCGGGGCCTTCTCTGCGGCGTGGACGTGGGCGGAACGGACGTGAAGCTGGCCATCGTCCGGGACGGGAGGCTGCTGGCCGTGCGGGTGCTGGATTGGGACCCGGCCTCCGGGGTATGCGCCGCGGACACATTGGACCCGCTGCTGGCATTTATCGGCGGGGCGCTTTCCGACGCGGCCCCAGGCGAGAAGCTGGACGGTCTGGGCGTAAGCTATCCGGACGTGGTGATACGGGACCGGATCGTGGGCGGGGAGACGCCCAAGACGCAGGGCATGCGCCTTGGAGCGGACTATGAGGCGGAATTTGCCAAAATCACCGCCCTGCGGGACCGGCTCGAGGCCTTTTGCGTGCCCGGCGCGCCTATAAAGCTCACCAACGACGGCCATATGGCCGCCTTCACGGCGGCGATGGAGCTTTCCTGCTGCGGCCGTGGCGGGGAGCTGGCCGGCGGCGTGGTGGCCAACGCCATGGGCACCGACCTGGGCACCGGCTGGCTGGAACCGGACGGGACCGTGCCGGACGCGCCCATGGAGCTGTACGACCTGCTGCTGGACCTGGGAAGCTGGCCGGACCGGGCACCGGAACCGGAGGACCTGCGCAGCGTGCGCAACGAAAACTCCGGCTTGCCGGATTTTCGGCGGTACGTGGGTCAGGCGGCGGCGTTTCGGCTTGCCTGGGGGGAAAAACCGGCGCTGCTGGACGGCTTCACGGTCCGGGAGGGAGACAGGCTCTGCATACGGCAGGACCCGGACATGCGCAAGCCGTGTCTTGCCCATCTGATGGCCGCCGTCCGGCAGGGCGACGGGCATGCGGGCGCGGTATTCCGCCAGATCGGGCGAAACCTGGGTCAGGTGTACCGGGAGATGCAGTGGCTGCTGGAGCCGGCCACGCCCACCCGGTACCTGTTCGGCCGGTTCGTCATGGAGCCGGCGTGCTTTGCCATGCTGCGGGAGGGGTGCGCCGAGACGGCCCCCTGGATACGGCTGGAGGCCGCAGACGAGAATATGGCCCACTCGCCGCTGATGCTCGCGCTGGCCGCCTGGCCGGGGGTCACGGTGGCCCAGTACGGGCAGGCCGTGGGCGCGGTCTATTTCTGCCTGTTGGACGACTCGGCCCGTTCATAACGGGCCGGGAAAACTCATAGGATGTACCAAGAATCAAGGCGGAGGTATGTCCTGTGAACAACTTCAAATCTATGCTGACGAGACACCGCAGGCTGCTGGGCCCCATCGCCCTGGCGCTTGCGGTGGCGGCTATATTCTGGGTGGTGAACAGCCCGGCCATCGTAGGCGTGTCCGCGTCGGCGCGGCAGCTTCCCATATACTCCGTGCAGCGGGACAACAAGGCCGTCAGCCTGACCTTTGACGCGGCCTGGGGCAACGAGTACACCCAGACGCTGATCGACACGCTGAACAAATACGGCGTCAAGGCGACCTTCTTTCTGGTGGGCCAGTGGGTGGACAAATACCCGGAGAGCGTCAAGGCACTGGCCGACGCCGGCATGGAGATCGGCAACCACTCCGACACCCACCCCCATATGGCGAAGCTGTCCGCCAAGCAGATCATCGACGAGGTGAGCCTGTGCAGCGGCAAGATCGAGAACATCACCGGCCAGGAGGTGAAGCTGTTCCGCTGTCCCTACGGGGAGTACGACGACGAGGTGATCGAGACGCTGCGGAACATGGGCATATACCCCATCCAGTGGGACGTGGACTCGCTGGACTGGAAGGACCTGTCGGCGTCGGATATCACCCAGCGCATCACCAGCCGGGTCACCGACGGGAGCATCATCCTCTTTCACAACGCCGGGCTCAACACCCCGGAGGCCCTGCCGGGCATCATCGAATACCTGCTCAGCGAGGGCTACGCCATCGTGCCTGTATCGGAGCTGCTGCTGCAAGGGGAGTACGACGTGGACAATACGGGCAGAATGTGTCCCGCGTAACATTAATAAATTCGACAAAAAGTGTCGGATGACGTAATAAAACTGTTGCATGATTATGGTAAACCTGATAGAATATGGCCGAAAGCACGCAAGAACACGCGCAAAGAAAGAGACGAGGTGCGGCCATGAAGAAACTTATCGCGCTGCTGCTGGCCTGGACCATGTTGTCCAGTCTGGCAGTACCCGTTTTGGCGGCGGAGGAAGTACCTGCCTCCGACCCGGTGGAGGACGATCTGCTCCTGTATGACGCGGAGCCGACGGCCGAGCCGGAGGCGGAGGCAACGCCCGCTCCCGAGCCTGAGGCCACGACTGTTCCGGAGGGCGAGACTACGCCCGCGCCGGAGCAGGAGTCTGAGCCCGAGCCAGAGCCCGAACCCGAGCAGGAGCCTGAACAGCCGGAAGAACTGGTCACGCTGATCTCCGCGGTCCCGGAGACCGTGGGGCAGGTGGACATTTCCGTCACGAAGGCGCTGGACCTGGGCGACCGGGCCCTGACCTTTGCGGCGACGCTGAGCGGGCCCAATGATCACACGATATCCGACCTGGCGGCGGACGGGCGGAAATACAGCTTTCCCGACCTGGCGGCGGGCGAGTATATCCTGACCCTGACCGCTCCCGGTTTTGCCAGCTATACCCAGAGCCTTCTCATCGGTGAGAAGGACGGCGTGTACCTGTCGCTGACCGTGGGCCGGATGGCCGGATATGATACCGGGGCGCACCCCGGCATCATCGTCCCCGGCGACGTGGACGGCAGCGGTACCGTGGACTATGCGGACGCCGAGGCGCTGATGCAGGCCGTGGCGGGCGGGACCACGGTGGGCTACAGCGACCTCAACGGCGACGGGGCCACGAACCTGGCCGACGCAGAGCTTATGGCAAAATGCCTGCAGCTGGCCGCCCTGGACGAGACGGCCCGTACCGCCACGGCGGAACGGTATGTGCCGGCCAGCGCCATGAGTGTGGGCGTGTCCGTCGGCGCGCAGGCGTCCGGGCAGGAAGCTCTTTTCCAGGACAACGACGAGAAGTTCACCGTCACCCGCGGCGAAAATATCACCCCGGACGCGCCGCTGGACGTGTCCTTCACCCTGGACGGCGCCCAGACAGACGCCATCTTTCTGAACGAGACGAACATCGATTCCGGCACCATTGAGATCGAGTACATCGACGGCACGAAAGGCATTGGAACGATCGGCTCCGCCCCGGAGCCCGAGACGGCCGCGGATGAGCCGGAAGCGATGGATGAGAGCACCCCCGTCCCGGAGCCCACCGCGGAGGCCGAGCCCGTCGCGGCGGCCGACGCGGAGCCCACGGATCAGGCACCGGCGGAGGCGCCGGACCCTGTGCAGACCGAGTCGCCTTTGGACGCGTCTGACACGGACCTGACCGTCGTCCCGGCCACAGCAGCCGATACGCAGGAGCCGCCTGTGGCCGAGGACGAGACGGACTATGAGGTATTCGAGGCCCCGGAAGTGCCTATGGCGGAAAATCCCGGCGGCGTCACCGTCACCCAGGATGCCGGCGGCAATATCGTCGTGGATTTGGGCGGGCGCAAAGCGGTCAAGAGCGTCAAGCTTCGCATCACGGGCACCAGTGACCAGGGCAACCTGGCGTCCATCACCCAGGTAGAGTTCGTCAACGGTATGCAGGAGCGTATTCCGGAGCCGAAGATGGACGTGCCCCAGGGCGTGACGGCCACCCCCGCCAGCCGGCAGTTCACCGTCCGCTGGCAACCTTGCGTCAACGTGACCGGCTATGAGGTGGAGATCGTCGCGGACGGCGTGACGGAGGTCTTCCCCCTGACCGGCACCAGCC
This sequence comes from uncultured Oscillospiraceae bacterium, assembly GCA_947624385.1. Lineage (GTDB taxonomy): Bacteria > Bacillota > Clostridia > Oscillospirales > Oscillospiraceae > CAJOIG01. The sequence continues at coordinate 8,129 of CANQJZ010000029.1, forward strand.
TGACCGTCACCAATTTCAACAAGGACGACGTGCGCAACTACACGACCTACCAGGTCCGTGTCCAGTCCGTCAACGGCGCCTGGACCAGCGGCTGGTCCGGGGCCGTGACCGTGACGCCGAAGCCCAACAGCGCGCCGGACAAGCCCGACAACGTGAAGGCGGAGGGCGGCTACCAGACCGTGGCTGTGTCCTGGAAGAACATGAAGGACACGACCAGCTACGACCTCTATTACAAAGAGCAGTCCGCCGAGACCTATACATGCATACCCGACATCAAGGCCAGCAGCTATACGATAACGGAGCTGGACAGCTCCAAGCCCACGACCTATGAGGTCTATGTGGTGGGCAAGAACGAGTTCGGCGCCAGCCCCGAGAGCATGCATGCCAGCGCCACGACCACCACGCCGGACCCGGCGGAGATGCCCCGCTATAAGCTCATCAACCGGGACGCCGCCGGCAACCCCGGCACCAGCCACATCGTCGCCGCCGTCCAAAACGGCGCGACCATGGTGAACAGCCCTCTGGATACGGGCGCGGGCACCGCCTGGGGCACCGTGGACGGCAACAACGCCTCCTACTATGACCGCCGCTGCTGGGACGACGGCGCGGGCAACTGGGTCCCCGGTCAGAACGTGGGCCTGTCCTACACCTTTGACCAGGCCTATACCATGGACACCATCGGCATGGTGAGCACGGACAAGAACATGGACTACACCTATGCCCGTATCCGCTGGATGGACGAGCAGGGCGCGTGGCACCTGACGGATAAGGGCCAGGTTACAAGCGAGCGCCGGACGGACAGCCAGGGCCGGACCTACTTCTTCCTGCGTCTGCCCGAGGCCGTCACCACCAGCCAGATCCAGATCGGCACCGCCCGCTATTGGGCGGGGAACAACTTCGTGTGCGTCACGGAGGTATATTTCTACGAGTATGACAGCCTGAAAAACGACATTATGGGCCTGTACGCCGACGACCTGCACACCACGCTGCGGGACGACGTGTCCGCGGACGATCTGGCCGCGCTGCGAGAGCGTATCGACGCCACCGACGAGTTCGGCAACTCCCACCCCGACAAGGCGTGGCTGCTGACCGAGCTGGAGACGGCGGAGAAGATATTCAAGGACCAGTTCCTGGGCAAGGCCGTCACGGTCCACACCGGCATCACCGGCAGCGGCGACGAGCACGGCTTCACCGGCCTGAACGCCTGGCAGCCTCTGGGTGTTGTGGCGGCGGCGGGGGAGAAGCTCACCGTCTATGTGGGCGGCGGCTCCGCCAAGACCGGCAGCAACACCAATCTGGAGCTGGTCATCACCCAGTACCACGCCGAGTCCAGCGCCATGAGCAAGTCTTTAACGAAGCTGAAGGTTGGCGCCAACGAGGTCCAGATCCCCAAGATCTGGACGAATACCGGCATCGAGTCCGGCGGCGCGCTCTATGTGCAGTATAACGGCGGGGCCAGCAGCGCGGACAATTACGCGGTGCGGGTCAGCGGCGGCACGGCGGTGCCCGTGCTGGACCTGTACCACGTGACGGACGCCGGCGAGCGGGCCAATCGCACGGCGGCCTATATCGCCGAGCTTTCCGCCTACGCGGCTGGTATCCCGGCCAAACACAGCGAGATACACCAGGGCGAGGGCTCCGTCAGCACCGAGGTCAATTACGATTACAACGAGCAGAACTGCATCCTTGGCGCCACGGATATCATGCTGGACACCATGATGCTGTCCCTGCCCGCCCAGCAGGTGGTGGCCGGCTGCAACGGCAGCGCCGGTACGCTGCTGGCGTCCCTGGACGCCATGGAGCAGATGATGCACCTGTTCTATCAGCACAAGGGCCTGAGCGCCAGCGCGCCCGCCGCCATCGACCGTATCCCCAACCGGCACCTGAACATCCGCTACCAGCGCATGTTCTCCGGCGCGTTCATGTATGCCTCCGGCAATCATATCGGCATCGGCTGGAACGAGACGGCCGGGATGGCCGGCTGCGGCGGCATCGAGACCACGGCGGAGGGCCTTTACCAGAGCGGCAATTATTTCGGCTGGGGCATTGCCCACGAGATCGGCCACGACATCAACCAGGGCTGCTACGCCATCGCCGAGATCACCAACAACTACTTCGCCGTGCTGGCCCAGGCCAAAGAGTCCAACGACAGCGTGCGGTTCGATTACAACAACGTGTACGCCAAGGTGACAAGCGGCGCCAAGGGCAGCAGCGCCAACGTGTTCACCCAGCTTGGCATGTACTGGCAGCTGCACCTGGCCTACGATAAGGGCTACAACTTCAAGACATACGATGATTACGAAACGCAGCTTCAAAACCTGTTCTTCGCCCGTGTGGACACCTATGCCCGCACGCCTGACCGTGCGCCTAAACCCGGCGGCGTGGCCCTGACGCTCCAGGGCGCGGACGTGGACCAGACCCTGATGCGCCTGGCCTGCGCGGCGGCGGAGAAGGACCTGCTTGACTTCTTCCAGCGCTGGGGCAAGACGCCCGACGCGGGCACGGTCGCCTACGCGTCACAGTTTGAGAAGGAGACCCGGGCCATCTACTACGTCTGCGACGATTCCCGGCTCTATACCATCCGGCATGGCGGGACAAGCAAGCTGAACGCCGACGGGACCACCGACGCCATCGGCGGGCTGACGGCTTCCGCCACCGGCAACCAGGTCAACATCAGCATCGCCCCCAGCGGCGCTCTCGCGAACGACGAGATCCTTGGCTATGAGATCGTCCGCTGCACCATTTCCGGCGGCCAGGTGGAAAAACGCCCCGTGGGCTTTACCACCGAGAAGAGCTTCACCGACGTGGTGTACGCCATGAACAACCGGGCGGTCTATTATGAAGTGACGCTGGTGGACCAGTATCTGAACCGCTCCGCTGCTGAAACCACCGGCACGGTGAAGATCAGCCACGATGGCCAGTTGGACAAGTCCGGCTGGACTGTGACCACCGCAGGATTGAAGGCCGAACCAATTGAAGTAAAGGTCAGCGACGACGACCCCGACGCGCCCTCCCTCGACCCGTCCGTCAGCGACGCGGCCCAATATATCGCGGACGGCAATGTTGAGACGGTGTACGAGGCTGAAGTGACCGGCCCCGCCAGCGTCACCCTGGACTTCCACGACACCCAGGTCATCACCGGCTTTAAAGTAACAGGTGACGCGCCAATCGGCGGTTACACCGTGGACGTGCGGCAAAACGGCGAGTGGCAGCAGGTCAACGCGGGCGAGCTGGACGGCACGGCTACCGTGTACTTCTCCAACGCGGACGGGAAATACGTGTGTACCTACGCGGCGGACGCCATGCGCCTGAACCTGACGGCCCCGGTGGGCGGTACGGTCGGCATCGCGGAGCTGGACGCTCTGGGCCTCGCCGGCGACAATGTGGACCTGAGCGTTTCCGACGGCACGCCCGGCATCGGATACCTGCAAACCGCGTATAAGTACGGCGCCGAGGACGACGAGATCATCCCGGCCAGATCGCTGGTGTTCACCGGCAGCTACGAGGGCAACGCGGCCTATAACGTGGTCATGCTCTACGACCAGGACGGCAACGTGGTGGCCGGGATCGACGCCAATGGCGATAAGGTGGCCCATCAGGTCATATTGTCCCACGTGCCCGAGGGCGGGCCCATTCAGGACACCAGAGACGGCGTCTGGGTCTACTGGATAGAGCCGCAGGATATGGAAAACGGCTTTGTGATGCCGAAGATGGTCCGGGCGGAGCTTTACCGGGTCAACAACGCCCAGACCAACGAGGGCGAGCGGCTGGTGAGCGATTCTCTGTTCGTGACCGTGCCGGACGCGCCGGGCGATATCACCATCGCCGACGGGCAGTGAGAGGAGGAACAGACATGAGAAAGTCCATGCGCGATCTATCCCGCGGGGCCTTGGCCCTGCTGGTCATGGTGACGGTGCTGCTGCTGTCCGTGCCGGCGCTGGCGGCGACGGCCGACACGGTGGAGCTGGCTGAAAATGGGACCGTGACCGTGATATCCGGCCACGCCGCCGAGGAAAAGCTGTCCTCCGTCCAGGTGCGCCTCAGCATCGCACCGGCGGAGGGGCAATCGGTGGGCTTCACCTTTTCCGCCGGCATTGCCGACAGGCTCACCAGGTATAGCTACGCGGACGGGACCTTAAGCGTTTACGTGGCCGGTACCGCGCCGCTGCTGGCGGAGGGGCAGGACCGGTTCGTGCTGGGCGCCATCACCGGCGGCGACTTGGCGAGCGCCGAGCTGCCCGACGACGCGCTGCAATTCGTCTACGGCCGGCGGGTCGTGCCCCAGAGCGCGGAGCTGACCAGGACCGGCGCTGTCCCCAATGAGACGCCCACGCCCGCGCCGGAGGATACGCCCGAACCCGCGCCCACGCCGGAGAGCCAGATCAGGCTCGACCTGCGCACGGCCCTGGATACGGCGAAGGGCTATGACGCCGCGGGCTATACGCCCGCGAGCTTCCAGGCGCTGCAGGCGGCCATCCAAAGCGCGGAAGAAGTTCTCGCAAACGCGGAAGCGTCCGAGGCGGAGTGGACAGCCGCCAAACAGGCGCTGCAAGCGGCCGTGGATAAGCTGGTCCCGGTGGCAAGCGCCGACGGGAGCGGTCCCGTGATCGGTGACGGACCCGACGATGGCACAGGTTCCGGCGCGCCGGAGCCCGGTCCCACCGTCAGCGAGACGGTCCCGCCTGTCGCGCCAACCGCGGCCCCCACGGCCTCAGCTGCAGCGACGGATACCCCGGCGGCTACGGACGGACCGGAGCCCACCGCTGACCAGGAGGCTACCGCCACGCCAGCGCCTACGGCATCCGCCACGCCCACCCCCACGGCCACAGCCGCGCCCACGGCCGCCCCCGGCGGCGCGTCGAACGCGCCAGGTACCGGGGACGAGGCCGACGCCGCCTTCTGGCTGGCCGCGCTGTGCTTGTCCGGGTCGCTGCTGGCCCTGGCCTTGCGCAGGCTTAAGCGCTGTAAGTGATCGGATATGTTGACGGGACTGCTGCAAACGCGGCAGTCCCTTCAACTTGTCAAAAAAAGAGAAAATATAAGGCACGCAAGGGGGAGCTCGAGGGGGGCGGGAGCCCCGCCTCGAATGGGATCTGACGCCCCGCGCTTGCGCGGCTCGCGAAGCGAGGACTTTTGTACCGTTTGCGGTACAAAAGTTCAGGCGTCATAAGGCAGTCCCGTTTTGTGCGCCGTTGCAATCGGGCGGCGGGTGCGCTATACTGATGTAGAAGTTCGTCCAAGGAGGCACGTCTATGGCCCGTGTCATCGAAATATCGGCGCTGGACGCGCCGGAGCTGGACGCCTATGCCCGCCTGACCGAGGCACAGCTGCGCAACCGTCTGGAGCCGGAAAAGGGGCTTTTCATCGCCGAGAGCGCCAAGGTCATCCGGGTTGCTCTGGCTGCGGGCTGTACGCCGGTGTCCATGCTCATGGAGCGGCGGCATTTGTCGGGCCAGGGAGGGGAGCTTATGGCCCTGTGCGGGGATATCCCCGTCTACACGGCCGACCGGCCCGTGCTGGAAGAGCTGACGGGGTACACCGTCAACCGGGGCATTTTGTGCGCCATGCGCCGGCCCAGCCCAAAAAGCCTGGAGCAGGTCTGCGCCGGAGCGCGGCGGGTGGCGGTGCTGGAAAACATCGTGGATTCCACCAACATCGGGGCCATATTCCGCTCGGCGGCGGCCCTGGGCATGGACGCCGTGCTGCTCACCGATAGCTGCTGCGACCCGCTGAACCGCCGGGCGGTGCGGGTCAGCATGGGCACGGTTTTGCAGGTCCCCTGGGCCTATGTGGACGGCTGGCCGACGGTTGGCCTTGACCGGCTGCGGGCGCTTGGCTTTCAGAGCGTGGCGATGGCCCTGACGGACGACAGCCTCGCCATCGACGACCCGGCGCTGGCGGCGGCGGAACGTCTTGCCGTGGTGCTGGGCGCGGAGGGGGACGGCCTCGCGGCCCGGACTGTGGCCGCATGCGACTGGACCGTGCGTATCCCCATGCAAAACGGGGTGGACTCGCTGAACGTGGCCGCCGCCGGCGCGGTGGCCTTTTGGCAGCTCCGGGTGCGGTGATGTCCTTTTTATAGGACAGATGGGCGCGAATAATGGCAGGAAGGAGGGATGTGCTATGGCGGAATATAAGCTGAACGCCGCCCAATTGGAGGCGGTCACCACGACGGAGGGGTACGTGCGGGTCATCGCTGGCGCCGGGTCCGGCAAGACGCGGGCCCTGACCCACCGGTTCGCCTATCTGGTCAACGACCTTGGCATCCTGCCGGGGAATATCCTCTGCGTCACCTTCACCAACAAGGCGGCCAACGAGATGCGCCAGCGCATCCACAACCTGACCGGGGACAACGACACCGGCTACATCAACACCTTCCACGGCTTTTGCGTCTCGGTGCTCCAGGAGGACAGCTACGCAGTGCAGTACCCCAGGAGCTTTCTGGTGCTGGACAATTCCGATATTGATTCCATGCTTCGCATCATCTACGAGGAACGGGGCCTGACCCTGCGGGACATGACCTTCGCCAACGCCCGGGACATGATCGAGATACAGAAGCTCTTCAAGCGGCCGGAGTATTACCTGGACGTGATCGGCATGGACCTGGACGCGCTGCGCGAGAAATACTTGAAGGCCGCCAGCGCCCAGGATGTCATCTTCTACGGCTATCTCTACCAGCAGAAAAAGTGCTTTGGCCTGGACTATAACGACCTGATAAAATTCACGCTGTACATCTTCCGGGAGCATGTGGATATACGGCTGAAGTGGCAAAAGCGCCTGGAATACATCATGATCGACGAATTTCAGGACATCGACTCGCTCCAATACGAGCTGATGGAGGTCCTGTGCGGCTATCACAAGAACCTGTTCATCGTGGGCGACCCTGACCAGACCATTTACACCTGGCGGGGCGCGGACGTGAAGTATCTGCTGGATTTTGACAGGCAGTTTCCCGGCACGAAAACCATCATGATGATGGAAAACTACCGCTCCACGCCGCAGATACTGGCCGCGGCCAACTCCCTCATCGACAAAAACCGGACCCGCATGAAAAAAGAACTGCTCCCCATGCTGCCGGACGGGGCCACGGTGCTCTGCCACCACGGAGCCACCGCCGAAGGGGAGGCGGCGTGGATGGCGGACCAGATGCAGGCGCTGCACGATACCGGCGTCGATTACCGGGAGATGGCCGTGCTATACCGGGGCCACTACGTGAGCCGGTCGGTGGAGGAAGTGCTTTTAAAGCGGAAAATACCCTATACCATCTACAGCGGCGTGCAGTTTTTTGACCGCATGGAGATCAAGGACGCCCTATCCTATCTGCGCATGGTCGCGTACAAGGACGATCTGTCCTTCCGGCGGGTCGTGAACAGCCCTAAGCGGAACATGGGCCAGCGGCGGATGAAGTTTTTGGAGCAGACGGCGGAAAAATTTGGCTGCTCGCTCTACGACGCCCTGTGCCGTACTCTGGATGACGACATTTTCAAGGGCGCGAAAGCGTCCCAGTTCGTGGGTCTCATCGAGACATACGCGGCACACTACGCCCAGCGGCCCGTGTCCGAGGTGCTGGCCGCGCTATTGAACGACAGCGGCTACGAACTGGCCCTGCGGACAGAAGGGGCCCAGGAGCGGCTGGACAACCTGGCGGAGCTGAAGCAGTCGATTTATGAATACGAGACCACCTGCGGGGAGGAGGCCACGCTGGAGCACTATCTGGCCCACGTGGCCCTGTTCACCAACGCCGACGGCCAGCAGGCGGGGGACAAGGTGAAGCTCATGACCGTCCACGCCGCCAAGGGCCTGGAATTTCCCTACGTATTCCTGTGCGGCATGAACGAGGGGGTGTTCCCCTCCCGGAAGACAAGGACCCTGCCGGCAATGGAAGAGGAGCGGCGGCTGGCCTTCGTGGCCATGACACGGGCCGAGAAGCGGCTATATCTCACCGAGGCAGAGGGGCGGAATCTGGACGGCTCGCCAAGGTATCCGTCCCGATTCATCCTGGACATCGACCCGGCGCTTTTAGAATACACGGAAAAGCCCCGGGAGGGCCTGATCGCCGACGCCAGGGACTATATCGCCATGAGCGAGCGCTCCTTGCCGGAGAATAGGGAGGCTGGCGGCTTTGCCGTGGGCGACAGGGTGGAGCACGACGTGCTGGGCCCCGGCACGGTGGTGGAGGTGGATACGGACAGGTCCGCTAACATCATTCAGTTCGATTCCATGCCCACGCCACGGGCCATATCTTTTCGGGCAAAGCTGCGAAAGATGTCGATAAATAACCAATAATTACGAAAAGTATCCTGTATATTTCTGAATATTATAAAATTATTGCGCATAATTATTTGATTTAGAGAATTTATATCCGCATATTTCTGCATACAAAAAGGAGGCGGCTGTGTTGCCGTCTCCCTTACTTGTTTGGTTTTACGTTTACGCGGTGGCCGGTTCCAGCAGCGTCAGAGTCTTGCTGTCCGCGTCCAGGCGGCAGTTCACGCCGATAGGCAGCACGCCGATGGGCTCCGCGTGGCCGACGTTGACGTTGTACAAGATGGGAAGCTCCGGGTGTCCGGCCTCAAAGCCGATCACTTTCCGGTAGACCTCCTTGTATGGCTCGTACTTGCTCCGCCGGGCGGGTTTTCCTACGATCACGCCTTTTATCACGTCGAACAGCCCCTGGGCGGCCAGGTTTCGCAGATACCAGGTGAGATAGTCGCAGGAGGGGTCGTCCTCGCTGGTCTCAAGGAACATGATTTTCCCCGCCCATTCCTCTTTGTTGGGCCAGATAGACGTGCCGACGATCTCGGGGAACACGTCGATGCACCCGCCCAGCAGGGGACCTTCCACCGCGCCGTGCCCCTGGAGGACCTCGTAACCGATCGTCTCCGGGTGATAGGCCTTGCGCCGGTGCATGTTCTCCGGCTTCCACCGGATCTTCTCGTCCTCATCGTCGTACCAGTAGGGGGCCGAGGGGATATCCAAGGTGGGCTTGGGCTCGAAAAGCGTGTCCCGTATCATAGCGGCGGTGTAGTCGTTGATCTGGCCGTATTCCGCGAAGTTGGTCATGACGCTTGCGCCGTAGTAGGATATGAGCCCCGCTTTGTACATCATCAGGTGGTTCGTGGTGGTGTCGGAAAAGCCGGTGAATATCTTGGGGTTTTCCCGGAGCACGTCAAAGTCGATGTAGGGCAGAAGACGGATGGTGTCGTCCCCGCCGATGGCGCTGAACACGGCCTTGACGGACCTGTCCCGGAACGCGTCCATCAGGTCGGCGGCCCGGGCCTCCGGGTGCTCGTAGAGGTAATCGATTCCCTTGAGGGCGTTGGGCATGACCTTGATATGCAGGCCGTAGTCATTCTCCAGCCGCTCCCGGGCGATATCCAGCTTGTGGATGGCCCATGGCTCGCCCAGCATGCCTCGCGACAGACTCACGATGGCGACGGTGTCGCCCTTTTGCAGGTGCTTAGGCTTTATCACGTCTGTTCCTCCGTCTCGTTCACGTCCCGGCCCATGGCGTGCATGTACTCGTCATATGTGCTGACGCGGTCGATGCAGCCGTCGTCAGTCAGTTCGATGATCCGGTTTGCCACGGTCTGGGTCAGCTGGTGGTCGTGGCTGTAGAAGATGATATTGAAGGGGAAGGCGGTCATGCCGTTGTTGAGGGCCGCGATGCTCTCCAGGTCCAGGTGGTTGGTGGGCTGGTCGAACATCAGCACGTTCGCGCCCTCCAGCATCATCTTGGAGATCATGCACCGGACCTTCTCGCCGCCGGACAGGACCGACACCTTTTTGTACACGTCGTCCCCGGAGAAGAGCATCCGGCCCAAAAACGTGCGCAGATAGCTCTCCCGCTTGTCGGCGGAAAACTGGCGCATCCAGTCCATCAGCTCCAGCTCGCAGCCGTCAAAGAAGCTGTTGAAGTCCCGGGGAAAGTAGCTCTGGGTGGTGGAAACGCCCCACTTGATCTCGCCCTCGTCCGGTTCTATTTGCCCGGCCAAGAGCTGGAAAAGGCAGGTGATGGCGTTTTCGTTGGCGCCGATGACGGCGATCTTGTCCTCCCGGCCCATGATGAAGCTGACGTTGTTGATAAGCTTCACCCCGTCCACGGTCTTGGACAGGTTCGTCACGAACAGCCGGTCCTTGCCCGGCTCCCGCTCGGCCTTGAAGCCCACCCAGGGATAGCGCCGGGATGACGCGGGCATCTGCTCCACGGTGATCTTGTCCAACAGCTTCCGGCGGCTGGTGGCCTGGCGGGACTTGGATTTGTTGGCGGAGAAGCGGGCGATGAAGCTCTGCAGCTCGGCGATCTTCTGCTCGGCCTTCTTGTTCTGGTCCTTGACCAGCTTTTGCATGAGCTGGCTGGACTCGTACCAGAAATCGTAGTTACCAACGTACATGCGTATTTTGCCGTAGTCGATGTCCACGATGTGGGTGCAGATGTTGTTGAGGAAGTACCGGTCGTGGCTCACCACCAGTACGGTGCCCTCGTAGTCCATGAGAAAGTCCTCCAGCCACACGGTGGAGGCCAGGTCCAGGTTGTTGGTGGGCTCGTCAAGCAGTATGATGTCCGGGTGGCCGAACAGTGCCTGGGCCAGCAGGACCTTCACCTTCTGCCGGCCTTCCAGCTCCGACATGTTCTTGCCGTGCAGGGAGGTGTGGATACCCAGCCCCTGCAAGAGCCGTCCGGCGTCGGACTCGGCCTCCCAGCCGCCAAGCTCGGCATATTCCTCTTCCAGCTCCGCCGCCCGGATGCCGTCCTCGTCGGAGAAATCCGGTTTATCGTAGATGGCGTCCTTTTCTCTGCCGCAGTCATAAAGGCGCTTGTTGCCCATGATGACCGTTTCCAGCACACCGTAGGCGTCGAACATGTTCTGGTCCTGACGCAGCACGCTCATGCGGCACTTGGGGTCGATATAGACGTGGCCCTTGGTGGGTTCCTCCACGCCGGACAGTATCTTCAAAAATGTGGACTTGCCCGCGCCGTTGGCGCCGATGATGCCATAGCAGTTGCCGGCGGTGAACTGCAGGTCCACATTGGAAAACAGCACCTGGCTGCCGTATTGCAGGGATAGGTTTTCAACAGTGATCATAAGGACGCCTCCTGTATATATGCGTGAGGGTATCATATCATACTTTTTGCGCTGTTCCTAGTCCAACCGGGAAAATTTCAGGGAAAATGCAATTGACAGGTCCGATTTTGTGTGGTAATATACTCAGGCATGCGGAGAGATGTCCGAGTGGTTTAAGGAGCTGGTCTTGAAAACCAGTGACTCCGCAAGGGGCCGGGGGTTCGAATCCCTCTCTCTCCGCCATTTATGACGCTTCGCGGGGATGGTCCCGCAGATAATATGAAATTCGGCTTGGAGAAGTACCCAAGTGGCCGAAGGGGCTCCCCTGCTAAGGGAGTAGTGCGTGATGAGCGCAGCGCGGGTTCAAATCCCGCCTTCTCCGCCAAAATGGACCCGGATCGTTCGATCCGGGTCCATTCGTGCTATCAGGCGTTTGTCGGCTCACTGGGCCTTTTTCAGTTCGGCCACATCCTGAGCCAGGTTCTTGACAACGGATTTCAGGAACACGACCTCGTTTTCCAGCGCCTCTACCCGGTCCTTCCGGGCCATGGTTTGCAGAAGGGTCTGCTGCCCTTCGGCCAGCAGCTTGAAGTTCGGCATGACCGCGTTTTCGATGTAGGCCAGAATACGGTTCTCTGTGGCTTCGATCTTTGCCGACATGCGGTCCTCCAAGGAGTCCATCTTCGCCGTCATGCGTTCCTCGGAGGCGGCGACAGCCGCGTCGATCCTTGCCGACATGCGGTCCTCGGAGGCGGCGATGGCGGCGTCGATCTTCGCCGACATACGGTCCTCGGAGGCGTTGACAGCCGCGTCGATCTTCGCCGACATGCGGTCCTCGGAGGCCGCGATGGCAGAGTTGACAGAGGTATCGATCATGGTTTGTATGGCTTGCAGGTCCTGTTTTTCCAACATGGGGAACACCCTCCCTCGCTTTGTATGTTCTTTATGATGGCCATTATTATAACACACGCGGGCGGATTTTCAAAGCGAAAAGTGATCGGAGCGGTCAGGATCCTGTTTTTCTGGGCGGGTCAAAGAGGACCTGATAGCGCTCGGACGGCCTTTGCAGGTTGTTGTACTCCATGAAGTAATAGGGCGCCAGAAGGCCATAGTTGGCGTCGTCCCGTGAAAACTCGCCGTATTCGCCGGCCGCGGTGCGGTAAATGCCGTTGCTCAGCCGGATAGGCACCCGCTCGGTCAGCTCCCGCATGGTCTGATAGTATGCGGACAGGGGCAAGCCGGCCATTTCCAGCAGCGTGGGCGCCAGGTCCGGCACGGTGATCAGCGCGTCGTCCCGGGCCTTCAAGGGCCCGTAGGCGTCGTTTGCCCATATGAGCAGGGGGGTGGAGTGCATGACCAGCTGTTCCTCGTTGCCCTCTAAACCCTCTTTGGCGGGCACGTCCAGGATGATGTTGGGGGAGTGGTCGCCCAGCACGCAAAGCAGCACCGGCCGGTCTACGCTGCTGAAATAGTCGATGAGCATTTGCAGCGCGTCGTCCGTCATCTTCAGGCTGGTCAGATACTCGTCCATGTCGTGCTCCCGCTTGCCGTAGTCCGTGTCGGACGTGACGGTGAACAGGCTCTCGTCGTTCTGCTTCCAGCCGCCGTGGTTCTGGTAGGTCAGCAGATACATGAACCGGGGCGCGTCGCCGGCCTGCTCGTACCAGCGGAACATGTCCTGGAAATTGGACGCGTCGGTGGCTCTGCGCTGGCCGTAGGCGGCGGGGGTGAAATCGTCGGTGAAGTGTATCTCATCGAAGCCCAGCATGGGATAGACCCGCTGGCGGCTGTAGTTGGAGCCGTCGGCGTCGTGCATGGCCACGGTGGTGTACCCAAATTCGTTGAGGTACTGCACGATGCTGTTGGAGCCGGACATGTTCAGGGTGGAGAAGGGCGCCTGGCAGTTGGCCAGGTATGTAGAATCGCTGGTCAAAAGCTCAAATTCCGTCCGGTTGGTGCTGCTGCCGATCCAGGGGACCACCGCGTGGCCCTTCACGGCGTTTTGCAGGTTGGAGTAATTCTCGTGATAGGGCGCGCTGGTGACCAGGTCCGTGTATTCCTCCAGAAAATAATAGCTCTCGTCCAGAATGAGCACGATGTCCGGCAATGTCTGGCCAGTGGTGCTGCTGCCGTCGCCGGTGGGCTCATGATAGGTCAGCAGGGCCGCGTCGCCGTCCTGGTCGTACCATCTGACCATGTCCGGCTCGTCCTCGGCCACGCGCTCCGCCATCTGGGCCACGATGGCCTCGTCATAGCCCTCCGGGCACTCGATCGGGTCAAGAGTCTTGAACACCTGGCGGGTGAAATAGATGGGGTAGCCGAATTTATTGAGGTCCAGGGTGGGCTGCCAGTCGTTCACCTTGTGTATATGCTCCATCACGTTCAGCGTCGCACAGGATACGCTCAGCACCATGACCATGCTGAGCGCCACGGTCCACAGCTTTTTCCACGGCACCGGGGGCAGACCGCCGCTCTTGAGCGCCACCGACAGGCCCAGATTAACCGCCGTGGCGAGCAGGATCAGCACCACTTCCCAGGAAATGTGCAGACTATACCCGCCCAGCACGTTCAGAGCCGTATTGGTGCTGCGCAGGAGCATCACGGTCACCACGTCGTTGGCGTACAGGCGCACGTAGTAGTTGACCAGGCTCCAGATGCAGAAAAAGACGCTGCCCAGCGCGCATGCCAGCGATATGCGTCTGGTGAGCAGCAAAAACAGCAGATCGACCAGGAACACCAGCGCCAGATCGACGATCTGGTAGATGACATTCCGGGTCATAAGTTTTGTGATCGACGTGCCGGGACTCAGGTCCAGCTCCAGCCATTGGATAACGGTGATGACCGTGACGACGATGACGGTGAATAACACCCGGGGGTTATGTTGAATGAGGTCAGCAAGCCGCTTGCAATATCCTTTGATGGCCGCATTTACCTTTTGCATTCCTGTTATTTTCTCCTATCGCGCATTGACTGTAGACAGAAACCGACAACTCACGAATGCCATAGATTTTATCACGAATTACAAAAAAGACAAGATGTAATTTTATTAAATTTTTGGCTCCTGACACATGGTGAATTGTTTTGCTTGTCAAGTTCCGACCGGTTTGCTATACTGGTGGAAACTTCTGGAAGGGAGAGGCGTGTCATGGAAAACTGGCAGGAAAGCGTATACTCGGACGGCACGGCCATGTTCGTATCCGACCCCAGCCCCCGTCTGGGCGAGACGGTCACTGTGTCCCTCAGACTTTACGAGGCTGCCCCGGTGCGCCACGTGCTCCTGCGGTGGCTCAGAAACGGCCTTGTGCAGATGACCCACGCCAAAAAGGTCAGGGTCGAGCGGGGCCTTGCCTGGTACGAGGCGCAAATGCCCGTCACCGAGCGGCGCATGCAGTACCAGTTTTATCTGGTGACGGATGAGGCCATTTGGTTTTACACCCAAAAGGGCGTCAGTACCTGCATGCCGGACCATGCTTATGACTTCGTGCTGCTGGCGGACTACGTGCAGCCGGCCTGGGTGAAGGAGGCTGTTTTTTACCAGATATTCCCGGAGCGGTTCTGCAACGGCGACCCGTCCAACGACGTGCGAGCCGGCGAATACGCCCAGGAGGGCCATCCGGCCATCCATATGGACCACTGGACCGACAGGCCCCTCAGCTATCAGCAGGGCTTTTGCCTGGACTTTTTCGGCGGGGACCTGCAGGGCATCCAACAGAAGATACCCTATCTGAAGGAGCTGGGCGTCACGGCGCTGTACTTAAATCCCATCTTCCGGGCCCCGTCGGTACATAAATACGACTGCGTTGACTACTTCCACGTGGACCCCCACTTCGGCGGGGACGAGGCCCTGGCGGCGCTGAGCGCGGCGCTGCACGAAAACGGCATGAAGCTCATTCTGGACATCTCCATCAACCACACCGGCGCCAATCACCGCTGGTTCAACCGGGACGGGATGTTCTTCCCCACCACCGAGGGCGCCTATCACAACGCCGACGCGCCTGAACGGGGGTATTACTTCTTCGGCGAGGGCAGCGCCTACCACGGCTGGGCCGGCAACGCCAATCTGCCCACCCTGAACTATACCTCCCAGGCTTTGCGGGACGTGATCTACCGGGCCGAGGACTCGGTGCTGAAAAAGTGGCTCAAGCCGCCTTACAGCATCGACGGCTGGCGCTTCGACGTGGCGGACACCTTTGCCCGCAACGACGATATCCAGCTGGCCCATGAGCTCTGGCCGGAGATACGCCAAAGCATCCGGGAAGAGAACCCCCAGGCCTATATTTTGGCGGAGGACTGGGGCGACTGCGCCGGGTATCTGCAGGGGGACGAGTGGGATTCGCCCATGAGCTATTTCACCTGCGGCCGGCCCATCCGGCAGTTTTTCGGCCAGGACGACCACTTCCTGCGCTACGACCCGGTCCTGCGGGACCTGCCCTACAAGATGACGGCAGCGGAGCTGCGGGAGCGGGTGCTGCAGCACCTTTCCAGGCTGCCCTGGCTCATGTGGGAAAACCAGTTCAACCTCTTTGACAGCCACGATATCAGCCGCCTGCACAACGACCCGGCCATATCCAACATGGCCTGGCGCGGCGCGGTGTACTTCCAGTTCATCCTGCCCGGCGCGGCCAGTATTTACTATGGCGACGAGGCCGCCATCGATGGCGAGCTTGGCTCCAACGAGGGCTGTCGCTATCCCATGCCCTGGGATAAGGACTATAAAAACGGGGAGAACTACCGGCTTTACCACACCATGGCCCACCTGAAAAAGGCCCACCCGGCCCTTTCCCACGGCGGCGTGAAATTCCTGTGTGCCGAGGGATACACGGCGGCCATTGCCCGGTTCACGGCGGACGAGGCATACCTCGCGGTGCTGTCCAACGGCGACGAGCCGACCACCATCCGTGTGCCCCTTGGCGCCATCGGCGCGGCGGGATTGGCGGACGATGACGTGATGGGGGAGAAGGTGGACTGGAAGCCCCTGGACGAAAACAGCGTGTCCCTTTCTGTCCCGGCCGGGACATGCTATTTCATCCCGTGCAGGATGAAGTGGATCCCGCAATAGACAATACGCCCCCTCTGCCAATGAAGCAGAGGGGGTCGGTCTTTATATGAAAAACTCCAGAATGAACACCACCGCGCAGCAGGCGACGGCTGTCTTGAAAAGGTCCGCGCCCAGCCAGGCCGCCACCAGCCCAACGACCAGCGCGGCCGCGCCGGAGACCTGGATCTGTGTGGCGTGTAGTATGGCCGGGAAGGTCATCACCGCCAATGTCACATATGGGACATAATAGAGAAAAGACTGGACAAAGCGGCTCTTTATGGGCTTTCGGAACAAGGTCATGGGCAGCGCCCGAATGGCGTAGGACACCCCGGCCATCACCAGTATGTAGAGGTAAATTCTCATGCGCCGGTCACCTCCTGCTCCTTCCGGGGGAACAGCGCCGCCGCACCGGCGGACAGTACCACGGTCAGGATGATGGTACGGGTGCCGTCGGACAGGGCCGAAACCACCGGCAGCCAGGAGCAAAGCCAGCTGGAGGCGAAGGCCAGAACGACCAAAACCGCCACGACCTTATCTTTCCGCGCCGGCGGGATGATGATGGCCAGGAACATGCCGTAAAGCGCCACGCTGAGGGCGCTGACCACCCGCAGGGGCAGCACGCTGCCCGCCAGGGTCCCCAGAGCCGTGCCGATCATCCAGCCGGGGATGGCCGGGATCATCGCGCCGTACATGTAACGGGGGCTTAAGTACCCCGGCCGGGCGATGGTGATGCCGAACAGCTCGTCCGTGATGTCAAAGGACATAAAAAGCCTGTGCCGGAAAGGCGTTTCCGGGTCCATGCGCTGGCTCATGGCGCAGCTCATGAGCAGATACCGGGCGTTGGTGATCAGCGTGGCCACGGCCATCTCCCAATACGTGGCCCCGGCGGCGATCATGGTAAGGCCCATGTATTCCCCGGCGGAGGCGTTGTTGAGAAGGCTCATCACCGCCGCCTGTATGGGCGTCAGGCCGATGTTCTTCGCCAGGATGCCCAGAGAAAAGGACACGGCGAAGTACCCCAGTCCGATGGGCATTCCGTCCCGGATGCCCGCCAACAGTTCTCTCTTTTTGTCTAACATATGGTCCTCCTTCACCGGCCGGGATGCCGCCGGGGCGCGTGGGTCTGGCGGTCGTAACAGGCGTTGCACAGCCGCCCCCGGTGGTGCAGGGGCAGCGCCCGGCCGCACTTGGCGCAAAAGCGAATGTTGTTTTTGAGGTTATAGAGCAGTATCCGGTTGATCTCGTCCGCCGTCCTGGCCCGCTCGTCATACAGCTCGTCCCGGTCGATGTCGCAGCCGAAGGCCTTGGAGAAGGAGAAGTACAGGTCCAGCTTCCGGTAGTGCAGCTCCAGGTCCGGCAGCGTGAAGGGCGTGGTCCGCTCCGGGAGCGTGGGCCGCTCGATGGCCTGGCCCGACGCCCATGTGTGCAGAAAGCGGAAGAAAAGCTCGTTCAACGGCTGCTCCGTCTCGTCAAAGGGGATGTTGGCGGCCCGCAGCTCCTGTTCGCGGGTCAGATGGAAGCCCGCCTCCCGCAGCCGGGAGATGATGGTGATGTACCGGCTGATGTCCAGCTTGGTATAGGGCTCCGCCGTGGGCATCCGGTTCCAGACCTCCAGCACCTCCAGCAGGTCGAAATCCACCGAGGCGATCAGGTCCGAAAAGCCCACCACCGCCGTTTGCAGCGGGGGTACCACCGTCTCCAGCCCCGCCCGGATGAGGCTCAGGTCCTCCATAGCGCCCACGTAGCCCTTGTCGTACATGCCGTAGCGCCCGGCCCGGCCGGCGATCTGCTGTATCTCCTCTGGCTTCAGCTGCCGCCGCTCGCTGCCGTCAAACTTCTCCGACTCCATGAAGATGATACGCCGGATGGGCAGATTGAGCCCCATGCCGATGGCGTCCGTGCTGACCACGTATTCCATGCGGCCGGACAAAAACCCCTCCACCTGCTTGCGCCGGGTGGCGTAGGGCAGCGCGCCGTATATAATGGCCGGCTCTTTACCCCGGGCGCGCAGGTCCTCCGCCGCGGATAACACGCCTACCTTGGAGAAGGTGATGAGCGCGTCGCCGGGCTGTATGTCAGAATAGTCCACCGTCCGGTTCATGCAGATGAGCGGCGTCTTCCGCTTGTGCTCGATGACCTCCCAGTCGTCCCCGCAGCTTTTGATGATGCGCAGCAGCAAATGCAGCGCCTCCGGCGCGGCGCACAGGTGTACCTCCGGCGCTCGCACGCCCAATATGGCCCGGGTCCAGGCGTAGCCCCGCTCGCTGTCCGCGATCATCTGGCACTCGTCGATGACCGCCACTTCATATTCCCGTTCCAGGTCCAGCTTTTCCGCCGTGGCGGCCACGTGGGTGTCACCCTCCTGCCGGTCCTCTTCCTCGCCGGTGGTCAGCGAGCACGCCACGCCCTCGTTCAGCAAAAGCTCCTGCGCCTCCAACGCCAGCAGCCGCAGCGGTGCCAGATACACGCCCGTGCGGGCCTTGATGAGCCGCTGGAACCCGGCGTATGTCTTGCCGGTGTTGGTCCCGCCGATGTGGACGATAAAGTGCCGGGCCATAGCCCGGGCCTGGGGGTACTCGTCCTTGGGGTTCAGGGCCACCAGCACGTCCAGACTGGTGCGTATGGCCTGGGGGACATAGTACACGGAGTAGACGTAGCCCAGGCCGTTGGAGAGAAGCTCCTGCACGGGAAAGCGCTCCATGGCCAGCAGGTCCGCCACCCGTACCTCCGGCTGGGCGGCCGCGAACGCGTCCAGCTCCCGCCGGGCCACGGCGTACAGCGTCTCGCCGTAGAGACGGCGCAGCTTCTGGGCGATATTGGCGTCGGCGTTCAGCCCCAGCCAGGGGGCCGCGGCGATGAAGTTTTTGATGATCTTGCCCGGCTTTGTACCCTCCCGGGGCGCGGACAGGGCCAGAAAGCTCTCGATACGCCCGGAGGCCTGTCCGGCGGAGAGCACCACCGCCCAGCCCAGGTGCGGTACCTGGCGGGTGATGGCGTTGTGATAGTGCTGCGCCAGCGCCGTCGCCGGGTCGTCGGGCTTTTCCCACCCGTCCCAGGCCGCTGTCAGAAAGGCCGACGCGCCCTCCAGGGCGGGGCCGATGTCCTGAGCGGTGACGCCTGTCTTCTCCCGGGTCCGGGCCGCGGCCTTGTTGGACTGGGCCACCCGCCGAAACCGCTCCGTTTCCTCGGCGGTCAGCACCACGTCTGACTGCCAGGACTTCACGGTGCCGCCGTTTATATGCCGGTAGCGGGGGCGGGGCAGCAGCTCCGCGATGAGGCCGTTGGTCCAGCCCCGGCTTTTCAGCGTGCCCAGAGTCCAGTATTTGTTGTTCTTTCCGGCCATGGACTTATCTCCTTTGCCGTCTGGTTTTGCACAGTCCTATAGTATACCATGTCGTGCGGTTCCGGCGCAAGCCGGGAGCACGACCGGTTTCAATAGTGGTATAACAGCGCACAGCGTCTGTTATACCACAATTCACCCCGGTTCATCAATGCCGGATGCAAGAAAATGCGGAGGCAGTTCGCCTCCGCCAAAAAATAGCGCGCACGTTTCTCTCTGGGGATAGTATACGTCTAAAACGGGCCGAACACAAATACAATTTATGGAAAAGGAGGGATGGACATGCCGGTGTATCTATTAAAGGCGCTGTTCGTGGCGGTGGGGCTGGGGCTGATCGTGCTGTCATACGACCTCGTCCGGCAGGTGAAGAGCTGGCCGGGCCGTGCGTGTTTGCACGCCGTGGCCGGGCTGGTTGGGCTGTTCACGGCCAACGCTTTGGGTGCTCTCGTTGGCTTGGGCGTAGGCCTGAACATGCTGACCCTGCCCGTGTCGGCGGCGCTTGGCGTGCCGGGCGTGGGACTATTATGGGCCGTAAAATACCTGCTATAATGGGGTCCCCAAAAGGCACGCCTGCCTTTTGGGGAGAGGAGGAGCGCGGGAGCGGGCGGATGCTGCCGGCTCGCCGGCGGCGGAGCAGAGCGGACGCCGCGACGACGAGGGCCGTGAAATATTTCCTGTAAAGTTATCTTGATTTAACAAACCAAATCGACAAAGCGCCCCGCCCGTTTATTCAATCTTACAAAATCAGCCCAGGGCTGTTGACAGGGGACAAAACGTCTGCTATCATACGAGCGAAAATTGAATCGCTGAACAGAGGCGCGGTTTTCATCATTACCCGCCGTCCAGGGCCAGACAGCCGGACGCGGGGAAAGGGAACGCCGCCGAAGCGGTGAGGTGAGTGTCTGATCGGCTCGCCGCTGGGCCGTCGGAGAATATCCGACGGACTGTCACAAGTTTTTGTGGAGCGCTGTCATGGCCGATGGAAAGCCCAAATGGGCGAACTTCGATTTCCCGTGGACCGCTTGGCAAAAGCGGTCCAGTTTTCTTTGGCCTTGCCCGCAAGATTTCCTTGCACCCCGGCGGCGGGTCTTTTCCCGCCAGGCTTCGTTGGCCGCCCCTTGAAATACACAAAGTATTCCTGCGGAGCGTCCGCCTTGCCTGACAAGAAAATCCCTCGCCGCCAGGCACAAGTCCCTCTTCCGAACAAGGCCTGGCCCCTCCGCTGGACGCCGGGAAGGGACCGAGAGAAGATGGCGCCAGAAAGAATTTTGAAAAGGAGAAACAAAACAATGACCAGAAGACTTATCGCGATGCTGACGGCCCTGTGCCTGGTGCTCAGCCTGAGCGCCGCCGCCTTTGCCGACGAGGCCGTGGAGATCCCCGCGGTGCCCGACTTCACCGACGTGGACACCAGCGCCATCCCCGGCGTGGAGGACGGCGTACTGACCATCGCCATGGAGTGCGCCTACGCGCCTTACAACTGGACCCAGTATGACGACTCCAACGGGGCTGTGCCCATCTCCGGCACCGACAACGAGTACGCCAACGGCTACGACATCATGATCGCCAAGCGCATCTGCCAGGCCTACGGCTGGGAGCTTGAGGTCATCCGCACCGACTGGGATTCTCTGGTACCCGGCGTCCAGTCCGGCCTGTATGACGCGGTCATCGCCGGTCAGTCCATGACCGAGGACCGGATGGAGGAAGTGGAGTTCGCGGGTCCTTATTTCTATGCCTCCATCGTGTGCCTGACCACCGCGGACAGCGAGTTTGCCGGTGCGCAGGGTCTGGCCGACCTGGCCGGCGGCTCCTGCACCGCCCAGATCGCCACCATCTGGTATGACAATATGCTGCCCCAGATCGAGGGCGCGGATGTCCAGCCCGCCGCCGAGACCGCGCCGGCCATGCTGATGGCTCTGGAGAGCGGCATGGTGGACTTCGTCTGCACCGATATGCCCACCGCCCTGGGCGCCTGCGCCGCCTATGACGACATGGTCCTGCTGGACTTCTCCGGCTCCGACGATGATTTTGAGGCCGACGAGGGCGACATCAACATCGGCGTGTC
>CANQJZ010000030.1 GCA_947624385.1 uncultured Oscillospiraceae bacterium
AAGTATAACGGCAACATGGGCCCCACCAACTGCGTCAGCTGGTCCTTTGACCGCAAGGGCGTCATCGTGGTGGACAACGAGGACGGGGAGCTGGACGAGGATACCGTCATGATGGACGCCATGGAGGCCGGCGCCGCCGACATGGAGACGGAGGATGGCGTGTTCACCCTCTACACCGCGCCGGAGGACGTGACCGCCGTGGCGGATTACATGACCGCCCACGGGTATAAGCTGGACTCCGCCCAGGAGGAGATGGTGCCCCAGAACTACGTCGATCTGACCGCCGAGGGCGACCGGAAGAATATGCAGAAGATGCTGGACATCTTCGAGGACAACGAGGACGTGCAGAACGTCTGGCACAACTGGGGGAACATGGACGAGTAAAGTCCAGGCAACAACGTATAAAGTGAGCCTTCCGAATGGCCGCGGGCATGAGCCGAAAGGCTGTGCGTGAGGAAAGTCCGGGCTCCACAGGGCAGGAATAACGGGTAACGCCCGCCGATGGCGACATCAGGACGAGTGCAACAGAGATATACCGCCGCGCTTTGGCGCGGTAAGGGTGGAAAGGCGGTGTAAGAGACCGCCCGGCGCTCTGGCGACAGTGCGCCGCTGTAAACTCTATTCGGAGCAACACCGTGGAGGGGAACAGGACCGGCCCGGTCTCCCCGGGGAGGTGGCTGGAGCGCAGCGGCAACGCGGCGCCTAGATAGATGGCCATTTTTAACAGAATCCGGCTTACAAGAGGACTCATTTTTTCAAAAGAGACAGGCACGCGCCTGTCTCTTTTTATAGCCCGCAACAACGATTTGTATCAATTCGTTTCTTGTATGGCACAAGATGTTGTACTATAATAGCATGGATCGTGAGGTGTGCAGCTTGACGCTGAAAGAGTATATAGCTTCCCTGGCGGGAAAGCGCGTGGCCGTGGTGGGCGCGGGCCTTTCCAACCGGCCGCTCATCGACCTGCTGGCGGACGCCGGGATAGACACGACCGTATACGATAAGGCGGACGCCGCCGCGCTGGGGGATTTTTATACCACCCGCGCCGCACGGGGCGTGAAGTTCACATTGGGGGAGCACTATCTGGACACGCTGGACGGGGAAGTGGTGTTTCGCAGTCCCAGCGTGCTGCCGTTCCGGCCGGAGCTTGTAAGGCTGGCGGAGAATGGCGCGTTGATCACCAGCGAGATGGAGGTCTTTTTCCGGCTCTGTCCCTGTCCCATCGTGGCCGTGACCGGCTCCGACGGCAAGACGACGACCACCACCGTCATCGCCAAGCTGCTGGAAGCCGCGGGCCGCACGGTATGGCTGGGCGGGAACATCGGCCGGCCTCTGCTGGCGGACGTGGATAAGATCGGCCCGGACGATGTGGCGGTGCTGGAGCTGAGCTCCTTCCAGCTGCACTCCATGTCATGCGCGCCGGACGTGGCGGTCATCACCAACATCGCGCCCAACCATCTGGATATCCATAAGGATTATGCGGATTATATCGACGCGAAAAAGCGGATATTCTTACAGCAAAGGCCTACGGGAAAGCTGGTCCTGAACCGGGACAATGCCGTGACGAGGTCTTGCGCGGATGAAGCGCCGGGGCGCGTGTGGTGGTTCAGCAGGAAAGAGGCGGTGACGCCCGGCGTATTTCTCCGGCCGGACGGCGTTATCTGCGCCAACGTGGACGGCCAGGTGACCGAGATCATGCCCGCGGCGGACATCAGGGTCCCCGGTATGCACAACGTGGAGAACATGATGACGGCCTTCGCCGCTGTGTGGGGCCTGGCGCCGCCGGAGACGATGGCGGACGTGGCCCGGACATTTCAGGGCGTGGCCCACCGGCTGGAGACCGTGCGGGTGCATAAGGGCGTGACGTATATCAACGACTCCATCGCGTCCAGCCCGGACAGGACGCTGGCGGGGCTGGCCTGCTTTGACGAGAAAATCATTCTCATCGCAGGCGGCAAGGATAAGGGCGTGCCCTTTGACCCGCTGGGACCGGCCATATGTCAGCATGTGAAGAAGCTTTATCTCACCGGCCTGACGGCGGGGAAGATAAAAGCGGCCGTGGAGGCAGCGCCGGAATATAGACCCGGCGCGCCGGAGATATTCGTGCTGGACGACTTCATCGAGACGGTGCGTGCGGCGGCTGCCGCTGCCAAACCGGGTGATACGGTGCTGATGAGCCCGGCCAGCACGTCCTTTGACAGATTCAAAAATTTTGAGGAACGGGGAGAGCTGTTCCGCAAGATCATTATGGAAATGGAGGCATAGCCTTGGAACTGATGGAGCTTACCCAGCGGCTGTCCGGCCTGAGCGGACCGTCCGGGTTCGAGGGGGACGTGGCCGAGTATGTGGCCAATTACCTGCACCCCTTCGCGGATGAGGTACACATCGACGTGCTTGGCAGCGTGATGGCCTGGAAGCGCTGCGGCCAGCCGGCGGCCAGGACAGTGCTGCTGGACGCGCACATGGACGAGATCGGCCTTATCACCACCGGTGTGAAGGACGGGTTTTTGTCCTTCGCCACGTTGGGCGGGGTGGACCCGCGTATGCTCCCGGCCCGGGAGGTCCGGGTGATGACCGAGCCGCCGCTGTACGGCGTTATCGCCGCCATGCCGCCCCATGTGCTCTCAGAGGAGGACAAGGGCAAGGCCCTGCCGGCGGACAAGCTGTATATCGACGTGGGGCTGGACCAGGCCACCGCGGAAAAGCTGGTCCCGCCCGGAACGCCGGCGGTGTACGTCAGCTCCTGCGAGCCTCTGGGCGAGCATCAGATATGCGGCAAGGCCCTGGACGACCGGGCATGCGCGGCCATCATCATGAAGGCCTTTGAACGGCTGAGCGAGAAAAAGGACTTGAACGTGGACGTGTGCTGCCTGGTGAGCACCCAGGAGGAAGTGGGCCACCGGGGCGCCAAGGTCGCGTCCTGGACCGTACGGCCCTATAAGGCGCTGGTGGTGGACGTGACCCATGGCCGGACGCCGGACGCGCCCCAGGTGGTCTGCCAGTGCGGCAAGGGCCCAGCCGTCAGCATCGGGCCCAATATCAACCGGGCGATGGCCATGGAGCTGCTGGCCCTGGCGGAGAAAAAGAATATCCCCTGCCAGCGGAAGGCGGAGCCCGGCGGCAACAGCGGCACCAACGCCGAGGCCATCCAGATCGCCCGGGAGGGCGTGGCCACGGCGCTGGTGGACCTGCCGCTGAAGTACATGCACACGCCGGTGGAGGTCGTGGACCTGCGGGACATGGAGGCGTGCGTGGAATTGCTCACGGCCTATGTGGAGAATATGGAGGTGTGACGGATGCTGCTGGACACGATGGAGACCCTGTGCTGCCTGGACGGCGTTACCGGCGGCGAGGATGAGGTCCGGGATTATATTCTGGAACGGGTCATGCCCCATGCGGACGCCATACGCACCGACCCCATGGGCAATCTCATGGTATTCAAACACGGCGCGAAAACCCCTGACAGGCGGGTCATGCTCTGCGCCCACATGGACGAGGTGGGCCTGATCGTGACGGACATCACGGCCGAGGGCTATCTGCGCTTTGACCAGGCCGGGGGCGTCAACCCCCAGATATTGCTGGGCAAGCCGGTCCACGTGGGCCCGCAGCGGATACGCGGCGTCATCGGCTGTAAGGCCGTACACCTGACCACCCGGGAACAGCGGAAGATATTGCCGCCTATGAAGGATATGTATATCGACATCGGCGCAAATAGCCGGGATGAGGCGGAAAAGTCTGTGTCCGTGGGGGACCTGGCGGCCTTTGACGACACGGTGGTCCGCTACGGGGACGGGTTCGTGAAGGCCAAGGCCATCGACGACCGGGCCGGGTGCGCCACCATGATCGAGCTATTGGAGGGGGAGCTTCCCTGCGACTGCTGGTTTGCCTTTACGGTCCAAGAAGAGGTGGGCAGTCGGGGCGCTTCTGTCGCGGCGGTCACGGTGGAGCCGGACGTGGCTTTGATCCTGGAGACCACCACCGCCGCCGACCTGCCCGATGCGGAGGGCGCGGCCCGGGTCTGTGAGCTGGGCAAGGGCGTGGTCATCCCCTTCATGGACAGGGGCACCATCTACGACCGGGAGCTTTATAACACCCTCCGGCGCCTGGCAGACGAGCATCATATCCCCTGGCAGACCAAGACACGTATCGCCGGCGGGACCGACGGCGCCGCCGTGCAGAGAAGTCTGGGCGGCGTGCGCGTGGCGGCGCTGTCCGTACCCGTGCGGAATATCCACTCCCCGGCATCCGTGGCGAAGCTTTCGGAGTGCGAGGCCCAACTGGCGCTGGCGAGGCTTTTTTTGGAGGAAATGGCATAACAGACGCTGCGCGCTGTTATGCCAGAAAGATACCAGTCGTGCTCCCGGCTGACGCCGGAACCGCACGACATGGTAAAATAATGTCATAATAGCGCGGCGCGTGGCATATCGTCCCCAGAAGGGGGTGACGGTATGCGGACCCACAGATGGCCCGGCCGGGCGCTCATGCAGCCGGGGGCGAGACGGGCAGCCCGGCGGGCGCTCCTGCTGGCGCTGGTGATGCTGGCGGTTTTTGTGCTGGCGCTGGTGAGCGTATCCCTGCGGCGCATGATCGCGGACTACGCCGTGTCCGCCGCTCGGGACGACGTGGTCGTGCGGGTCAACGAGATCGTCAAGGACGTGATGTCGGACGAGCGGTTCGGCGGCGGCGCTCTGGTGGACCTGGAGCACGACGCCGACGGCAACGTGTCGGCGGTGAGCGCCAACGTGGCGGCCATCAACAGCCTGTCGGCGGAGGTGCTGTCCCGGGCCGTGGAGGCCACGGAGCAGGGTACGGCGGCGGTGGAGATACCGCTGGCGAACATACTGGGCAGCGCGCTTTTCATGAACCGGGGCCCGTCCATCACCGTGGACGTGACCGTGCTCAGCTCCAGTACGGCCAGCTTCCGCAGCGAGATCGCCAGCGCCGGTATCAACCAGACCCGGCACCAGCTCTTTCTGGATCTGGATATCCAGCTTTCCTGTATGCTCCCCTGGCGGGAGATGGACGCGTCCGTGCGGCCGGAGATACTCGTCTCCGAGACAGTCATCGTGGGCCAGGTGCCCAGCAGTTATATGAACCTGGAGAGATGAACATGGAATATACGATCGAGGCTTATGATCAGCTTGTGGAAAAGCTTCTGGCGCTGTCCGTGGCCTATTACGACAACGACGCGCCGCTGGTGTCGGACTTTGAGTACGACCGGATGAACAACGAGCTCAAGCGCATCGAGGCCGAGCACCCGGACTGGATACGGCCCGACTCGCCCACCCAGCACGTGGGCGGACACGTGAGCGAGGCGTTCGCGCCGGTGGAGCACGAGGTGCCGCTGGAGAGTTTGCAGGACGTGTTCTCCTTCGAGGAAGTGGCCGGATTCGTGGAGAAGATGGACGCGTCGGTGCCCGAGCCCCACGATTACGTGACGGAGCCCAAGATCGACGGGCTGTCCGTGGCGGTGGAGTACCGAAACGGCGTTTTATATCGCGGCGCGACCCGGGGCAACGGCGCGGTGGGGGAGGACGTGACGGAAAACCTGCGCACCGTCCGGAATCTGCCCAAGAAGCTCCATGACGCGCCGTCCCGTATCATCGTCCGGGGCGAGGTCTATATGTCCCACGACTCGTTCAACACCATCAACGCCCAGCGGGAGGTGGAGGGGCAGCCGCCGCTGGCCAACCCCCGCAACGCCGCCGCCGGTTCACTGCGCCAGCAGGACCCGGCCGTTTGCGCCGAGCGCATGCTGGACATCATCTGCTTCAACATCCAATTGGCCGAGGGCGTGAGCTATGAGACCCACTACGAGACATTGGAAGCGATGGCCGCCATGGGCTTTCCGGTGGTGGCCCACACCCTGTGCAGGACACCGAAAGAGTGTACCGATACGATAACCGCCATCGGCGAGGGCCGTGAAAATTACCCCTTCGACATCGACGGGGCGGTGGTGAAGCTCAACGGCCTTGCCCAGCGCACGGCCCTGGGCAGCACCGCCAAATATCCCCGCTGGGCGGTGGCCTATAAATACCCGCCGGAGAAAAAGCCAAGCCGGGTGACGGATATCCTTATCCAGGTGGGCCGTACCGGCGTGCTGACGCCAAAGGCGGTCATCGAGCCCATCCGTCTGGCCGGGACCACCGTCACCAACGCCACGCTGCACAACCAGGACTTCATCGAGAAAATGGGCGTGAACGTGGGGGACACGGTGCTGGTGCAGAAGGCGGGGGAGATCATTCCGGAAGTGCTGGAGGTCGTGAAAAAGGACAGCGTTGGCGCTTTTAAATTCCCCGCGACCTGTCCCGCCTGCGGCGCGCCGGTGGTCCGGGACGAGGACGGCGCCGCCATCCGCTGCACCGGCGCGGAGTGCCCGGCCCAGCGGCTGCGGAACATCGTCCACTTCGCGTCCAAAGACGCCATGGACATCGACGGGCTGGGGCCTGCGGTGGTGGAGGCGCTGGACAGGGCGGAGCTCATACGCACCCCGGCGGAGCTCTATCAACTGGAACCGCAATCCGTGGCGGCGGTGGAGCGCATGGGGAAAAAGTCGGCGGAGAACCTCATCGCCAATATCGCCGACAGCAAGTCCCGGGGCCTGGCCCGGCTGCTGTGCGCCTTCGGCATCCGGCAGGTGGGCTCCAAGGCGGCCAAGGTCCTGGCCCGGCATTTCGCCACGCTGGACGAGCTGATGGCCGCCAGCGAGGAAGAGTTGACCAACATCGACGATGTGGGGCCGATCACCGCCCGGTACATCGTCCAGTGGTTCGAAAGCTCCCAGAGCCAGCACCAGATACGGCTCCTGCGGGAGGCTGGCGTGTCCTTTGAAAGCTCGGAGGAGATCGCCGACGACCGCTTCGCCGGCAAGACTTTTGTCCTCACCGGCGCGCTGGAGCGCTTCACCCGGTCCGAGGCGGAGGCGATCATCGAGCGCTTCGGCGGCAAGGCGTCCGGGTCCGTGTCCAAAAAGACGAGCTACGTGCTGGCCGGGGCCGACCCCGGCTCCAAGCTCACCAAAGCCCAGGCTTTGGGCGTACCGGTCATTAGCGAGGATGAGTTTTTGAAGCTGATAGAGGAATGACGCCCCAGCAGCTATGAACGATTGGTTTACGATCGACGAGATCGACGCGGACACCTACGCGATCAGCGAGTATAGGCATTGGGAACAGACGCATTGCTACCTGGTCTGCGGAGAAGATAGAGCAATTCTGATCGATACCGGTCTGGGCGTCGCCAACATTCGGGAGGTGGTGGACAGCCTTACCACGCTCCCCGTGATGGCGGTCACCACCCATGTCCATTGGGACCACATCGGCGGACACAGGTACTTTGACAGAATCGCGGTTCATGAAGCGGAGACTGACTGGCTTTCTGTCAAGTTTCCAATACCATTGTCAGTGGTCAAGAGCAATCTGACGCGTGAGCCTTGCGATTTTCCAAGCGGCTTTTCTATTGATGACTACGAGATTTTTCAAGGCGCGCCGCAAAGAATTTTGCGCGACGGGGACTGTTTGGCCTTGGGCAACCGGCAGTTAATAGTCATTCATACGCCCGGACACTCTCCCGGCCATTGCTGCTTCTATGAGCCGGAGAGAAAATATCTGTATTCCGGGGACTTGATCTATCAGGGATGTCTCGACGCGTTTTATCCGTCCACCGACCCACGGAAGTTTTGGCACTCTGTGCAGAAGGTCCGGAAACTCGATATCGCAAAGGTCATGCCGGGTCATCATCAGCTCAATATCCCTGTTGATCTGATCGACAGAATAGAAAAAGGATTCAGCGATTTGGCGTCTTCCGGAAAGCTTGAACAGGGAAACGGCATATTTGATTTTGGCGAGTTCAAGATCCACATTTGATAATCACTAACAACAATCTCCCCCTTTGCATAGAATGGCGTGCAAAGGGGGAAATTTTTTTGCAAAACAACGATTCCTGTACCTATAAAGAGGGGTCCCTGCCCTCCTGCGCGCCGCTGGCCGTGCCCATGCTGGCCGCCCAGCAGAGCAGCCAGCCGGCCTATGACAGCGCCGACGCGCTGGCGAAAGGTACGCTGTTTCCGGGCCTGGACCTGCCCTTCATGGACTATGTGGCCTCCTGCCAGGTGGAGGATACGCCGCTGGCGGAGCTGATGGCCCTGGACTTCGTGTGCCAGGAGCTGGCATTATATCTGGACACCCACCCCGACGACAAGGAGGCCTTCAAGAGCTGGAAGAGCTTTACGGCACTGGCCAAAGAGGGCCGCAAGCGCTATGTGCAGATGTACGGACCCATCAGGCGCTCGGACACCGCGCAGTTCGATTCCTGGGTCTGGCCCGAGGACCCCTGGCCCTGGAACGCGGGCGGAAAGGCTGGTAAAAAGTAATGTTCGTATATGAGAAGAAGCTGCAATATCCCGTCCGCATCAAAAACCCCAACCCCGCGATGGCGAAATACATCATCAGCCAATACGGTGGGCCAGACGGGGAGCTGGGCGCGTCGCTGCGGTATCTGAGCCAGCGGTACTCCATGCCGTACCCGGAGGTCAAGGCAACGCTGACCGACATCGGCGTGGAGGAACTGGGTCACTTGGAGATGGTGGGCACCATCATCCACCAGCTCACCCGGAACATGACGGTTGAGCAGGTGGAGAAGGCCGGTTTCCAGGACTACTTCGTGGACCACACCGCCGGGGTGTACGCCCAGGCGGCGGGAGGCTGGCCCTACAACGCCGCCAGCTTCCAGGTCAAGGGCGACGTGATCGCCGACCTGAGCGAGGACATGGGCGCGGAGCAGAAGGCCCGGGTGACCTATGACAACATCCTGCGCATGGCGGATGACCCGGACGTGATCGACGTGATACGGTTCCTGCGGGAGCGGGAGGTGGTCCACTTCCAGCGCTTCGGCGAGGCCATGGGCATCGTCACGGCCAAGATGGACCAGCGCAACGTGTACGCCGTCAACCCGGCGTTCGACAAGATGAAGAAGTAAGCCAATATACAGGACCCGGCCGGTTTTCCCCGGCCGGGCGTTTTCATTTCAGTTCGTACTGCATCATGTGAGACAGATACAGCTGCTCGGCGTGGGTCAGCTCGGCAGGGGGGCGGTGGCACAGGCCGTACTGGAACGTGAGCGCCGGTTCGATGGGTACGGCAACTATGTCCGGGTCCAGGGCCAAGGCGGCGGTAAATTCCCGGGCGTGGAGGGACACCCCCATGCCGGCCTTGACCAGGTCCACGCAGCCCAGGGAGCTGCCCTCATAGACCACGTTGGGCGTGACGCGCTCTTTCCGGAATGCGGAGAGTATAAGGTCCGACAGGGACCCGCCGCGGGTGGGGAGCAGCAGCCGCTCCCCGCCAAGCTGGCCCAGCGTCACTGACGCGGCGTCGGCCAGGGGATGGTCCCGGCGGAAGATGACCACCACGTCGCTGGCGGCAATGGGTATGAAAACGCAGTCCGGCCCGGCCTGAAAGCCGGAGAAGGCCGGGATGATGTTGACGGCCTTTTTCTGAAACATGTCCCAAAGGCCCGCCTCGTCCGCCTCCACCATGGAAAAGCTCAGGTCCGGGTGGGCCAGCCGGAAGCCGGTCATATATTTCGTCAGGTTATAGTACTGCGGGTTTTGCATGACGGCGATGGTCAGGGAGGTAGAGGACCGGCGCAGCAGGTCGTCCATGGCGATCTCCGATTCCGAGCAAAGCGCCGCGATCTTCCGGGCGTAGGGCAGATAGACCTCCCCGGCGGCGCTCAGGCGGATACTGCGGGTGGTGCGGTCAAAAAGCGCTGTACACAGCTCCCGCTCCAGAGATCGGATATGCTTGGACAGGGAGGATTGTGAGATGAACAGCCGCTCCGCCGCCTCGCTGAAATTGAGGCAGTCGGCCAGCATCACAAATTCCCGAATATAGCCGATATCCATGGCGCCTCCAAAAATCGACAATTTATTCTCTATCGGAATAAATTGTACCGCAAATCGAATTGTTTTGCAATAGGCGGAACGGTATATTTTAAATATGAACAAATCGTGAACCAAAGCGTCACGATCTTAAAGCAGGGAGGAAGAAAACATGCTTTTCCAAGTCTACGGCGAGAACTCCATTTACCAGATCGTGGGCTGGGTCCTGGTGTTTCTGGGGCTGGTGCTCACCAATGAGATCCAGCGGCGCAGCAAGCTGGGTGGCTACGGCTTCTTCGTGGCCATTTTAGGCGGGCTGACGGTGTATTTCATCGCCATTTACGTGGGCGCGGCCAGAGGCGCCGAGTGGGCGCTGAACAACCCCACGTACGTGTACATGAACAGCTGGTTCCATTACGCAAAGCTGTACGCCGCCAGCATCGGCTGCATCGGCTTCATGTGGCTGAAGTACAAACAGGCGCTGGGCAAGAAGGACTGGTTCAAGTGCTATCCCTTCGTGATCGTGGCCATCAATATCCTGATCGCCGTTGCCAGCGACTTTGAGAGCGCCGTGAAGGGCTCCGTGGCTCTGGCCGAGACCGGCAGCCGGTGGTGGCTTTCCAGCGAGGGTGTGTGGCTGTACGGCGGCTGGTGGAACTGGGCCAACGGCATCGCCGGCATCGTCAACATCCTGTGCATGACCGGCTGGTGGGGCATCTATTCCTCAAAAAAGCACGACGATATGCTCTGGCCGGACATGACCTGGGTCTACATCGTGGCTTACGACATCTGGAACTTTGTGTACACCTATCTGAATCTGCCCACCCACTCCTGGTACTGCGGCTTCGCGCTGCTGCTGGCCCCCACCTGCGCGGCCATCTTCTGGAACAAGGGCGGCTGGATACAGAACCGGGCCAACACCCTGGCCACCTGGTGCATGTTCGCGCAGGTGTTCCCCATGTTCCAGGATTACAGCCGCTTCTCCGTGATACCCAGCCTGTACGCCGACGGGTTCATGGACGCGGC
This sequence comes from uncultured Oscillospiraceae bacterium, assembly GCA_947624385.1. Taxonomy (GTDB): domain Bacteria; phylum Bacillota; class Clostridia; order Oscillospirales; family Oscillospiraceae; genus CAJOIG01. The sequence continues at coordinate 10,904 of CANQJZ010000030.1, forward strand.
CACCCACCCCACGGCGGTGGACCCCAGGGCCCAGGGCGTCGTGGCGGTGCTCAGCATCCTCATCAACTGCGCGGCGCTGCTGCTCATCGTCAAGCGCGCCAGGGCCCAGCACATCAACCCCTACAAGCACGAGGTGTTCAAGGGCACAAGGGACTTCGAGGAGGCTATGGCCCGCGCCGAGTGATCTTCGCCTGAAAGTAAGAACCAGACATATCCATATGCTCCACGTCATGGACGCGGGGCATATGGCCGGTTTATGAAAGGAGCTGCACTATGGCATCCATACACGACCCCAATCCCGATAAGATCGTGCGTGAAGAGCCCATGCGGGAACCCATCGCCAAGCTGGGCAAGCTGATCACCGACCGCATTCCCCAGAAGCTGGGTCTGAAGAATATCACCAAGGACGACCCGGAATATTGGGCGCTGTCCGCCATCGTCAGCGACGAGGAAGCGGAGCTGGCCATGAAGCTGGGGGTGCGCAAGCCCAAGACTTTCAAGCAGATCCAGGAGCTTTCCGGCATGGAGACGGAAAAGCTGGAGAAGATGCTGGAGCACATGAGCTTTACGGGTCTGCTGGAATACAACTGGGAGAACCTGGACGGCAAGAACCCGAACCATGAAAAGCGCTGGGTGCTGCCCATGTACGTGCCCGGCAGTGCCGAGTTCACCAACATGAACGAGACCATCATCGGCGAGCACCCGGAGATGGGCCGGTTCTTCGAGCGCATGAGCTTTTTGCCGCTGACCAAGGTGACGCCCATGGTGCCCCCCGGCGGGGCCGGCATCGGCATGCACGTCATCCCCGTGGAGAAGGCCATCGAGATGGAGGAACAGTCCGTCTCGCTGGAGCACATTTCCCACTGGCTGGACAAGTACGAGGGCAAATACGCCGCCAGTCCCTGCTCCTGCCGCCGCTCCCGCCAGACCTATGAGGAGGGCTGCGCCGACGATTTCATGGACTGGTGTGTGGCCGTGGGCGATATGGCCGACTATGTGGTGGAGACAGGCAAGGGCGGCCGGTACATCACCAAGGAAGAGGCCCTGGCCATCTTCAAAAAGGCCGAGGACAACGGCTTCGTGCATCAGATCACCAATATCGACGGCGAGAATAAGATCTTCGCCATCTGCAACTGCAACGTGAACGTGTGCTACGCGCTGCGGACCAGCCAGCTTTTCAACACCCCCAACATGTCCCGCTCCGCCTATACGGCCCACGTGAACAAGGACGAATGCGTGGCCTGCGGCCGGTGCGTGGAGTACTGCCCGGCGGGCGCGGTGAAGTTGGGCCAGAAGCTGTGCAAGGCCGACGGCAGCGAGATCCAATATCCCCGCCAGCCCCTGCCCAGCGAGCAGTCCTGGGGCGAGCATATGTGGACCGTGGACTACCGGGACAAGAACCGTATCAACACCCACGCCACCGGCACGTCCCCCTGCAAGACGGCCTGCCCGGCCCATATCGCCGTGCAGGGCTATTTGAAGCTGGCGGCCCAGGGCAAGTACACCGAGGCTTTGCAGCTCATCAAGCGGGAAAACCCGTTCCCCGCGGTCTGCGGCCGGGTGTGCAACCGCCGCTGCGAGGACGCGTGTACCCGGGGTACCGTGGACCAGGCCGTGGCCATCGACGAGGTAAAGCGCTTCATCGCCCAGCAGGACCTGGACGCCAAAACGCGGTTCATCCCGGAGAAGGTGGTGCCCAAGGTCCGGGGCGAGTTCGAGGAAAAGATCGCCATCATCGGCGGCGGTCCCGCCGGCCTATCCTGCGCCTATTACCTGGCGGAGAAGGGCTATAAGCCCACCGTGTTCGAGAAGGAAACCAAAATGGGCGGTATGCTCATGAACGGTCTGCCCAGCTTCCGGCTGGAAAAGGACGTGGTACAGGCGGAGATCGATATCATCCAGGCCATGGGCGTGGAGTTTAAAACCGGCGTAGAGGTCGGCAGGGACGTGACCATCCAACAGCTTCGCGAACAGGGCTACAAGGGCTTTTACGTGGCCGTGGGTCTGCAGTCCGGCGGCAGGCTGGGCGTGCCCGGTGACGACGCCGAGGGCGTTGTGGCCGGTATCGACTTCATGCGGGCCGTCAACGCGGGCGGCAGGGAAAAGCTCACCGGCAAGGTGGTCGTCATCGGCGGCGGCAATATCGCCGCGGACGTGGCCCGGACGGCGGTGCGCTGCGGCGCGGAAAGCGTCACCATGTATTGCCTGGAGGGCTATGACGAGATGCCCATGGGCGAGGAGGACCGCTCCGAGTGCGAGCGCGACGGCGTTATCATCAAGGCCGGCTGGGGCCAGACCGAGGTGCTGGCCGAAAACGGCAAGTGTGCTGGCATTAAATTCCGCAAGTGCCTGAGCGTGCGCAACGCAGAGGGCCGCTTCGCGCCCACCTTTGACGACGACCAGACCGAGACCGCCCAGTGCGCCACGGTGCTTTACTGCATCGGCCAGAGGGTGGACTGGAAGATGCTCCTGTCGGGCACCAAAGTTGAGTTCAATCCCAACGGCACCGCCAAGGCGGACCCGGTGACCTACCAGACGGCGGAGCCGGACATCTTCGTGGGCGGCGACGCCTATACCGGCCAGAAGTTCGCCATCGACGCCATCGCCGCCGGTCATCAGGGCGCCATCAGCCTGCACCGGTATGTCCAGCCCCATTCCAGCCTGACCATTGGCCGCAACCCGAACCACTTCGTGGAACTGGACAAGACGGACATCAAGATCGACGAGGAGACCTTCGACAACACGCCTCGCCAGCGCATTGGCTACAACGAGGCGCTGCGCAAGACGTTTAAGGACGAGCGTATCCCCTTCACCGAGGAACAGGTCAAAAAGGAGACCGCCCGGTGCCTGGGCTGCGGCGCGTCCATCGTGGACCCCAACAAGTGCATCGGCTGCGGCGTATGCACCACCAAGTGCGCCTTCGGGGCCATCACGCTCCACCGGGACCTCCCGGAGTGTACCCACATGATCCCCGCCGAGGATAAGCTCAAGGAGATCCTGCCCTACGCGGCCAAACAGGCCATCCATATCAAGTTCGGCAGGAAGAACCAAAATGCATGAGCTTGGCGTCGTATTCCATATCATCGACGATTTGGAAAAGGTGGCGGCGGACAACGCCGTGACACGTATTGACCGGGTGACGCTGGCGCTGGGGGAGGTATCCACGGTGATACCCCATTACCTGACCGACTGCTGGAAGTGGGCGTCCGAAAAAAACGACCTGGTCCGGGGCGCGGAGCTGGTCATCGAGCCCATCCAGGCCGTGAGCTGGTGCGACGACTGCAAAAAGCAGTACGGCACCGTCGAGTACGGCCGGACCTGTCCCTATTGCGGCGGCGGGAATACCTGGCTGGTGCAGGGCAACGAATTTATCATCAAGGAGATCGAGGTACCGGAAGGGGAGGATGACGATGGACAGAGTACGGGTCATTGAGGTCAAACAGAGCGTCTTCGCGGACAATAACGCCGAGGCGGACCGTATCCGCCGGGAATTGAAGGCGAAAAAGACGTTCCTGGTCAACCTGATGTCGTCCCCCGGCGCGGGCAAGACAACCACGCTCAAGAGGACCATCGGCGATCTGAAGGACCGGCTGCGCATTGGCGTCATGGAGGCGGATATCGACTCCACCGTGGACGCGGAGGCCATCACCGCCGCCGGGGCAAAGGCCATCCAGATACACACCGGCGGCATGTGCCATTTAGACGCCGGCATGACGGAGCAGGGCCTGAAGGAGATCGGCGCGGAGGATTTCGACCTGGTGGTGCTGGAAAACGTGGGCAATCTTGTCTGTCCCGCGGAATTTGACACCGGGGCCAGCAAAAACGTGGCCATCCTGTCTGTCCCGGAGGGGCACGACAAGCCCTTGAAATACCCGCTGATGTTCGAGGTCTGCCACGCGCTGGTCATCAACAAGATCGACGTGCTGCCGTACTTTGACTTCGACATGGACAAGGTGGTCCAGTACGCCCACATGCGCAACCCGGATCTGGCCATCTTCCCTGTGTCGGCCAAGACAGGCGAGGGGTTCGGGGCATGGGAGAACTGGCTGCTGGAGCAGACCGCCGCCTGGAACGGCTGAAAACAGCATAAGCAAACGGCCTCCGGAGCTTCCGGAGGCCGTGTATCTTTACTATATTTTACGCCTGGACCTTCTTGAGCTTGGCGTAACGGGGCAGGGAGTTCTCCGTGGGACGCTCGGGCTCGCCCTGGATGAGGGGCAGCACGTAGTCGATGAAGTCCTTAGTCACGAAATTGTGCTCCGGGGTGATCCACTCCATGGGGACCTTCTTCTCCGCGTTGGCGACGGTGGTGAGGGGCAGCAGGACGTATTTGCACACGTACTTGCCATTGCCGTCAAAGGCGCGCTCAAAGGCGACCATCTTGCCGGTCTCGCCGGCGACGGCGGCCTCCACGGCCTTGCGGCCGGCCATCTCGGCTTCCTCCAGGTCGGTGGCGGAGGCAAGGTGCGCGCCGCAGCGCTGCAGAAGGCTCAGCTCGATGGGGCGGACCTTGGCGCCGGTGCGGGCCTTCACCAGCTCGCCCAGACGGGCGGCCAGACCGCCAAGCTGGGCGTGGCCAAAGCCGTCGGTGGCGCTTGTCTTGGCCTCGGAGACGAAGGTGCCGTCGGCATAATGCAGGCCCTCGGACACGGCCACCAGGCAGTTTTTCTTCTCGTTGTAGATGCGCTCCACGTCGTTCAAAAACGCGTCCTGGTCAAAGTCGGTCTCCGGCAGATACACCAGGTCGGGGCCCGCGCCGAAATAGGACGCCAGGGCGGCGGAGCCGGCCAGCCAGCCCGCATGACGGCCCATGATCTCCATGATGGTGACCTGGCCGGTGGGGTAGACCTTGCTGTCCTTGGACACTTCCATGGCGCTGGTGGCGATATACTTGGCGGCGGAGGCGAAGCCGGGGCAGTGGTCGGTGCCCCACAGATCGTTGTCGATCGTCTTGGGGATACCCATCACGTGGCAGTCCCAGCCGGACTTGGACATAAAGCGGCTGATCTTGTCGCAGGTGTCCATGGAGTCGTTGCCGCCGTTATAGAAGAAATAGCGGACGTTGTGCTTTTTGAACACCTCAAGGATGCGCTTGTAATCCGTGTCGTCATCCTCGGGCTGAGCCAGCTTGTACCGGCAGGAGCCCAGCTCGGAGGACGGGGTATTTTTCAGATAGGCCAGCTCCTGGGGATCTTCCTTACCCATATCGTAGAGCTTATCGGCGAGCACGCCGGTGATGCCGTGGTCGGCGCCCAGGACCTGGGTGATCTCCTCGGCCTCCAGGGCGGCGCTGATGGCGCCGTAAGCGCTGGCGTTGATGACGGACGTGGGGCCGCCGGACTGGCCGATGATGCAGGCCCCAACAAGTTTTTCAGGCATAATTTTCCCTCCAAATAAAATGTTTTTGTTGATTATAGCACAAATATGCGTTAAAATAAAGGGCGCAAAAATTTTTTGTGAAGGAGAGATTTTATTATGCCTCTCGTAACATCCACCGAAATGTTCAAGAAAGCCTATGACGGCGGCTACGCCATCGGCGCTTTCAACGTCAACAACATGGAGATCGTTCAGGGCATCACCGAGGCCTGCCGGGAAGAGCACGCCCCCGTGATCCTGCAGGTGTCCAAGGGCGCCCGCGCCTACGCCAACCACACCTATCTGGTGAAGCTGGTGGAAGCCGCCGTGGCGGAATGCCCGGAGATCCCCGTGGTGCTGCACCTGGACCACGGCCCCGACTTTGAGACCTGCAAGAGCTGCATCGACGGCGGCTTTACCTCCGTCATGATCGACGCCTCCTCCAAGCCCTTTGCCGAGAACATCGAGATCACCCGCAAGGTGGTCGAGTATGCCCATGACCACGGCGTGGTCGTGGAGGCCGAGCTGGGCACCCTGGCTGGCGTGGAGGACGAGGTGAAGGTCTCCGCCGAGGATTCCTCTTACACCCACCCTGAGGAGGTCGAGGAGTTCGTCTCCAAGACCGGCTGCGACAGCCTGGCCATCGCCATCGGCACCAGCCACGGCGCTTACAAGTTCACCGCCGCCCAGTGCACCCGCAACGAAAAGGGCATCCTGGTGCCGCCTCCCCTGCGTTTCGACGTGCTGGAAGAGGTCTCCAAGCGCCTGCCCGGCTTCCCCATCGTGCTGCATGGCTCTTCCTCCGTGCCCCAGAACTACGTGAAGATGATCAACGAGCACGGCGGCAAGATGCCCGACGCCGTGGGTATCCCCGAGGAACAGCTGCGCAAGGCCGCGACGCTGAGCGTGTGCAAGATCAACATCGACTCCGACCTGCGCCTCGCCATGACCGGCACCATCCGCCAGTTCTTCGACGAGCACCCCGACAAGTTCGACCCCCGCGAGTACCTCAAGCCCGCCCGCGCCAACATCAAGGAGCTGGTACGCCACAAGCTGGTGGACGTGCTGGGCTGCGCCGGCAAGGCCTGATTTCATGAGTTTTATCCGGGAGATAAAAGAGGCCGTGGCCGGTCACGGACACGACTGCACATGCGACAGCTGCATGCAGGAGCATCACCACGAGCACCACGGCTTCGACACGGTGATGGTCTGGCGGCTGGCCGCGTCGGTCGTGTTCTTCGTGGGCGGTCTGGTTTCCGAGGAACTGCTGCCCTGGCTGAGCGTCGTGCTGAACGTGCTGGCGATCTTATGCGCCGGGTACGACGTGTTCATCCGGGCCGTGGCGAACATCTTCCATAAGCACCTTTTGGACGAGAGTCTTCTCATGAGCGTCGTCGCCGTGGCCTCCGTGATAATACGCCAGGCCAGCGAGGGCGCCAGCGTGATGATCCTCTACCAGCTGGGCGAGCTTTTCCAGGGCTATGCCGTGGCAAAGGTCCGCCAGAACATAGAGGGGCTCATGGAGAACCGCTCTCCGGAGGCCAGCGCCGTCCTGGCGGACGTGCGCTCCGACCGGGGACCCAAGGGCCGCACGGAGGAATTTATCTCCCACTTTGCGCGTATCTATACGCCGGTGGTATTGGGCATCGCGGCGGTCATCGCCGTGGTGTCCCCGCTGGCGCTGCACACGACCGTGGCGGAGGGCGTGTATCGGGCGCTGGTGCTGATGGTCATCGCCTGTCCCTGCGCCATCGTAATCTCCGTCCCGCTGAGCTACTTCGCCGGTATCGGCGGCGCCACCCGGCAGGGCATTTTGTTCAAAAACACCTGCGCGATGGACGACGTGTCCCGTGTCCGGGCGGTAGTCTTTGACAAGACCGGCGCGCTGGAAGATGAGGGGCTGCGCGTGGTGGCCGTCAAGAGCGAGAGGGTGGACGCGGACGTATTTTTGCGTATCGCGGCCCACGCCTGCGCTTACTCCGACCACGCCTACGCGGAGGCCGTCAAGGCCGCCTACAAGGGCGTCATCTACATCGAGCTCATCCGCAGCTTCCATCAGAGCGAGGAAGGCTTCGGCATCACGGCGGAGGTAGAGGGCGGCCAGATCGTCCTGGGGACGCTGGATTTCCTGAAGGAAAACGGCGTGGACCCAGGTCCTGACGCGTCCGGGGAGGACTGCGTGTATCTGGCCATCAACGGGCAGTACGCGGGCCGTATCCTGTTCGGCAGCGTGGCCAAGCCCGATGTTTCCGGTACGGTGACGGTCCTGTCCTGGGACAAGCAGCGGCAGATCGCCATGCTGGCCGACGACAGCGCCGCCGCCGCGGAGAAGTTTGCCCGCCAGGTGGGCATCGAGGAGTTCTATCCCGAGCTGCCCCCCAACGAGAAGGTGGCTGTGGTCAAGCAGATCCAGAACCGCCAGATCAGGCGGGGGACATTGATGTTCGTGGGCGACGCGGAGACCAGCGCCGAGTGCATCCGCCAGGCGGACGTGGGCGTGAGCCTGCACGGGGCCAGGTCCGACGCCGCCATCCAGGCGGCCGACGTGGTCATCATGGGCGCGTCGCCGTCCAAGGTGGTAACGGCTATGGCCGCGGCCAGGCACACCCGCTCCATCGTCTGGCAGAACATCGTGTTCGCCCTGGCGTTCAAGCTCATCATCCTGATTTGGGACATGTTCGGGACATGCCCGCTGTGGCTGGCCGTGTTCGCGGACGTGGGCGTGGCCCTGCTGGCCGTGCTCAACTCCCTGCGGGCGTTTATGCTGCGGGAGACCCAGGTGCCTAATAAATGACAGATTATTACGGCTGGCGCCCCGGATATTGTATCCGGGGCGTCATTTTTTGTCATATTTAAGAAATTCTTAAGAACTTTTCTCTTTCATCTTTTTGTAACTTGTGTTACTATTCATACAGAAGGATGGAGGAGGCGATAGACGTGTACACCGTGCTTGTCTGCGACGATGACAACGACATCCGTCGGGCGCTGCGCATCTACCTCACCGGAGACGGATATAACGTGCTGGAGGCCGCCAACGGCCTGGAGGCGCTGGAGCTGATGGACAGGGAAGAGGTCCATCTGGTCATTCTGGACGTAATGATGCCGGAGATGGACGGCGTGTCCGCGCTGAAACGGCTGCGGGAGACCAGCAGCGTGCCTGTGATACTGCTGACGGCCAAGAGCGAGGACGAGGACAAGATCATGGGCCTGGAGCTTGGGGCGGACGACTATGTGACCAAGCCCTTCAACGCCCAGGAGGTCCTGGCCCGGGTCAAGGCGATCCTGCGCCGCTATATGCACTCGGCCACCATGACGGACCGGCCGTCCGTGCTGGTCATCGGCGGCATCGAGCTGGACGACGAGAACAAAGTGGTGTCCGTGGACGGGGAGAAGATCACCATCACCCCCAAGGAATACGACATCCTGAAGTTCTTCATGGAAAACCCCGGCAAGGTTTTCTCCAGCCGGGAGATATACCGCCGGGTGTGGAACGACAAGCCCATGGGGGCCGAGGGGACCGTGGCGGTACACATCCGGCACCTGCGGGAAAAGCTGGAGATCAATCCGGCGATGCCCCAGTATTTGAAGCTGGTCTGGGGCAAGGGCTACAAGCTGGAGGGGTGACCGGATGTTTCGGCTGATGGAGAAGCTATGGGTCAGGCTGTTGGCGCTGGCCCTGTTTTTCCTGTTCTCCGCCGGGGCGGTGCTGACGCTGGGGCTTTATCGATATGTGCTCCAGGACGGCTGGTTCGGCGACGATTTCACCTTCGCCGATACAAATATGGCCCGGGATTATGTCCTGGACGCGCTGAATTTCGTGGCGGCGAACGTGACGTGGCTGGAAGACCCCGGCAACGAGACCCTGGGCAGCTACGCAGGCAGCGCGTTTTCCTATATGGTGGAGGACTACCAGACCGGCCAGCTCTACGCGGACACCACCACGGACAACTCCTATTTTGTCGCCGACTACGGCGCACCGGTCACGGTCCAGGGCCGGGAGACAAACTATCATCTGCGGGGGTTTGTGAACCTGCCCGTCCAGCCATATGGGGGCTGCTACCGGGAGTATTACGTCTTCAACGAAGTATTCCCCATGCGGCGGCTGTTCCTGCCGCTGGGCGTCATATTGACGCTGATGAGCGCCGCCGCGCTGGCCGTTGGTATCATAGGCGCGGCCAGGCTGGGAAAGCGTGGCGCGCTCACTGTTCTGGGTCGGCTGCCCTTTGACGTGGCGGCGGTGGGTCTGCTCGTCGTGCCGACGCTGGCGTCTGTGTTCTTCTATGACGCGCTGGGCACGATGGTGCGGGAGGTCCTGCGTCTGCTGCATATCTACCAGAATCAGTTCCAGATGATCTTCCTGTTGTGGTACGCCGGCGCGCTGGCGCTCATACTGGCAAATCAGCTCTCCGCCGGGGTGTTCCCGGAGCGGCTGCTGACGCGGCGGGTGGTGAAAAAGGTCACGCCTGTGGCGCTGGTGTCAGGCGTGGTCGCGATACACCTGCTTTTGCTGCTGAGCGCGATGCTGCCCTATTCCGCCTTTTTGCTGCTGAGCGCTGTCTATGCCCTTTTTAACTACAGCACCACCCGCATCATCCTGGTTTTGATGGCGTTTGACGCGGTGGTATTTCTGTGCTACATCCGCTGGGACCGGGAGCAGAGGCACATACGCGGCGCGTCGGCCGCGCTGGCGTCGGGGGACCTGGCCTACAAGGTCAACGAAAAGCAGCTGCATTTTATCTGGCGTGACCTGGGCCGGGACCTGAACAGCATCGGCGACGGGATGGCCCTGGCGGTGGAAGAGCGGCTGCGCAGTGAGCGGATGAAAACCGAGCTCATCACCAACGTGAGCCACGACCTGAAAACGCCTCTGACCTCCATCATCAACTACATCGAGCTATTAAAGCGGGAGGACCTGCCGGAGCAGACCCGCCGGGAATATCTGGACGTGCTGGACAGGCAGAGCGCCAAGCTGAAGAAGCTGACGGAGGACGTGATCGAGGCGTCCAAGGCCGCCAGCGGCGTCATACCGGTACACGCGGAGATACTGGACGTGCGGGAGCTTTTGGAGCAGTCGGTGGGGGAGTACGCCGAACGTCTCACCGGCGCCGGCGTGGAGCCGGTGATCCACACGCCGGAGCAGGAGACATGGGTCCTGGCGGACGGGCGGCTGCTGGGCCGGGTGCTGGACAACTTCATCACCAACATCATCAAATACGCCCAGCCGGGCACCCGGGCCTATTTTGACCTGACCGAGCGGGAGGGACAGACGGTCATCGCGGTGAAAAACACCTCCCACGCGCCGCTGGACATGCCCGCCGACGAGCTGATGGAGCGCTTTGTCCGGGGGGACAGCTCCCGCAGCACAGAGGGCAGCGGCCTGGGCCTGTCCATCGCCCGGAGCCTTACGGAGCTCATGGGCGGCGAGATGCGGCTCACATTGGACGGGGACCTGTTCAAAGCGGAGCTGGTTTTCCCGGTCTCCGCGCCGCCGCCCAGGGAGCCGGAGCCTGCGGAAAAAGGGGAGAGCTCTTCAGCGGCGGAGGCGTGAAAGGAATATTATTATGAAAAAGACCATGATCCCCCTTGCGCTTTTCCTTATGCTGCTTCTGTCCTCTTGCAGCGGAGGAAAGGTCAACGGTGTGGAGATCCCGGACTGGAAGCCCTCGGAGATATACACAGACGATGAGATCGAATCGGCGTTTCAGACAGTGAAGGACTATTTTTCCAGGGAGTTTGACGGCTGCACCCTTACAAAGCTCTATTATCCGGGTGATACTTTTTCTGCCGAGTTTGATGAGTGGGCGGAGCGATATGACGCCGATGAGGCCATCGTTCTTTACTCAGACTTTGATGTGGATTCGTCGGGCGGAGACGGTTCTCTGGCGCCAAACTCCACCTATGAGGATTGGCAATGGATCCTTGTTCGGGACAACGATGGGAAGTGGAGACACGCTACCCACGGGTATGGCTGAAACATCTCGCTTGTCACGCAAATAAAACAGGGGCTGCTGCGTTTTTTGCAGCAGTCCCCGTTTTTTCAAAGCCATGCCTCGTAATAATACCAGCAGTCGTCGATTTTCTCTGTCATACCGCGGTTATCCGTTCCGTCCGTCCATTCCCATCTGTCATCGCCCGCAGGCGTTAACGCGGCGTTTGCATTCTGAAACGCCGTGGGTGTGTCGTCAGGCGAGTAGTAGAACCCCATATATGGGACCAGGCCCCAGCCAAAGGTATAAAACTGGACGATTGGGTGCTCCCCGTCATACAGGCCGCCGACTCTTACCCCGCGATAGCGTTCGGTGGAAATGTCCCCGGCCAAACACGCGGAAGCAATTTCAGACAGAGCTTCATTATGTGCTCGGACAAACAGGGCGACCCGTTCCCCAGGCGTGCAGACCCAAACCACCGCAGCGATCACAATGAATGCAGCCACCAATAAAACTGCGACCGTTTTGCGCTTCTTTTTAAGCATAGTACTCAGCCTTTTTATATTGCGCCGCAGGCGCACACCACTTTGAAAGCCTCCCCTGTGCAAGGGGAGGTGGGCCGCCGCAAGGCGGCTCGGAGGGGTTGTTACCAGTGCAGAGGTTACTTTCAGACTGGTAACAATCCCTCAGTCAGCGCCTTCGGCGCTGACAGCTCCCTTTGCACAAGGGAGCCTTATAGTGTGCGGCTGAAGCCGCCATTACGCCCCGGTGCTGCCGAAGCCCGCGTCGCCCCGCTCGGTGTCGTCCAGAGAATCCACCAGCTCCAGCTCCGGCGTCAGGATGGGCAGGATCACAAGCTGAATGAGCTTCATCCCCGCCTCAATAGTCACGTCCTCGTCGCCCTGGTTGTAGAGCTTGACCACGATAGGGCCGGTATAGCCCGCGTCTATTACGCCCTCGCCCAGGATGTTCTTTTTTACGTTCAGGCCGCTCTTGCTCTTGAGCATGCCCACGTAACCGGCCGGGATGGCCACGCGCACGCCCGTATCCGCAATGGCGCGGCCGCGGGCCGGGATGGTCACGGCCTCCCGGGCATAAAGGTCCAGTCCCGCGTCGGTGGCGTGGGCCCGCGTGGGCATATAGGCGCCGGGCTCCAGCGATACTTTCATCTCAAAAACCCTCCATTTCGGGCGCCAGCATGTAAAGATTCCTGTCCGTGGAAAAGGTGCTGACGCTGTAGAGCACCAAAATACTGTCAAAACCGTTTTCCTCGGCGTACTGCGCCGGGGAGCCGCGGTAATAGCGCAGGTCCATCAGATCGACGCGGGAGAAATTCTCCAGCAGGAAGGGGGCAAGACTGTCCGAGTAGGAGTCCCGGATGAGCAGCAGGGAGGGGCCGTCGTGACCCGTCTCGATGCTGCGCAGGGCGCAGTTGCCGCCCAGAAACATGGAGTACTTGTCCTTCACGTCCAGAAACGACGTGTCGTACAATGGTCCAGCGGCGGGCGGGTCCTTTTCGCAGTTCAGCACCGTGACGGAGCCGTCGTCCGGGACGAATGTCTCGATGGCGTCCGGCCGCACCCAGGCAAAACCGGAGGAGGAATAGGACGTGCCGTAAAAGTCCTCAGAGACCGTCTGGCGGTCGTAGGAGGCCAGGGAGGGGGCAGGGAGGTCCATGGCCTCACACAGCGCCCCATAGCCGTAAAACGCGCCCAGGCTCGTCCAGTGGTGGTCCGTGCGGTAGAAGATGTACTCGTCCTTGTGGGCGCTCAAGGCGGACTGCACGTCGATGTTGTGCGCCCGGCTCGCGCCATAGGCCCAGTCGATGACGGTCTGCTGGCTGTCCATGGGGGCGTTTTTCGGCAGGAGGGAGGCTTGCACCTCACCCGCGCCGGGTATCAGGCCAAAATAGACCGGTATGTCCGTGCCGTCCACCAGGGCGTTCAGATAGCCGATCTTTTTGTCCACCGTCTCTTTCGCGGGGGCGTCAAAGTCCGGGATGAGCACGCCGCCGTCGCAATAGTAGACGCCGTTGTTCTCACGCTTGCCAGTCAAGAGCTCGCACCGGGCCTTCAGCGCCACCCAGGCGTCCCGGAAGGGGAACTGGTCGGTGGTGTATTTCTCAAAATCCGCGGTGAAATCCCCGTCCGCCAGCGCGTCCAGGGAGAAGTCGGGCAGGGTTTGCAGATATTTATTCTCCTGCTGGGAAAACTCCACGTCCGGCATTATGGGCTGCAGCAGAGCGAACGCCCCGAGAAAGAGCACAAATACCGCGATAATGATGATATTGGCTTTTCTGTTCATAGGCACACCTCAGAACCGGAAGTAGAGGAAGGGGTTATAGGTGGAGTCCACCATATAGGCGGTGGCGACGGTCAGCACCAGCGCCACCAGCACCGGCACGGCCACGGCCCGGAACTTCTCCGGCAGGCGGGCGAAAAGCGATCTGCCCACGGGGAGGCTCGCAAAACAGGCCGCCAGCAGCATCGCGCCGAACCCGGCCAGATAATAGAGGTCCTTGCTCGAACAGAATCCAGCCGCGCCGAAGCCGTACATGGCCTTGAAGAACACCAGCGTCTGGTCCACGCTGGTCTGCTGGAAGATGACCCAGCCGGAGATGGCCACCAGGAGCGTGTACACGTGGCCGACGGCGTGGTGCCTGTCCAGCCATTTGAGCAGGAAAAGCTTCTCCAATATCAGGAAGAAGGCGTAGTAAAGCCCCCAGAACAGGAACGTCCAGCTCGCCCCGTGCCAAAGCCCCGTCAGCGCCCAGACGATCAGGATGTTCACAAGCTGGCGGGAAAGACCCTTGCGGTTGCCGCCCAGGGGGATATAGACGTAGTCCCTAAACCAGGTGCCCAGGCTGATATGCCAGCGCCGCCAGAACTCTGTCACCGTGCGGGAGATATAGGGGTAGTTGAAATTCTCCAAAAACTCGAACCCCAGCATCTTGCCCAGGCCGATGGCCATATCGGAATAGCCGGAGAAGTCGAAGTAGATCTGCAGGGAGAAGGCGATAGCGGCCAGCCAGGAGCCCACAAAGGTGAGCTCGCCGGGTGCGGCGTTTGCATACACGTCCCAGAGCATGCCAACGTTGTTGGCGACGAGCACCTTTTTCCCAAGGCCCACGATGAACCGCTGCACGCCCTGGGCGAACTTGTCCACGCTCTCGTGCCGTTCGTCCAACTGTTCGGCGATGTCCTTATACCGGACGATAGGACCCGCGATCAGCTGGGGAAACAGGGCCACGAAGGTGCCGAATTTGATGAAATTTTTCTGCACATGCCCGTCGCCCCGATACACGTCGATGGGGTAGCTCATGGTCTGGAAGGTGTAAAACGATATGCCGATGGGCAGCGTCAGGCCCAGGGTGGGTATGTCCACGCCGGGAATGGCGCTCAGGGTCTCCGCCACCAGGTCAAAGTACTTGAAGAAAAACAGCATGCCCAGGTTGAGGGCCGTGTTGACGATGAGCACCAGCCTGGCCCGCGGGCGGCGGTCCGGCAGGTATTTTCCGATGAGCAGGCCGCTGACGTAGTTTAAGCATATGGAAAACACCATCAGCAGGATGTACACCGGCTCGCCCCAGCCGTAAAACACCAGGTTCACGGCGAACAGCCACAGGTTCCGCCACCGGGTCGGGACGATATAGTACACCGCCAGCACGACGGGCAGGTATATGAACATGAACAGAATGCTGGAGAATACCATAGGCGGTCAGTCCTCCGGATCGGCGTTAGTCGGCTCGAACCGGGCCAGGGGATTGGCGGCGGCGGCCTTTTTCAGTTCCGCGTTGGCGATATGGGTATAGATCTGGGTTGTATTGAGGCTCTCGTGGCCCAAAAGCTCCTGCAGCGTGCGCACGTCCACGCCGTTTTGCAGCATCAGCGTGGCGGCGGTGTGCCGCAGTTTATGAGGGGAGATATGGCTGGCGTCCAGACCGGCCCGCAGCAGCGTCTTGTGGACCATCACCTGCACGGCGTCTACGCTGATGCGCTTGCGTCGGGCGGAGAGAAACACGGCCTTTTTGTCCGTGGTGGCGATGTCCTTTCTGACGGCCAGCCAGTCGTTCAGCGCCTGGACGCTGGCGTCGTTCAGGTAGACCACCCGCTGCTTGTTGCCCTTGCCGTGTATCAGCAGACTGTCCTGCCGGATGTCGGAAAGGTCCAGGCCTACCATCTCCGAGATACGCAGCCCGCAGTTGAGAAACAGGCACAAAATGCAATAATCCCGTTCCTTGTTTTTCCCGTCCACGGCGTTCAAAAGCCGCTGGCTTTCCTCCAGGGTCAGATAGTGGGGGAGGGACTTTTGCAGCTTTGGCGTGTCCAGGTCCTGGACCGGGTCAACGGCGAGCTGTTTCGTCTTGACGGTGAGATACCGATAAAAGCCCTTCAGGCTGGTGATCATCCGGGCTCTTGACGCGGCGTTCAGTTCCCGGTCACGGGACAGATACGCCAGAAAGTCGTAGACCTCTGAAAGCGTCACCTTGCCGTAGAAGTCCAAATCGGCGCGGCTGATGTCCACGTCTTCCAGCGGCGTGTCCCGCAGGACAAGATCCCGCGCTATGTAAAGATACCGCGTGAATGTGCGCAGATCCATAAAATACGAATCCACGGTTTTTTCCGATTGGCCTTTGATGGTGTCGTGGTACACGAGAAATTCCCGCAGCACCTGGGGGGCCTCGTCCCGATAGCTCATAGGCACATCCTCCGAATTATGTTAATAATAGCAGAGGAGGAAAGCCTTGTAAAGTGGCAAAATACACAAATAATTCGGCATAATTAATATTATGCCGAATTTAGGGGAGGGCTAGACCGATATGGCCCCGCCAATGTCAAATATGGGCTCGTCCGTGAGGAAAACCGGCTTTTTGCCGTGCGCGGCCAGAAAGTCGATAATACGGTCCCTGTCCGGGTGTACGTCCAGCGTGCCGGTGAACGCGATCGTGTGTGCATCTATTATAAATGACGCGCCGCCGATGAAGCCGTACTCGTAGCCGTCCAACCGAATGTATCCCGGCGTGATGTCCAACACGTCCATCCCGGCGTTTTTCGCGGCTCTGGAGACGCCAGCGTCCGCCGTGACGATGGAATG
The DNA here is from genome assembly GCA_947624385.1 of uncultured Oscillospiraceae bacterium. GTDB lineage: Bacteria > Bacillota > Clostridia > Oscillospirales > Oscillospiraceae > CAJOIG01. The sequence goes on from CANQJZ010000030.1 coordinate 27,280, forward strand.
GTCATCCGCGACCAGCGCAGCACATTTTGTATAACCCTGGGACACGGCTACCGGAACGCCAGCCATGATGTCCAGGACGGCCGGGTCCGCTGTCGCTTCATTATAAATCGTATACTTGCCTGTCCAACACACGCACAGGCCCGCGTCGCGGGGATAGTCCGGGCCCTGTTCAGCGGACGGTCGGACGGCGTATCCCCTATTAGTTAAATACTTCACAAAGTCGGAGGCGTAAAGCGCCCTGGCAACGACGGCGTTTTTATCACACACGAAAACGCTCAGGTCCGTGTGACCGGATAGCCGCTTGTCCAGCGCGGCGTTATCAGGAAGCCAAAACACGTCTATCCCTTGGGCCGCAATGGTTTGGGCCAGTTTTGGCCGGTATCTCTCCCCTATCAGGACCGTCACAGCGTCTTCTCCACGGCCTCCCGCAGGGTCCGCACGCGAATGAGTTCCAGGCCCTTGGGCGTTTTCAGCTCCCCGCGGACCCGGGCGGGTATCACGCACTGGGTGAAGCCCAGGCGGGCAATCTCCGAAAGGCGCTGGTCCAATGCCTGGACAGAGCGTATCTCCCCGGTCAGGCCCACCTCCCCCACGGCGGCCAGCTTGTCCGGCAAGGGCGCGTCCCGGAAGCTGGACGCGATGGCAAGACACGCGGCCAGGTCAGCGGCGGGCTCGTCCAGCGTCAGACCGCCCACCACGTTCATATAGGCGTCGCAGGCGTTCACGTTCATGCCGCCCCGCTTTTCCAGCACCGCCAGCAGCAG
>CANQJZ010000031.1 GCA_947624385.1 uncultured Oscillospiraceae bacterium
CATAAAGCAGCCAGCAGTTCCCTGCTGGCTGAGAAAACTCATTCTTTTTCACTGTCTGCTTGACGGGGCGCGGTTCAGGGTGGCGGTTTCTGCTTCTCACGACTATGATCGTGACCCGATAAGGTCCGATATGTAGCGTAATTCGCATGGCCTCACCCCCTTTCGGGGATCGTGGCCAACCGCCGCCGTTGTTCAGCGCCCTGGTGCAAAGCACCGTGGACAGGATACCACAGCGTTCGTCAAATTGCAACCGCCTCCCTCCCGGGAGGCGGTCGTTGCTTATTTTGAAAACGTCAGGTCCAGTTCGTCCTCAAACTCGGTCAGGCCGGGGCGGAGGGTGTTGCCGTCCGGGGAGACCTGGTCCCAGGGGACCGGCTGGCCGTTTTCGTCCCGGTAGCCCTGGCCGCTGCCCACGGCGGTGACGCTGGTCACCTGCGCAGGGTCAATGAGCCGGTTGAACACCAGGCGCTGCACGCCCTCGTGGATGGTGCCCACCCGGTCGTTCACCGTGTAGGGCTCGGCCCGCTCCACCGCGTACTCGCTGCCGTCGGACATGTGGACGATAAGATCGCCAAAGCCGTAGTCGTTGCCGTAGGGGTTGTCCGCCGGCGGCTCTATCACCAGCCCCATGGGGGACAGTCTGGCGGTCCAGCCATCCTCCGCCGTCAGCGCTGTCGTTTGTGCAGGCTCCGGCAGAGTGAGCGTGAGCTTATACTCCTCCGCCTTGTTCTGCTTCTCATCCAGGAAGAAATAAACGTCCAGCGCCTCCGGCCAGCTCTCGTCCCCGAACAGGGCCATATAGACCGTGGCCTCGATCTTCGTCTCCGTGGCGCTCACAAGGGCGGTCCGCTCGTCCACCATGCCCCCAAAGCGGCCCTCGCCGGGTACGCGAAGGACGGGCGCGTTGAGCAGACCGATTTTGCCGTCGGCGGAGACGGCATAGGCGTCGTCCCAGTAGAAGTACCCCCACACCGGGTCCGTTACGGTCATGTCCGGCAGACCGTCGGGGGCCTCCACGGTGTAGGTCAGCGCGCCCACGCCGTTGTCCGCCAGGACGATGTTCTCCACCGCGCACGTCACGTCCCCCGCGGTGACGGACGCGCCCCCGGCCACGCTGCCGTCCAGCACCCGCTGGGCCGTCTCCTGGTCCACCGGCTCACCCTCGGTGACGATTTGCATAGTCTTTTGATCACCATTCTCATCCCAGCTGTCCAGGGCCAGATCGTAGGTCTGACGGCCCGCGTCCTCGCCGCCGAAGACGGCCTCGAAAAAGCCCGTATATTCACCAACGGCGTAGGCCGTCACGCTCAGAGCCAGTATCATGGCCGCCGCGATCAGGATGGTCCGCAGGGTGTTCCGGCCCGTTCGCTTTAAGTGCTTTACCGCTTTGTCTCTGTCGATCATCGCATAAACCTCCTCCAGGGTATGGTCGGAGGCGTGAAGGGGCTCCAGGGCCCGCCGGACGCGTTCTCTTTCCGTCATAGTCTGTCAGCCTCCGTCAAGGTGAATTTCAGCTGTTGTCTGGCCCGGGCAAGGCGGGTGCCCACCGTGGCGGGCGGGACGCCAAGAAGCTGGGCAGTCTCCCGGATGGAATAGCCCTCGTAGTAGTAGAGCACGATCACAGTGCGGTATTTTGCGTCCAGGGCCATAATGGCGTCGTACAGCTCCCGGTCCTCCGGGGCCTGGAAACCCAGGGCGTTTTCATAGTCCTCCAACGGCTCGCCCCGGCGCCGCCAGGGTGAGCGCAGCATCTTCTTGCACTCGTTGACCGTCACCCGGATGAGCCACGCCTTCATGTGCTCGGCGCTTTCAAAATCCTTATCCGTTTTGTACAGGGCCAAAAGCACGTTTTGTGTCACGTCGTCCGCGTCCTCCCGGCTTTTCAGGTAGCTGAAGGCCAGACGGAAGATCATGTCCATGTACTTTTGGGCCGCCGCCGTGAACCGCTCCTTTGACAACATGCCGCCGTTTCCTCTCGAAAAGCTTTTCACCTATAATATCCGCCGCCGCCCCTGAATTTTTCAGAGGCGGCGGAAACTTATTGCATTTTTTAACTATCTCAGTTCTCCCCGGACAACAATGCCCGCAGCACCGCCAGCGTCTTGTCCAGGTCGATGGGCTTGGCCAGGTGGGCGTTCATGCCCGCCTCCAGCGCCCGGGCCCGGTCCTCCCCGAAGGCGTTGGCCGTCATGGCGACGATGGGGACGCCGGCCCGGTCCGGGTCCGGCATGGCACGGATGGCCCGCGCGGTCTCGTAGCCGTCCATGATGGGCATCTGGATGTCCATGAGGACCAGGTCGTAGTACCCCGGCTGGGCCGCGGCGACCATGTCCACGGCCTGGCGGCCGTTCTCGGCACATTCCATGGCGAACCCGGCCTCGGTGAGAAGCTCCACGGCGATCTCCCGGTTGAGCTCGTTGTCCTCGGTCAGTAAAATGCGCTTGCCGGCGAAGCTGTCCTCCTGTTGGCGCGGTTCATCCGGCGCGGGCGCTTTGCCCGCGGCCCGGCCCAGACTGCGCTCCAGCGTCTCGTGCAGGTCCGAGGCGAAAAGCGGCTTGCTGATGAAGCCGGTGACGCCGGCCTGCCGGGCCTCGTGTTCGATGTCCGACCAGTCGTAGGCGGACATGAGGATGATGGGGGACTCGTCCCCCACGAGGGCGCGTATCTGACGCACCGTCTCCACGCCGCTCATCTCCGGCATGGACCAGTCCACGATGTATACCTCGAAGGGGTCGGCCATCTCCTCCGCCTCCGTGGTGCGCGCCACGGCCTCCCGGCCGGAGGTGGCCCACTGGGCCCGCATGCCTATCTCCCGCAGCATCTTGGACACGCTCTGGCAGCAGACCATGTCGTCGTCCACCACAAGGCCCCGGAGGCCCTTCAGCTCCGCGATGGGGGTCATGTCCCGGTGCTGGCCGGCAAAGCGCAGCTCCAGCTGCACGGTGAACACGGTGCCCTTGCCCTGCTCGCTCTGGACCAGAATGGTCCCGCCCATCATGTCCACGATGTTCTTGGTGATGGCCATGCCCAGGCCGGTGCCCTGGATGCCGCTGACGGTGGAGGTCTGCTCCCGGGCAAAGGGCTCGAACACGCTCTTGGCAAACTCCGGGCTCATGCCGATGCCGCTGTCGCTCACACGGAACTCATATAGCCCCCGCTCCGGGGACCGGGACGGCTTTTGGGTGACCAGGATGGCCACCTTGCCGCCGACGGGGGTGAACTTGACGGCGTTGGAGCTGAGGTTCAGCAGGATCTGATCGAGCCGCAGCTTGTCGCAGTACACTTTTTCGTCCGTCACGTCCACCGTGTCGATGAACAGGTCCATGTTCTTGGCGTGGATATCGGCCTGGATGATATTGCGCAGCTCCTGCAATATCTCCATCAGGCTCTCGGGCCGCTCGTTGATGGTCACCTTGCCCGACTCGATACGGCTCATGTCCAGAACATCGTTGATAAGGCTGAGAAGATGGTTGGACGCCTGGGCGATCTTGGCCAGATAGTCCTGGGTCCGCGCCCGGTCGTCCAGGTGGGCGGCGGCCAGGGCCGTATAGCCGATGACGGCGTTCATGGGCGTGCGGATATCGTGGGACATGTTATTGAGGAAGGTAGTCTTGGCCCGGTTGGCGGCGTCCGCCGCCTGCAGCGCCAGGGACAGCTCTTCCGTCTTGGCCTCCAGCTCCGCCGTGGCACGGGCGATCTTCTGCTGCAGGTGCCGCTGGTTTTGGGTCCGGGCCGTCAGCATCGCCAGGGCGAACAGGAACAACAGCAAAAACGTCACGCCCACCAGCACATAGGTCGGGTGCTGGTAGAGAACGGCCACAAGGCTCACCCCGTCGTCCACGCCGGCGTCGATCTGGTCGGCGATGATGGCGTCGATCTCCGCCACGGAAAGGCGGCTCGCCACCTTGTCCAGGATGGACAGAAGATACCGTCCCCCCTGCACGCCGGTCCCCACGGCGTAGGACAGGGACGTCTCCCCAAAGACGGTGGAGGACAGCCGGTTGCGCACGTCCTGCTGCACGAACCGCTCGGCGGCGTAGGAGTAAAGGAACGTGGCGTCCGCCTGGCCGTCCAGCACGGCCCGGACGCACTGGCCGGAGTCGGTACACCAGACCCGCTCCGCGTCCGGATAGCGCAGGGCGGTGTAGTTGTTGATGCCCTCGGCCTGCTCCATCATGGCCATTCGCTGTACCGGTCCGGTGAAGTCCGCCAGGGTCAGGCGGGACAGGTTGGTCTGGAAGTAGGGCACGGTGATCTTGTACCCCTCCCGCTCCGCCAGGTAATAGTCGCCGATGAAGTCCAGGACCACGTCCGGCGTGTCCTCGGCCCGGAGCGTATAATACTCGGCCCGGCTCGCCACCGGGATGTATTCATAGTCCAGGCCCAGCCGCCCGGCCAGCAGTTCAAATATGGCGGGCAGGATGCCCTTGGCCTGGCCGTCCTCAAAGTAGCAGTACGGGGGCCGGTCCGGGTTGAAAAGCACCCGCAGCTTTTCCCCCGAGGCCTGGTGCCGGGCAAGATAGGCCCGCTCCCCGGCGTTCAGGACGACGGTGCCGCTCTGGTCGGCGGAATAATATGTATCGTGCAGGGTGTTGCGCCAGTTGGGGTCGTGCATGTCCATCTCGTCGATGGCCTCGTTGATCTGGGCCATCAGGTCCGGCCGGTCCTTCCGGCAGCAGATATAAAAGGGGCTGGCGGCGAAGGAGTCGATGAGCCACTCGTTTTCCAGCGCCCGCAGGCTGCCGGTGACCGCGGCGTCCACCGTGCCCGCCTGCAGCGCGGCGGACAGTTCCTCCTGCCCGGCGAAATAAACCGGCTCATAGGAAAACCCGCGGGCGGCGGCGTACTTCTCAAAGTTGGCGTTTTTGGAGTTGCCCTCCAGCATGCCCACGGTCATGCCGTCGTAGGTGTCGTAGTCCCCCTCCAAAAGCCTCTCGCTGCCCGCCTTCACGGTCAGGATGGTGGAGTTATAGCCGATGTTCTGCCTGGAGAAGAGAAATTCCTGCTCCCGGTCCGCCGTTCTGGACACGGACGTGACGATATCCACCTGCCCATCCCGCAGCATGTCCAGACAGTCGGCGTAGGACGCGTCATAGCCCACATACTCATAGGTCCACCCGGCGTGGATGGCCAGCCGCTGCAAAAACTCGTAGCCGTAGCCGCTCCGGCGGCCGTCGTCGTCCACGGTCTGATAGCCCGGGAAGGCGAAAAAGCCCACCCGCAGCACCTCCGGCTCGTCCTCCGCAGCGTACCCGGCCGCGCCCAGGCCCGCCACACACGCCGCGGCCAGCGCCAGGGCGAATATCCTCTTAGTCCAAGCGTTCATATATTTCCTCCACGTCAAGGGTCGTGCCACCATAATAGCACAGGACCGGGCGTGATTGCAACCGCGGAGAAAGCCAGCGCCCAGTTTAGAGCGCTGGCTTGGCGTATGTGTTTATTCCCACCGGCGATGTCAGAATTCGATGGTCTCCGTGGCCCGGACGGGCTGACCGTTTTCGTCCCAGCCGGTCATGACCGTGACGGTGACGGAGGCGATCTGCTCCGGGTCGATGATCCGGTTGAAGCACATGTTCTCCGATTTGTTGTCCATGCCGCAGAGATAGGTGGTGTTGTCCACCGCGTCGGCGCTGTCGTCGCCGTCCCGGAACACCACATATTTATTGCCGTCGGTCATGGTGACGGTGAAGCTGTCCAGGGCGTCTATCAACACTTCCTGTATCTGGCCTTCCGCAGCCGTCAGGCACGCTCCCATGGGAGAGATCGCGACGGTCACGTACTGGCCTTGGGCCGTCCGGGCCGGGACAAGCCGGTCCGCGTGCAGGGTGTACTCCTCCTGGTAGCCGCCCACCTCCTGGTAGGCGTCCCCCACCGTCAGGGTGTCCAAGTGCTCGCCCACAAAGGCGATGGGCACGCCGATGTAGACCTTCGTATCGGTGGAGTTTTCCGTGTCTACCAGCAGGTCGCGGCATGCGGCCTGTACGCGGACGGTACCGCCCAGGAAGTTCACGCTGTTCTCGCCCGCCACGGTATAGCCCCGCTTCTCCCAGGTCTGGAGTTTCAAACCGTCCGGGTTTTCCACACTGAAGTAGAGATAGCCGGTATCCGCCTCGTCCTGGACGTAGCTCAAAAGGGTGACGGTGATGTCCCCAAAGGTGTTCTCCCGGTCTGCGTACTCGCCGGTCCCGCCGGTGTTGGGCAGGGAGAAGGTCTGGTCCAGCTCCTGGACATAGGGGCCGACGAGCCGTTCCGCCAGCTCTTCATCCACCGGGGTCCGCTCGTAGCCGGGCATGACGGAGGTGATGATGTTCCAGCCGTCCTGCCAGGTGTACTCGTAGGCCTCCTGCGTCACGGTGCCGTCGGCGGCCACCTCAGGTTCAGGCGGCGCGGGTGTGGGGGTGACCTCCGCCTGCTCCTTTACCACCGCGCCGGTGCCGAACAGGGTGTCGAAAAATCCCACCCGGTCCAGTCCCGCCGCCAGGGCCGTCACGGACAGCACACTGGCCACCGCCGCCGCGATCAGCAGCGTCCGGCCGATCTTCCGGGGCCGCTGGCCTGGCCGGGACGTTTCCAGGCCGGCCAGGGTATCGTGTACCCGATCCTCAAAGCTCTCCGGCACGGGGCCGTAAATATTCTTCCAGTCGTTCATAAATTCTCGTCCTCCTCGCTCAGACGTTGGCGCAGAATGGCTCTGGCTCGGTGCAGACGCATTTTCGCCGCGCTCAGGCTCAGGCCCAGCATCCCGGCGATCTCCTCCACCGAGAAGCCCTCCGCGTAGTACAGGATCACCGGCAGGCGGAGGCTCTGCTCCAGACTCCCCACCGCCCGGGCCAGGTCCATGGACTGCTCCGGCCCGGTATCCGGGGCGGGTCCGTCGGGCAGCTCGTCCATGCAGATCAACCGCTTCCTGTCCCGCAGCAGATCATAGCACGCGTTGATCAGTATGCGGGTCAGCCAGGTCTGAAAATACCGGGGCTGTTTGAGGCTGTCCCGCCGTTCCCAGGCACGGCATATGGCCTCCTGCACCGCGTCCTCCCGGTCCGCCTCCCGGTCCAGCAGCGTGCAGCTGACCCGGTACAGCGTGTCCGTCATGGCCGTCGTCCGGGCGGTAAAATCTTCGCTCGTCACATGTTCCACCTACCTTTTCTGTCGTTGTGCGCCAGGTACCTGTCTTCACCCGTTAGACGGAGCGGGCCGCCTTTTGGTCACAAAACCGGGTTTATTTTCACAAAAAAGCCAGCGCCAAACACGCCGTGTTTTTTGCGCCGCGGGCGGCGCGAAAAACGCCGCTTCGCTGCCCACGCGCCCGCACAGCGTGCGCATGGCGGCTATTTATCCCATTCGAGGCGGGACTCCCGTCCCCCTCGAGCTCCCCCTTGCGTTACGTTCATTTTCTAATTCTTTGACAGACAAAGCCAGCGCCCTAAACAGAGCGCTGGCCTGGCGTGAATTTTTTATTCCCGCTCGTCCTGGGGCGTATAGCGGCCGGACTTTTGCCGCTCCCTGACGCACTGGGTCAGCAGGTACTCGATCTGGCCGTTGACGGAGCGGAAATCGTCCTCCGCCCAGGCGGCAAGCTGGTCGTAGAGCTTGCCGGATATGCGCAGCAGGAGCTGTTTTTTCTCAGTTTTATCGGCCACGGCTCAGTAGAGGCTCCCGGAGTTGACGATGGGCTGGGCGTCCTTGTTGCCGCACAGGACCACCAGCAGATTGGACACCATCGCCGCCTTGCGCTCCTCGTCCAGGTCCACCATGCCGCCCTTGTTGAGCCTGTCCAGGGCCATCTCCACCATGCCCACGGCCCCGTCCACGATCATCTTCCGTGCGTCGATGATGGCGCTGGCCTGCTGCCGCTGGAGCATGACGGCGGCGATCTCCGGCGCGTAGGCGAGATAGGTGATACGGGCCTCCAGGATCTCCAGGCCGGCCATATCCACCTTTTCCTGTATCTCCTTTCGGATGCGCTCGGCCACGACCTCGCTGGACCCGCGCAGAGAACCCTCGTCGGCCACGCCGTCGCCGGTGGTGTCCACGTTAGGGGACACGTCATAGGGGTACAGGCGCACCACGTTGCGCAGAGCGCTGTCCGTCTGGATGGAGAGAAACTCCACGTAGTTGTCCACGTTGAACACGGCCTTGGCGGTGTTCACGATGCGCCAGATGACCACGATGCCGATCTCCACGGGGTTGCCCAGGCAGTCGTTGATCTTCTGCTTGTTGTTGTCCAGGGTCATGACCTTCATGGACAGCTTCTTGCTGAGCATAGGGACGCCCTGCTCGCCCAGGTTGATGCTGACGCCGCCCTCGCCGGAGAGCTTGCCCCGGCCGGCGGAGTTGGTGCTGCCGGTGCTGGGCTTGGTGCCCGCGGCGGGATTGACGGCGGAGCAGAAGGGGTTGACCCAGTAAAAGCCCTCGCCCTTCAGGGTGCCGATGTACTTGCCAAAAAGCGTCAGCACCAGCGCCTCCTGGGGCTTCAGGACCCGCAGGCCGCACAGCAGTATCCAGCCCAAGGCCAGCCAGACCGCGCAGACGACTACCAGCGCCACGAGCTCGTGCAACGCGCCCGCGATGATGCCCGCGATGGCCGCCGCGTACAGCGCCAGCACCAGCAGCAGCATCAGCATGCCATGCTTTTTCTTCGTCAAAAGTACTTCTTCCGTATATTTCTTTTCCATGCTCAGTGCCTCCCTTGTCGGATGATATCAAAATGATATCATATAGATAACGCGTTGTCAAGAAAAAAATTCCCGGCGCGTTTGCAACGCGCCGGGTAGACGAGGTTGTTTACACATTCGGCTTGATGCCGTAGGAGTTGAGCTGGTCCTGCAGGGCCTCGATCCTGCGCCACTGGACCAGGTGGCGGTTGCGGATGGTCAGCTCGCTTGTGAGCCACAGCAGCAGGAACAGCCCCAGGCAGATGGCGGTGAAGGGGTTGACGTGACTGACCTGGCCGCCCTTGAGAAGGGCGTTGACCTGCAGCACGATCCGGGCCACAACATAGGGAGTGGCGTAGCACGCCGCGCTCAGAAGGCACATGACCTTGGGGACGATGAGCATCTGGCGGCGGTTGGCGAATTTCCTGAACAGGGGGATCATGCAGAACACGATGGATATGATGCACTCGGCGATCAGCGCGTATGTAAGGTACGGCGCGGCTCCCCGGGTGATATCGAACATGGAGTAGAGGGTGATGGAGTTGGCGCTGCCTTCGGCAACGCCGCCGACTACCCGGATGGAGGGCAAAAACCAGAAGGCGATCAGCGCGCCGTTGGCGATCATGGCGATCAGGCAGAACAGGATGGTAAACACACGGGCGGCGGTGACTTTGCTCTTCTTTTTCACGGGCCCGGCGGCTCCCTGATTGGGCGGGGCGACCGTCACGGTGGGGACCCGCGCGCCGGGGACAGGCGTACCGCAGGTGGGGCAGACCCGCGCCTGAGGATTGAGTTCATGCTTGCAATTGGGACAAACCATCTGTCAAACCTCCTTATTTATCTGGAAAGTGGGGAATGTCAGAAAAGATTCCCCAGACCGCCCAGGCCGCCGGTGAGCCGGCTCATGGACTGGGCGGAGGCCTCCTCCGCCTGGCGCAGGGCCTCGTTGACGGCGGCGACCACCATGTCCTGAAGCATCTCCACGTCCTCCGGGTCCACGGCCTCCGGGTCGATGACGATCTCCGTCACCTCCCGCTTGCCGGACACGGTGGCCTTCACCACCCCGCCCCCGGCGGAAGCCGTATAGGTCTGCTGCTCCAGGTCCTCCTGCATCTGCATCAGGTCCCGCTGCATCTTCTGCGCCTGTTTCATCATGGCGGCCTGATTCATGCCGCCGAAACCGCCGCCGCGGTAAGAGCCACCTCTGCCCATAACACAACTCTCCTATATCAATGGATTTTTATTCAAACTTGATATTGCCGAACCGACTCAGCGCGTCCAGCTTGCCCATGTCCGGCTTGGGCGCGGTCCCGGCGGGCTTGTCGGTGAAGACCACGTGCCCGTCCTTGCCGGTCACGGCCATCAGCTCCTGCCGGAAAAGGCCCTGGTTGGCCGGGGTGTCCAGCATCATTTTGGCGATGGGCGTGGCGAAGGAAACGGTCAGGGTGTCCCCGTCGTAAGCGCCGGACACCTGGGTGGGGGTCATCAGGATCGCGTAGGCCCCCATGTCCATCTTCCCGTTCAGTGCCCGGACCACCGCGTCCCACACCGCGCCGTTGTCCTGTATGGGGGCTGGCGTGGGCGCTGGCGCAGGGGCCGGTTCAGGTTCCGGTTCAGGTTCCGGTTCGGGCGCAGGTCCCGGTTCCAGCGGGGGCGCGTCGTCGTCCGTGTACCAGGGCACGTCGGGCTCCGGTTCGGGTATCGGTTCAGGCTCCGGCTCGGGTTCGCGCACAGGCGCCGGTTTGGTCACCGGAAGGGCCGCGCCATTTTGCAGCGCCGCCTCCAGCCGGGACACCCGGTTTTTTAGGCCCGCCAGCGTGTCCCCCGTCTCGGGTACGCACAGGCTCACCAGACACATCTCCGCCGCACGGCGGGGGTCCGTGCCGCCCAGGTCCGCAGAGCGGATGGCGTTCATGCCGTCCATGAGCTGCGACCCGGTGCGCATGGCCGCGAACCGGCGCAGGACCTCCGGCTCGTAAACGCCGGACAAGAGCGCCTCGCCGCCCCTGGGGGCCACCTGCAAAAGCAGCACGTCCCGCATCAGGCCGCTCAGCTCGTCCAATATGCCGGCCGGCTCCTTGCCGTCCTGCCAGAGTTTTGCAAACAGCGTCAGGGCCTTTTCCGTGTTCCCGGCGCATATGGCGTCCAGCAGCTCCACCGTCCGGCGGCTGCCCGCCAGGCCCAGGGCGGAGAGGACCTCCGCCGTGCCGATATGTTCGCTGGCGGCGCACTGGTCCAGAAGGCTCAGCGCGTCCCGCATGCCTCCGTCCGCCATCCGGGCCAGAAGCTCCGCCGCGTCCGGGTCCAGGGTCATGCGCTCCTCGGCCGCCACGTAAGACAGTCTCGCCGCGATGGCCACGGGCTCGATACGGGTGAAGCTGTGCCGCTGGCAGCGGGAGACGATGGTGGGCAGTATTTTTTGCGGCGCCGTGGTACACAGGATGAACATCACGTGCTCCGGCGGTTCTTCCAGAATTTTCAAAAGGGCGTTGAACGCCATGGACGACGTGGCCAGGGAGTGGGCCTCGTCGATGATGTACACACGCTTTTTCACCGTGGCGGGGGAAAACACGGCCTCGTCCCGCAGGGCGCGCACATCGTCCACGCCGTTGTGGGAGGCGGCGTCCAGCTCCACCACGTCCAGGATGCTCTCGTCCAGAATGCCCCGGCAGGCGGTACACGCGTTGCAGGGATTGCCGTTCACCGGGTGCTCGCAGTTCACGGCCCGGGCCAGAATACGGGCGCAGGTGGTCTTGCCGGTGCCGCGGGTGCCGCTGAAAAGATAGGCATGGGAGAGCCTTCCCGTCTCCACCTGGCGCTTGAGCGTGGAGGTGATATGTTCCTGGCCGACCACATCGTCAAACGTCATCGGCCGGTATTTTCTGTATAGTGCCTGATACATAAGCCTCGCAGAGTTCGGCTCCGCAGAGCCGAATAAATTTGGATTGTGAATTGTCAAGTTAAGTGCAACAAGGAATCAAAAAAGATTTCGTAAGGGGAAAGCCATCCAAGGCATTTGCGTGGTCTGCGGTTGAGCGAATCGACGAACTGCTGGATCACAGCATCCGGGATAGCAGATATGTCCGTAGATTTGGGTACGCACTCACGAAGCAGGCCATTAGTGTTTTCGTTTGTGCCTCGCTGCCAGGGTGAATAAGGGTCTGCGAAGAAGAAGGATATATGCTTCAACGCCTGGGAGACATCACCGTGAGCTGCGAATTCCCGTCCCCGGTCCGGCGTCACTGTCTTGGCTTTGTTAATAGGTAAAGAAGACAGAAGTTCTGTCATTTTGCCGCAGACAACTTCAGCGGCGGCGTTTGGTACTTTGGCGGTCAGCAGGAAACGGGATTTCCTGTCCGTCAACGTCAAAAGACGGCTTCCACCTTTTGTACCGGCCACGGTATCTGCCTCCCAATGGCCCAATTCTGCCCGGTCATTGGCCTCGTCCGGCCTCTCAGAAATCCCAACGGCATTCAGTATGCGGCCTTGGCGGATATCAGTTCCGTTTGTTCGCTTCTTCTTCCCCTTACGTCGCAGGTGGTAGGAGAATCGCTCTTGTCTTCGCAGGTACTTCTTCTTCGGGTCATACACTCCGTTCCAAATCGCCCGGTAGATCGTGATGAAGCTCAATTGGAGCGGATTGTTCTCCAAGGCTAAGCGGTGTTGTATCTGTTCAGGGGACCAGTGTTCATCTTCTATGAGGTGCCGTATCATTTCTTGTGGGCCAGGGGCGGCCAGTATCCGCTTTCTGCCACAATTCTGTTTCTGCCTCATGTACCGCCTCTGAGCAGCGCTAGGGCTATATGGGCGGTGGCTGACCTTGTTGCGGGACAGCTCCCGGCTGAGTGTAGATGCTGAACGGCCCACCTCTCGGGCAATCTCCCGCAGGCTCTTTCCCTGTCCGCGCATTAGATATAGCTTTTCCCGCTCTTCTATGGTAAGATGTTTGTAGTGGCTCATGGGGGCTGGCTCCTATCTGGTTTGTCTGCAAACACCATTTTAGAAGCTTTCTTCCCTTGAGTCACCCCTTTTCTTTACCCTGTTGCACTTATTTTGTAAATCTTCAAATCGTTTTTTCCGAGGGCGTGTACCTCGGAAAAAACTCTTCTCGGCCTGCAAACGTGCGGACCCTTTGGGGTCCCCACGCGGCACGCTTGTCGCGTGGGGAGAGGAGGCGCCGCTGGCTATCTGAGATTTGCCGCTTGCGGCAAATCCCGGCCTAGCCATGCGAGCGCCGACGAGCGCGTGCGCGTATGTGAGCCGCAGCCTTCTCGTTGAAATGCTCGCATTTCAACGAAATTATAGAGCTGTACACCTGCCTTTGTACACCCGACCCATCCGTTACCACAGCAGTTGGCTCAGACCCAGCGACCTCGCGGCACACGAACGTTTCCGCTTAATGCTGCTCGGTTCCCCGCCTGACATGGTTCACGGGCATCCGTTGCGCAAGACCAGGCCATCAACGCTACTTACCGCGGGCAGACGACACGTCAAATGTCCGGGGGCAGGAGTTCGTCCCCGCTATAGCGGATTGCGGGTACAGGGCACCGCTGGCTCCCCGACTAGTACAGCTCCGGTGTTATTATACGCCACAGGCGGCCTTTTAGCAAGTGGGACTTTGTGCCGCGCAAAAACCACCGCCGTTACCGGAATGTCCGCCCGGCGGATTTTTGCTTGACGGGCTTGACTTTGCCCGAAAAGATGCTACAATATTATTGACAATCACATAACCTTATCAAGAGTGGCGGAGGGACCGGCCCTGTGAAGCCCGGCAACCTGCGAGAAGCGCAAGGTGCCAAATCCGGCGGTGAAGAATCGAAAGATAAGGAACATCCGCTGTTCTGTGTCCGCCGGCCCACGGCGGACTTTTTGTCGTCCGGCCCCGCCGCCCGTATCACGAAAGGAGAAACGATGGGACATTATCTTTTCACCTCCGAATCCGTCACGGAGGGCCATCCCGACAAGGTCTGCGACCAGATCGCGGACGCCATTCTGGACGACATTCTCTCCAAAGACTCCCAGGGCCACGTGGCCTGTGAGTGCGTGGCAACAACGGGCATGCTCTTCGTCATGGGCGAGATATCCACCAGCTGCTATGTGGACATCCCGCAGGTGGCCCGGAACGTGCTGCGCCAGATAGGCTACGATAGGGCCAAGTACGGCATGGACTGCGACACCTGCGCCGTGCTCACCTCCATCGACGAGCAGAGCCCGGACATCGCCCTGGGCGTCAACGCCAGCCTGGAACAGAAATCCGGCGGCGAGGCCGCGGAGCTGGAAAACGGCGCCGGGGACCAGGGCATGATGTTCGGCTACGCCTGCGACGAGACCCCGGAGCTCATGCCCCTGCCCATCAGCCTGGCCCATAAGATGGCCCGCCGGCTGGCCCAGGTGCGCAAGGACGGGACCCTGCCCTATCTGCGGCCCGACGGCAAGACGCAGGTCACCGTGGAGTACGACGAGGATAACAGGCCCGTGCGCATCGACACGGTGGTCGTCTCCGCCCAGCACGCCCCGGACGTGACCAACGAGCAGATCCGGGACGACATTATCCGGGAGGTCATCACCCCCATCCTGCCCGAGCGGCTCAATCACGGAGACGTGAAATGTTATGTCAACCCGACCGGCCGCTTTGTGGTGGGCGGACCCCAGGGCGACTCGGGCCTCACAGGCCGGAAGATCATCGTGGACACCTACGGCGGCAGCGCGCCCCACGGGGGCGGCTCCTTCTCCGGCAAGGACCCCACCAAGGTGGACCGCAGCGCCGCCTACGCCGCCCGCTGGGTGGCGAAAAACGTGGTGGCCGCAGGGCTTGCCACCCGCTGCCAGGTCCAGATCGCCTACGCCATCGGCGTGGCCAATCCTGTGAGCGTGAACATCACCACCTTCGGCACCGGCAAGCAGTCGGACGAAGTGCTGCAAAAGGCCGTGATGCAGGTATTCGACCTGCGGCCGTCGGCCATCATCCGGGACCTGGACCTGCGCCGGCCCATTTACCGCCAGCTCGCCGCTTACGGCCACATGGGCCGAGAGGACCTGGACGTGCCCTGGGAAAAAACCGACAAGGCCCAAGCCCTGATCGCCGCCATCCCCGAGCCCAGGGAGGCCCTCATCCCCTCGGAGGGTACGGCCAAGCGCCCCTGGTGGAAGTTCTGGCTCCGGTGGAAGAAGCAGCCCAAACAGCCGGACAAGCCCGCCGCGCCCGTGCCGCCCGTTGCGCCTGTGACCCCCGCGCCCGCGCCCGAGACCCCCGCGGAGCCTGCCGCACCGGAGGCTGAGGCTCCCGCACCGGAAACGGAAACTCCCGCCGCGCCGGAAGCCAAGGCGGAAGAATAAGGTGACGCCTATGAGCACGATACGGGATATCTCCCTGGCTCCGTCCGGGGAGAAGAAGATCGCCTGGGCGGCGCGCAACATGCCCCTTTGCCGCTCCATCGGCGAGGAATTTGCAAAAGAAAAGCCCCTGGCGGGGCTGAAAATAGCCCTGTCGGTGCATTTGGAGGCCAAGACGGCCTACCTGTGCCGGGTGATGGCGCTGGGCGGGGCCGAGATGCACATCACCGGCTCCAACCCCCTGTCCACTCAGGACGATGTGGCCGCGGCCCTGGCCGCCGGCGGGCTGGATGTCCACGCCTTTCACGGCTGCACGCCGGAGGAGTACGACGGGTGCATCGACCAGGTCCTGGCCTGCGGGCCCAATATCATCATCGACGACGGCGGCGATCTGATGCAGGGGCTGCGGGAGCGGTTTCCCCAGGCAATACCCGGCGTGCTGGGCCTGTGCGAGGAGACCACCACCGGCGTACACCGGCTGCGGGCTCTGGACCGAGCGGGGCTTTTGCCCTTCCCGGCGCTGCTTGTCAACGACGCCGACTGCAAGCACCTGTTCGACAACCGCTACGGCACCGGCCAGTCCGTCTGGGACGGCATCATGCGCACCACGAACCTGATCGTGGCGGGCAAGGACGTGGTGGTGGCCGGGTACGGCTGGTGCGGCAAGGGCGTGGCCATGCGGGCCAAGGGTCTGGGCGCACGGGTCACCGTCACCGAGGTTGACCCGGTCCGGGCCATCGAGGCCGTCATGGACGGTTTTCGGGTGCTGCCCATGCGCGAGGCCGCCATGATCGGCGACATCTTCTGCACCGTCACCGGCTGCGAGCGTGTCATTACGGAAGAACACTTCCCCCTTTTGAAGGACGGGGCTATCCTGACCAACGCCGGGCATTTCGACGTGGAGGTGGACGCGGCGGCGCTGGCCAAATACGCCGTGAGCCGCTACGAGGCCCGGAACAACATCGAGGGGTATAAGCTGCCCAACGGCCGGACCGTATTCCTGCTGGCCCAGGGGCGGCTGGTGAATCTGGCCTCCGGGGACGGCCACCCGGCGGAGATCATGGACATGAGCTTTGCCATCCAGGCCCTGTGCGCCCGGTATCTGGCCCGGCACCGGGGCAAGCTTGCCCCGGGCACATATCCGGTCCCCGCCGAGATCGACCAGGCCGTGGCCCGGCGGAAGCTGGACACCATGGGCGTCCAAATCGACGCGCTGACGCCGGCGCAAAAAGAGTATCTGGGCGTGTGAGCGCCGCATAAAACAGCAATAGAGAACTCCCCGGGACAAAAGCCCCGGGGAGCGATTTTTTGTTTGGGAGCGTCAGCTGCGACGGCGGCGGAGCACCAGCACAGCCGCCAGACTCAGCGCGCACAGGCCCAGCATGGCCGCCCAGAGGGCGATGTCCGTCCCGTCGCCGGTGGCGGGGGCCGAGGGGTCGCTGGTGGCCGTGGGCACGGGAACAGGACTGGCCGTGGGCGCGGCGGTCGCGGTCGCGCCGGGCGTCGGGGTGACAAAGGGCTCCGACGTGGCCGGAATGTCCTCAGACGGCGTGGGCGTGGCCGTGGCCGTGGGCGTCGGGGTAGCGTCGGGCACGGCGGTGGCCGTTGCCGTAGGTTCCGGCGTGGCCGAGGGCGCGGCGGTGGCCGTGGGCTCCGGCGTGGCCGAGGGGGCAGCGGTGGCCGTGGGCTCCGGCGTGGCCGTAGGCGCGGCGGTAGCCGTGGGTCCCGGGTCCACAGGCGCGGCGCGGTAGTTGGTGACCGTGACGGATGCCGTCTCGGCCAGGACGATGGTCCCGCTGGCGGCGCCGGTGTTCTTATCGCCGCCGGCGTAGGTGACGGTATGGCCCTCGCTGTCCGCGGGGTCCTCCTGCACGGTGTAGGACGCGCCCTGCGGAAGGCCGGGGATGACGACGGTCTGGCCGTCGGTCAGAGCGATCGTGGCCGTGCCGTCGGCGAAGCTCACCTCGCCGCGGGGGCCGTTGACCGCCGGGGTGGCGTCCACCGTGACGGTGAAGCGGAAGGACTTGCTCTTATCGCCCGAGCCGGTGACCCGGTTCGTGACGGCCAGGGACCCGGCACCGTAGTCGTTGCGCACGGTGACGGTGCTGCCGCTGGCGGTCATGACGCCCGTCTGGCCGTCCGGGTAGCTGACCATATAGCCCAGGCGGGCCACGTCGTCCGTCTCCGCGACGGCATAGCTCACGCCCAGGGGCAGGCCGGCGATCGTCAAGGCCTCGCCGCCGTACAGGGAGAAGGTGGCGACGCCGTCGCGGAAGGTCACCGACGTGATGTCGTTCGCGGCGCGGGAGCGGGCGCCGCTCCCGGAGAGGCTGGCCGTATACGTGCCGTTCAGGTAACCGGCATACCCGCCGCCGGACAGGGTGACGCGGATACCGAAGGCGCGGTAGGCGCTGCCGCCCTCCCCCAGCACGTTTCTGACGGTCAGGCCGGAGGTGTTATATCCATTCGTGACCGTCACGGCGTTGGCGGCGGGTTTTTCCCGAATGGTCCCCGTGGCGCCACTGATACTGGCGGTAAAGCCGCCGGGAGCGTCCTCTCGCACAGCGTAAGCAAGGCCCGCGGGCAGATCCCGCATAATCAGGGTCTGGCCGTCGGTGATGTTGAGCGTGAGCTTCTTGGCGGTGACGGCATCGCCCTCTTTCACGTCCTCCACGGCTGCAACAGCGCCGGCGCCCAGCATGCCGACCAGGTTGTCTTTCGTTATCAGCTCCGCGATCGTCGCCCAATCATCCGGCTCATACGTGCCGCGGCTCAGGTTCAGGACCACCTGGAACGTCCGATTGGGCGCGCCAGCGCCAGACACCCGCTTGGTGATGGACAAATCGCCGGCGCGGAGGGTGTTGGTGAACTGGACCTGCATGGTTTTTTGGCCGCCGTCAAAATCAACCGTGCCGATGGCAACAGTGGTAGCGCCCTCCCCGCTGTCGTTGGAGGCGCTGTAATAGACCGAGGGCGTCTCGGTGATCTCATACCGGTCGCCGTCCCGCAGGCCGGAGATGGCCGTCATACCGCCGTCTTCCAGCGTGAACGTATAGGTCCCGTCCGCCGCCCTGGTCAGGCCCTCCAGGGGCACCGGTTCGCCGTCCCTGGTGGCCGCGATCCGGAATTGGAAGGAAGCGCCGAAGGGGCTCTCCCCCGCCCCGATGCTGCTCAGATAGGGGTCGGAGACATTGTTATAGATCACCAGGCCGCCGGGGAAGTGGACGTGGGCGATGGCGATCTCGCCCGTGGGCTGGGCGCTGGTGAGCGTCGCCGGCTTCGGGACGGATACGGTATAGTTCTCCCCGCCGCTGACCGGCTCGATCGCATAGGTCACGCCGGCGGGCAGGCCCGAGAAGGTCACAGACTTTTGGGCGGTCAGTTTCCCAGGGACAGGCTGGTACGCATAGTGGTCAAGCGTGAATACATAGACGCCGGACCCGTTGAATGTGGCTGCGCCTATGTCCCGGCCGTCGATGTTCACGTCAAACGACGCGCCCGCCTGGGCCGGTTCCGTGGTCAGCCGGAAGGTGAACGCCTCGTCCGTGGGCGTCTCGTGGGCGTCAGGATTTTCGTGGGTGACGGTGTGGGTGAAAGCAAGCGTGCCGTAGGCCATCCTGTTTTCAAAGTCCAGGGTCCTGGTGTAGTTGCCGTCGCCGTCCGGCGTCATGCCCTTAAGGGCGTACACGCCGCCCTTGCCCTCCTCCACCGTGACGGTAAAGCTCTGGGAATCGGCGTATTCCACCGCCGGGTCATCGCCCAGGGGCGTCTCATGGACGGTGAAGGTCCGCTCCCCGGTATTGTCGAGCACGATGTCGCCGAACCGGCCGCTTGTCGTGGTATCATCCAGATCCAGCAGGTCCAGGCTCACGCCGTGCGCCGCGCCGTCCAGGGTGAAGCGGAACTTCCGGCCGCCCCAGTCCGTCAGCTCCGTGCCGTTGTCCGTGAGCTTGGCGTTCACCTGCACGTGCAGCACCGGGTCGATGATGAGCGCCTGGGTGGCGGTCAGGGTCTTAGACGCGCCGCTGCTGGTGCTGGTGAACGTCACCTCGACGGTATATGTATATTCGCCCACGTCCTTCTGCGCGGGCAGGTCAATGTGCCCGCCGGCGGGGGGAACCGAGGTTTCTGTCCCGATCTCCTTGCCGTCCCTGGTCACGGTGACGGTACAGCTGGCCGTCATGCCCGCGATGCTCTCGCTGTTGTTGATCCTCTGGTTCATGTCGCCCGGCATGTCCACATCGAGCAGTACGTAACTCGGCGTCTGGGCCTCGCCCGTCCAGTGTGTGCGCTCAGGCTCGGTCCTGGCGACCAGCTTGGCCCAGAAGGCGTTCAGAGAATACACGCTCTGGGAGCTGCCGAACTTGAACGTGTCGCCGGGGAAGCGCATGGTCGGCGTGCCGTGGCCGTCGTACCAGGCCACGAAGGTGGTGGAACCGGAGGCGATCGTGGGCGTCACGCCGGTGACGGTAACGCTGTCACCTTCAGCATAGCCCCCGTCCAGAACCACATAATTTTTTTCGTTCTCGCTGTTCTGGACCGCTGACAGCACGTTGAAGGTCGCGCCGGAGATGGTCATGGTATAGCCCAGCAGGGCCGGTTTTGTCAGCCAGACAGCATACAGATCGTCCCGGTTTTTGTCCGTAGTATACGTCAGCCCGCTGGCCAGAAGCCGGGGTTTGCCCGACGCGAGATCGGTGACCCGGAATTGCAGGTCGGCGTAGGACTTGGCAGCCTGGTTCGTGGACCAGCCCGCGAAATACCAGGCCGTGCCGCCGGATGTGAAGTGGCTGGTACCGAAGTCCACCCCGGCTGGCGTCGTGGCGCCGAACGCCTCGCTGAGCTGCTTGACGGCGTATGTATATTTGCCGCCGGCGCTCGAGGTCGGGGCAGCGTCCACCACGGTGGCGTCCGTGCCGTCCGGGAGGTTCAGGTGGTAGGTGAGCTCCGCCTCGTTGGCGATGGTCAGGGTGGCCTTGACTGTGCCGACCTCAATGCCGTTCGCCTGAGCGGCGGCGTTGCGCATGTGGGCCTGATCTTTCAGCGTGGCGGTGATGGTGTACTCGTACTCGCCAACGTCCTTGAACTGAGGTACGCCGGCCACCGTCGTCTCGTAACCCGTGACGGGCACGCCGTCTTTTGTGACCGAATATGTATATTCGACACACTCATTGCGGCTGCCGTTTTCATCCGTGTTCAGCGAAGCCAACGTGCCCACGCCGCCGCCGGTAAACGTCGTGGTCAGGGTGCTGATGTCGATACTGTGGGGCTCGCCGTCCGCCGTGGCGGACTGATCACCGCCGCCATAGGACACCGCGCCCCAGATGGCGTCCAGACTGTACACGCCGTGTGCGCCGCCGTAGGGGACCTGGTCGCCGCCAAGAGCGATGAACCCCGGCGCTTTTTCATACCAGCCGATGAACCGATTGCCTGAAGTCGTCGTCGGCTCAACGTTCGTCACGGTGAAGGAGCCGATATTATGCTCGCTGTAGCCGCCGTCATAGACCACGTATTTTTTCGCGCCGGCGCTCGTCGTGCCGTTGTAGCCCAGAGCGCCCACCGCGCTTGTGTCAAAGCTGGCGTCCGGGTCCGTCAGCACATAGCCGAACAGACCGGCGCTTCCCTCCGGCGCCCACACGGCGTACAGGTCCGCGCTCTCGTTCTCACCGACCGTCAGCGTGGGCGGCGCAGAGAATCCCCGGTCATCGTCCAATTTGGACACGGGATAGGTGATATCGGCGTAGCTGGTGAAACCGGTTTTCGTCGTGCTCCAACCGGCGAAATACCAGTCGCCGCCGACCTTGTACTGGCCGCCTGTGCAGTTGGAGAAAACCGCGCTCGCGCTTTTTAGCGAAAAGACCCCGGAATCGTCGCTGGTCTCGGTGACGATATCAGCGTCTGTTTCCGTCCCACTCGGCGGGTTCAGGTGGTAGACAAGGGTATACTTCGACGACTCCGTGGGACCGTTGGTGCCGGAGCCTCCGGGGCCGACCACGCCGCCGCTCGACATGAGGGTGCCGTCCGCTTGCTGGGTGAATGTGACGCTCGGGAAATCATACGTGATATCGTTACCGCTGCTATCATTGGAAGATGTAAAGGTAATCTTTATGCCAAAGGGGGGCGACGGGCATTTTTTCATGGTGTACACGCCGCTCACAGAAGCGTTGACAGGCAGGACGACCCCGTCACCGCCAGCCGTGATCTTGATACTCTTTCCATCTTTCTGCACGTCAGTGACGCTATCGCCGCTCACCGTCCCAAGCTCCATCTCCGAATCGGTCCCGATTTTGAGGGTCGCCTTGCTTTTGCCAGTGAGCGCCGCCGTGCCGGTGTTGGTCACGGTCAGGTTGTATTGCAGTTCGCTGCCTGCGGCCACCTCGCCGCTGCCGACCCGTTCGAGCGTGACCTGGATATTCGGCGTTCCTTCCTCGGCCATAGGCTCAGGCTCGGGCTGCGCCTCGTCCCGCAGGGCAAAGCCGCCCAGGGACAACATCATCAGCAGCGCCAGCGCCGCCGCCATCATCCTCTTGCCAGGTCCGTAATGAAAACTCTTGCGCATACGTGTCTCCTTTCCCGTAAATGTTTATCCCAGAAACTGGAATTTGTTATACATATTTATCCATACATTTCAAGTATATCACTTTAAATTGGGAAAATCAATAATCATTTTTCGAACCTTGCCGTCATTTTCGTCATTTTGCGCAAGCGGAGCCAAAAAAGCTGCCCGACGTTTCCGTCGGGCAGTCTGGTTTGGGTCTGTTCAGTCCTTGTTGTCGTGCTTTGTGGCGGAGCGGGCCATCTTGTCGGCCAGTTCGGCCTCAAACTCCCGTTCACGCTTCCTCTGCCGGACCACGTGGACGGCCAGCACGATGATGACCGCCGCCAGCAGGAGCAGCGCGCCCGCGTCCCACATGCAGAAACCAAATTTCGTGTGAAAATACTCGTGCATTGCCCGTTTCCTTTCTCGCGGTTTACCTTATAAACATACACCGAATCGATGAATGTGTCAATCGGCTGTGCGAAAACAGTTTATGCAGGAGTTCTTCGCGGAGGAAGTGGGCAGACCCATGCCACAGGCAAGGAGGATTTCACAGGATGAGTCCGAAAGTATATGTAGGAGTGCTCGTTGACCACGACCCGGAGGGCCAGATGCGGCCCAGGGTGATCACCTGGGAGGACGGCACCAAGTATGAGATCGACCGGGTGCTGGATATCCGGCAGGCAGCTTCTCCCGCAGGCAGCCAGGGCGACCGCTATACCATACGGGTGCAGGGCCAGCAGCGGTACTTGTATTTTGAACGAAGCACAGATCTGACTGGCAATAACATCGGGCGCTGGTTCGTTGAACGCCGCGCCGCCGTGTGATGGGGGAGCGGATAGCTATGAATTACCACGACCTAATAGACAGGCTGTTCGCCCGGCACAGCGAAAAAGTCGGGCCTCGTCAGGGGAGAGCCAGTCCATCTCATCTATATCGTCAGCAAGACCGCAGAGCAACTGGGTTATGAACCGGAAGTGGACACCGCCCTGCTGACTCGTCCGTTTACGAAGGCGGGTATCAGTCCGCAGCTCATCCAGGATACAACGAATATATAAGAACAAGAGGACACGCTTCCCAATGTTGAACGATATTACACCTTTCTGGTTAAGAGTTTTCTTTATGTTAGAAGAATGAGTATGTTTTTTCCCGAAGATGTTATCCATTTGCCTGTTAAGCTTATGCAAGAAGGCTTTTACAGAATCCATCTCCGACGAACCAGACATATAATCTCTTGAAATAGATTTATACTCGTCAGGACTGATTGCTCCTGAATTCTTCATAGAATCCAGGTCATCCATCAAATCATCGATTTGGTATAGGGCAAGGGATCGAAAAGAGAGAACCCCGCTTTTTCTGACAACGACCTCTAGCACAGATCTCAATAGTGCTTCTGCGCTGGCACCTGTTGCATCTTCCATTGTCTCATAAAGTAAATTCGCAATATCCTCAATGGGCATTCCACGAAACGCATCATAGTCTGCATGATCATAGCCTATTTTTTCTTGAATGACACTGTTTCCATCTATCATGCTTTCCACATCATCATCCCCATTGTGGATGACAACAATGGGCACACCAGCCATTTGCACTTTTCGCACAAAGGGCATTAAAGCCCGGACTCGTTCTAACGGCTGTCCGCCAGAAATAATTACGCTTTCAGGATCATCGCTTTCGCCCCAGATATAATCAAGAGCTGGAGTAGCACTCTTTGTGTCGTATCTATATACATCGTTATCGTCACCAGACGTAAGCATTAACTGACCCTGGTTCACATAGGGCATAGCTATAACTGCGCGACTGACAAGGTTTGATTCCTCTGCCTGCTGTGCAATCCGTTTAATGTCTTTCTTGGTCCTGGCATTTTGAAGCGCAGAGTATATTGCGTTTCCAGTCGTCATAGACGCACGGGTAGCACCCCGCATGATGCCGCCCATCAGATATAACGACCCGCTAATAAAACCCATAGCAGCAACCCCTACCTATAAAGCTCAAACTTAAATGAGAAGGGGGCAGAAGAAGGAAGCCCCACAACTGCTTCACCTACACCCAAACCTGTCAAGTCCCAATCCTCAACTGCAAATCCCTCCCGGCGCTCACTATGATACTGTCCATTTGCAATCGGATACTTCTCAAACACCATATTCCTGCCAAACAACTCACTCACATATTTTCTTGTAGAATAGTCATTGGAACGGAAAGCATATACAGAAGAAAAGCCGGATACGATATTACGAGCTTTCGCCTCATTCCCATAGTTCGCATTCAGTTGATCGATGCTTTGCAAGCCTGCTAGTATCTTCACACCCAAACTGCGACCGAAATTGATACCGTCCTCCAAATGTCTCAAGTTTGGCAAGAGCTTCAACTCATCTACTATCAAATAGACATTTCCTTGAGTTGCCGTTCTGCCAAGGGCCTCTTTCAAGGCGAGATCAAACAGCAGAGTGTAAATAGGCGACAACACATCACCAATAGACATATCGTATTCGAGAAAAGCTGTCTTTCCACCTTTATTCCTAATAAAATTACGCATGGAAAAAGAGCCAGTATCAGCAAATACTCCTGTCAAAACGTCACGAGTGGTAGAATACATTTCTGACAGTACGCCCTGTGCCTGTGACCCAGACTTAGCGCCAATATAAGAAGCAACTGAAGCTAAGTCCTTATGCTCTGCTAACAACTCCCGAATATCATCTGCGCTAGCAGAATCAAGATAACTTTTAATATCTCTATTGCAAAACTCTGATCCGCTTCTCATAAGCGCAATCATTATAGACGCGAATAAATCTCTCGCAGCATTCGGAAAGAACGGATTACTGCTGTTTTTTTCTACGCGATCTGCAAAAAAGGATTTACATATTTCCTGAGTGTTTTGTGCTACTGAAACCCTATCTTTTCCGTCCGCAACAATTTCACTATAAATGCTCCATTTTTCAGAACTCTTCCTGTATTTAATAGAGTTTCCAATAATAACGTCACCGGCAGAATAAAACTTACTATGAAAGTCTCCTTTACTATCAAAGATGAGCATCACATCATCCCGACTCATTTTTGCTTTTATTTGTCGCACAAAGTGGTAAAAGAGGTTCGTCTTTCCGCTCCCTGTACCACCTACCAACAGAGTATGCTTGCTCAAAATGCTCTCATCAAGGCCAAATTGCGCGGCCTGGCCATTATGTTTTCCTTTTATCAATATGACTGGAGTAGATACATTAGATACAGGAGAATTTGTTTCCAAAGCATTTCCATAAATCAATTCGCGCGAAAGGCCCAAGCCAGCCATCCTCCTTAAACTGTAAACTCACTAATGTTCGTTTCCTCTCAGCTTCTGTCCAATGCATAGCACTCGGATACCAAAGTAAGGCTTTGTAACCACAAGGGGTATTGCATCGAAATAAGGTCTTTGGTATAATACATATATGTATATGTTGCGCTACCCATGCGATTTCAGGTTTCCTTGGGCCGGATACAAAGCCTTACTTTTTTCTCCAAAAGGCTCCCCTCCAGCCCATTTGATGAATGTTCTGTGTGTTACTCCCAACGCTGCCGCCGCTTTCCGTGCCGAGAGGTTGCCCGCTCTCCACTCTGCGAGTACACCTTCAAATTCTGCCGGGCGCTCCATGGGCCTGCGTCCAAACACAACACCGCGGGCCTTGGCCGCAGCAATGCCTTCAGCCTGCCGTTGACGGTTGAACTCCCTTTCTGTCTGGGCCACATAGGAGAGCAACTGCAACACAATGTCAGCGATAAGCGTTCCTGTAAGATCTTTCCCCTGGCGTGTATCTAGCAGAGGCATATCAATCACAGCAATCGAAATCCGCTTTTCCTTTGTGAGAAAGCGCCATTGTTCAAGGATTTCTTCATAGTTCCTTCCAAGCCGGTCGATGCTCTTGATTACAAGAGCATCGACCGGCTTCATTTTACAAAGCAGCTTCTTGTAGCTAGGTCGATCAAAGTCTTTGCCGGATTGCTTGTCCATATAAACATGCTCATCTGAAATACCATAGGCCCTCATTGCTATGAGCTGCCTGTCTAGGTTCTGCTCTTTACTCGACACACGCACATAACCAAAAGTAATACTAGCCATATCGTTTCCTCCTCACGCTAATAGCATTTGTAGTTTAGAGGAAACCTCGTCGAATGGGTAAAAGTTCTGCTTGAGACTGGTTAAACCTGTCCTCTCATCCCCTTTCTTGAGCAAAGTGGCCCTTTATACTGCATATACTTATGTTTTGCGATGTATTCCCTCGCATAGCATATTATAATAACTTCCATAAAGGATTACAATACCAAAGGAAGTTGATGTGGGGGTAATCCTATGAATATCGACTATGATGCTATAGGCTTCAGAATTAAGATCGCCCGGATGAAGGCCAAGCTCACCCAGGAAGCTTTAGCCGCAAAAGCCGATTTGTCCCCCACCCATCTCAGCAACATCGAGACGGGGAACACAAAGTTGAGTCTCCCGACCATAATAAGCATTGCAAATGCGCTGTCAGTATCTGTGGACACGCTACTCTGCGATAACGTGATTCACTCGGCACATGTGTTCAATCAAGAGGCGCAAGAACTTCTTTCCGACTGTACCCCATATGACATCCGAATCATCTTGGACGTACTCAAGTCCACCAAAGAGGCACTTCGCAAAGATACACGATTCAAGCAGAACACAGAACAATATGGCAACTGATGATGGTTACTCACTACAGCAACTAACCTTTAATGTGCTCCCCATGTCAAGGACAAAATTAATCGTTCATTCCAGCCGGAAACCTGCTTTTAGATCCTGAGCCCAT
>CANQJZ010000032.1 GCA_947624385.1 uncultured Oscillospiraceae bacterium
ACGCAAATGCCTTGGATGGCTTTCCCCTTACGAAATCTTTTTTGACTCCTTGTTGCACTTAACTTGACAATTCACAAATCCGTTTTTTCCGGGGGCGTGTACCTCGGAAAAAACTCTTTTCGGCCCGCCGCAGCCTTCTCAAATAAATGACCTCTGGCCCTTGGCCAGAGGTCGTTTATTTGATTAGTAGTAGCGTTTATGTTTGTTCTTGCGGGCCGCCTCGGATTTCTTCCGGCGCTTGACGCTGGGGCTCTGGTAATACTCCTTCCGGCGGAGGTCGTTCATGACGCCAGCCTTGGCGCAGCTGCGCTTGAACCGCTTGAGCGCGTTATCGAGAGATTCGTTCTCTTTGACGTAGATTTCCGACATTCTGTTTTCCCTCCCTCCGAATACGCCTCATATGTGCTTTCTCCTGCGGACCTTGGATATTATAAAGGTTTTCCGCGTTCTTGTCAAGAAATTCTTACTTTTTCGGCCGCAAAATGAGATTGACCAGCCGGTTCTTCACCACGATGGCTTTCACTATCTCCATGCCCTCCATGGCCCGGGCCACCTTGGGTTCCGCCTGGGCGGCGGCGATGACGGCGTCATCGTCCGCGTCGGCGGGGACGGAAACGGTGCTCTTGAGCTTGCCGTTGATTTGCACGGCCAGCTCCTTGGTGTGCTCCACGGTCTTGGCCTCGTCGTACTCCGGCCAGCTCTGGGCCATGGCCCGGCCGTCAAAGCCCAGCATCTGCCACATCTCCTCCACCACGTGGGGGGCGAAGGGACTGAGCAGCCGCAGGAGGATCTCCATGTCCCCCTTGGAGGGCTTGGACTTATAAAGCTCGTTGACCAGCGTCATCATGGCGGCGATGGCGGTGTTGAACTTCATCTCCTCGATGTCGTCGGACACCTTCTTGATGGTCTGGTGGAGGATGCGCTCGTTGGCGGGGGTGACGTCCTCCCCCTCCGGGCCGGCCTCGGCCAATGCCCAGACCCGGTCCAGGAACTTCTTGCAGCCCTTCACGGCCTCGTCGGACCAGGCGGCAGCCTTCTCGAAGTCGCCGATAAACATGGTGTACAGCCGCAGGGTATCCGCGCCGTACTTGGCCACCACGTCGTTGGGGTTGACCACGTTGCCCCGGCTCTTTGACATCTTCACGCCGCCCTCGCCCAGGATCATGCCGTGGCTGGTGCGCTTGGCGTAAGGCTCCTTGGTGGGCACCACGCCGATGTCATAGAGGAACTTGTGCCAGAACCGGCTGTAGAGCAGGTGCAGCGTGGTGTGCTCCATGCCGCCGTTGTACCAGTCCACCGGGGACCAGTAGTCCAGCGCCTCTTTGGACGCCAGGGCCTTGTCATTGTGCGGGTCCATATACCGCAGGAAGTACCAGCTGGACCCGGCCCACTGGGGCATGGTGTCCGTCTCACGTCGGGCGGGACCGCCGCAGCAGGGGCACGTCGTATTCACCCAGTCGGTCATTTTGCTCAGCGGGCTCTCCCCGTCGTCGGTGGGCTCATAGCTTTCCACATCCGGCAGCACCAGCGGCAGCTGGTCCTCCGGCAGCGGCTGCCAGCCGCACTTTTCGCACCACACCATGGGGATGGGCTCGCCCCAGTACCGCTGGCGGGAGAATACCCAGTCCCGGAGCTTATAATTCACCTGGGCCTTGCCGATGCCCTTTTCCTCCAGCCATTTCGTAATGGCGGGGATGGCCTGGCGGACGGTGAGGCCGTTCAAAAACTCCGAGTTCACGAGAACGCCGGTGTCGTCCTTGGCGGTAAAAGCGGCCTTCTGCACGTCCTCGCCGCCGGCGACCACCTCCACGATCTCGCAGCCGAACTTTTTCGCGAACTCCCAGTCCCGGTCGTCGTGGGCGGGCACGGCCATGATGGCCCCGGTGCCATAGGACGCCAGGACGTAATCGGAGATGAAAATGGGTATCTCCCGGCCATTGACGGGATTCACCGCCGCCACGCCGTCCAGGCACACGCCGGTTTTTTCCTTGCTCAGCTCCGTCCGTTCCAGATCGCTCTTGGACGCGGCCGCAGCCTGATAGGCCCGCACGTCATCGGCGTTTTTGAGCTTTGGCATCCACTTTTTCACCAGCGCGTGCTCCGGGCTCAGGACCATGTACGTGGCGCCGAAGAGCGTGTCGGGCCGGGTCGTAAAGACAACGATGTCGTCTCCCGTCGTTGCCTTGAAGGTGACCTCCGCGCCGGTAGAGCGGCCGATCCAGTTTTTCTGCTGTATCTTGACCCGCTCGATGAAGTCCAGCTCGTCCAGATCGTCGATGAGCCGCTGGGCGTAGGCCGTTATGCGCAGCATCCACTGGCTTTTCTCCTTCTGGACCACCGGCGAGCCGCACCGCTCGCACACGCCCTCCACCACTTCCTCGTTGGCCAGTACGCACTTGCAGGAGGTACACCAGTTCACGGGCATGGTGGCCTTGTAGGCCAGCCCCTTTTTCCAAAGCTGGAGGAATATCCACTGGGTCCACTTATAGTATGTAGGGTCAGTGGTATCCACCACCCGGTCCCAGTCAAAGCCGAACCCCAGCATTTTCAGCTGCCGGGTGAAGTTCTCGATGTTCTTTTTGGTGACGATGGCCGGATGGATATGGTTTTTGATGGCGTAGTTCTCCGTGGGCAGGCCGAAGGCGTCGAACCCTATGGGGAACAGGACATTGTACCCCTGCATGCGCTTTTTGCGGGTGATGATGTCCATGGCCGTAAAGGGCCGGGGATGACCCACGTGCAGCCCCTGGCCGGAGGGGTAGGGAAACTCGATGAGCCCATAGAACTTGGGCCGCTTGTCGCCGGTGACGGCGGCGTAGGGCTTTTCCTTTTCCCACACGCCCTGCCACTTTTTCTCAATGCGCGCAAAATCGTATGCCATGCCTTATGCCTCGACTATCTCCTTGATATCCACGTCCAGCGCGTCGTTCCAAAGCCGCTCCAGACTGTAAAACTCCCGAGCCTCTTTCTGGAAGATGTGTACCACCAGGCACCCGAAGTCCAAGAGCAGCCACGTGCTGTTGCGGCTGCCCTCCCGGCGCAGGGGCGGCATCCCCGCCTCGGACAGCACCTTGTCCACCTCGTCGTACAGCGTGCGCACATGGGGCGTGGAATTGGCCGTGCAGATGCAGAAATAGTCCGCCAGCACGGTCAGGTCCGTGGTTTTCAACAGGCGGATATCCGTGGCCTGTTTTCCGGCCAGGGCCTTCACCGCCAGCTTTGCAGCGTCAAAAGGTTCCATATTTCTCTCCCCCGTTCAAATTTCGTCCGGCGTCCATGCCACCGGCGGAACGTTTTTTTCCTGTAATTTCCGGGCGTAATACGCCTGGGCGTTGACCGTGTTGTCGTGGGGCTGTCGGCCCGTTGCCCGGACCTCGGCCAGGCTCATCCGCCCCGCCAGCTCCATGGCCCCGTCCAGGTCCTCATAGGCCGCCTTGCGAAGCTCCTCCAGCCCTGAAAACCCCTCCCGGCACGGCTCTATATAGTCCGCCAGATACACGATCTTTTCCAGCAGCGTCATCCCCGCCCGGGCCGTCGTATGCCAGCGAATGGCGTCGCGAATATGCTCCGGCACGCCGAACAGGTCCGCCGCCAATGCCGCGCCGGTGCGGGCATGGAGCAGCTTTTCGTTTTCCAGCTCGCACTTGTCCAGTATGATACCATATTTATCCGCCAGGCGCAACTGCTCGTCCCTGGTCAGCTTCTTTGTGCAGTCGTGCAAAATGGCGGCCTCCGCCGCGTCGGACACGTCCGCGCCCCAGCGCTCCGCCAGATGCCGGGCCTCCGCCTCCGTACCCTGCACATGGGATACCCGCTTGGGCTTTAAGAGCCCGTAGGCCCTCTCCCGCAGCCAGGCCAGGTCCGGCCTTGCCCCGTAGAGCCGGCGCCGGATGATGTATTCGTACACCCCGTCGGGCAGGTACTCTCTGCCCTCCCGTGTGGGGAGCAGCCGCCTGATCAGCGTGGAGGACACCGTCACCGGCTCGCCCTCCAATATGCGCACCTGTGCGCCGTACTTCTCCCGCAGCGCGGCCGCTTTTTCCTCGATGCGCTTTTCCCGTCCGGCCTCCCGTGCGAACACCGCCACCGATGCCAGGGACAGTATGGTCCCCGGCTCGTGCCAGCTCTCCAGGCTCAAAAGCATGTCCGTACCCATGAGAAACACCAGTTCCGCCGCCGGGTACCGCGCATGCAGCTGCCGCAGGGTGTCGGACGTATAGCTTGGCCCGGTCCGGCGAAGCTCCATGTCCAGCGCCTCACAGCCCGGTATCTCCCCCGCCGCCAGCTTTGCCATTTCCAGCCGGTCCCCGGCCGGGGGACTTCCCGCCGCCAGGCTCTTGTGGGGCGGGACAGCCGCCGGGATGAGGAAGATCTTGTCCGGCTTCAAGGCCGCAGCAGCGGTCCGCACCGACCGGACGTGGCCCAAATGGGGCGGATTAAAACTGCCCCCATACAGCAAAATACGCATTATTCAGTCCTTTGGCAGTTGTATTCTGGCCCCGTCGGGACGGCTTTTATACAGCACGAACACCTTGCCGATGATCTGCACACCCTCGGCCCCGCACGCCTCGCACAGCATGCGCTGTGCCTCTGCGGCGGTGTAGGGGCAGTTTTCCTGCACCCGGCCCTTTATAAGCTCCCGCGCCGCCAGCGCCTCTTTCGCCTGGGCGATGACCGGTTCCGTCAGGCCCGCCTTGCCTATGTACAAAATGGCCTCCTCCTTCTGCGCCAAAGACCGCAGAAAGGCCCTCTGTTTACCTGTGAGCATAGCTTTCCAACTCCTTGCGAAACGCGGCCAGCGCCCTGGCCCGGTGTGATATCTGATTTTTGACCTGCTGGCCCAGACTGGCGAAGGACGCCTCGTACCCCTCCGGAGCGAACACCGGGTCGTACCCGAACCCGCCGGACCCCTCCGGAGCTTCCAATATCCGGCCCGGACATTCCCCGCGGGAGCGCAGCACGTCCCCGTTGGGGAAGACGCAGGCGATGCAGCTGACGAACTTGGCCGACCGGTCAGAAACGCCCTCCAGCCTTTCCAGCAGATACAAATACTTCTGCTCGTCCGTCCAGGCTTTGCCCCCGCCGAACCGGGCGGACAGCACCCCCGGCGCGCCGTCCAGCGCCTTCACGCACAGCCCCGAGTCGTCCGCCACCGCTGGCAGCCCCGACGCGGCGCATATGGCCGCAGCTTTCAAATACGCGTTTTCCTCGAAGGTCTCGCCCGTCTCGTCCACGTCCAGGTCGAATCCGGCGTCCTTCTGGGACACTATTTCGATGCCCAGCGGCTCCAATATCTCCTCGAACTCCCGGAGCTTGCCCTTATTGCCCGAGGCTAATATCAATTTCATTGCACCATCGCCTCCGCAAATTCCCGTGCGTTGAACTGCCGCAGGTCATCCGCGCCCTCGCCCACGCCGGCCAGCTTCACGGGCACACCCAGCCGCTGGGCGATGGAGAACACCACGCCGCCCTTGGCCGTGCCGTCCAGCTTGGTCAGCACGATGCCGGTGATACCGGCGGCTTTGGCGAACTGCTCGGCCTGTATCAATCCGTTTTGCCCCGTTGTCGCGTCCAGCACCAGCAGTATCTCCCTATCCGCGCCCGGCAGCTCCCTGTCGATGATCTTGGTGAGCTTTGTCAGCTCGTTCATGAGATTTTGCTTATTATGCAGCCGTCCGGCGGTGTCCACGATGATGATATCGGACCCGCGGGCCTTGGCCGCGCTGCACGCGTCGAACACCACCGCGCCGGGGTCGCCGCCCTCGCCGTGGCGCACGATATCCGCGCCGGTGCGCTCGGCCCAGATGCCGAGCTGCTCCGCCGCCGCCGCCCGAAACGTATCCGCCGCGCACAGCAGGACCTTTTTCCCCTGAGAGCCGTACACCTTTGCCAGCTTTCCGATGGTGGTCGTCTTGCCCACGCCGTTCACGCCCACCATCACGATAACGGACGGCTTGGTGTTCAATCGCAGCTCCGGCGTACCGGCCGTTTCCATCTCCGCGGTCAGTATCTCCGCCAGCCGTTTCTGCACCGCCTCGCCCTTCAGGCCCTTTTCCTTCCGCAGGGCCTCCACGGCGGCCTCCGCCGTCTCCACTCCCGCGTCGGCCAGAATGAGCCGTTCCTCCAGCTCCTCCAGAAAGTCCTCGTCCACCCTGGAAAAGGCCGAAAACAGCCCGCCCAGCAGTCCCTTTTTCTTCTCCTTGAATAGCGACATAATTTAAACTCCTTCTTCTTATGGCCCCCTTGTGCAAGGGAAAACGCGGCGAAGCCGCACATTATGGACGGCCCCCTTGTGTAAAGGGGGCTGTCAGCGCCTTTGGCGCTGACTGGGGGATTGTTACCAAACTGGGATGGTTTCCCAAGCCCGGTAACAACCCCTCCGTGTCGTCGCCGCTCGCTGGGCTAGGCCGGGATTCGCCGCAAGCGGCAAACCCCAGATAGCCCGCGGCGTCTCCTCTCCCCACGCGACAAGCGTGCCGCGTGGGGACCCCAAAGGGCCGCGCCACCTCCCCTTACACAGGAGAGGCTTTGGCTCTCAAACGACCTGTACCATATCCTCCAATTTTTCCAGCGGGAACGGCGGCGACGCCACCGGCTTCACGGCCAGCGACAGCAGCTTCAAAGGATCGTCGTCCGCCGCGATCCGGTTGGACCGGAGCGTGCCGCACCTCCTGCACCGATGGATGAGCGCCCACTCGCCGTTTTTTCTCACCCACACGGCGATGGGCTCCATCACGCCGCCGCAGTCCGCCGCCCTGTCGCCCGGCTCCACGTCCAGGTGCCGGCTGGACAGGCAGTAGGGACAATGGTTTCTGTGTTCGCTTCCGGCCCCCGCCGGGGCCACCGTCTTTCCGCAGACGAGGCAGACAAAGCTGCCCGCATCCTGTTCGTTTTCCGATGATTTTCTCCTGTTATCCCTCTTCACGGGGAAATACCTCCTAAAAGTATGATCATAAACCTTTTGGGAGGTCTGTGCGCGTTGGCAAACCTCCCGGTTACGCCACGGCCACCGTTCCATTGTTCAGATTCTTCATGCGTTCGTTCTCCTTCCAATGATGATTTAGTTTTCCGCCGTTTTCTGCGCTTCTTCCAGATCGAGCTCTATGACCCTGGACACGCCCTTTTCCTGCATGGTCACGCCCAGCAGCACGTCCGCCTTTTCCATGGTGCCCCGGCGGTGGGTGATGACCACGAACTGGGTCCTGTCCAGCCGGTGCAGATACTCCGCGAACCGCAGCACGTTTTCCTCGTCCAACGCCGCCTCGATCTCGTCCATGACGCAAAAGGGCGTGGGCTTGATCTTCAAAATGGAGAAGTACAGCGCGATGGCCACGAACGCCTTTTCCCCGCCGGACAGAAGGCTGATGTTGCTGACGGCCTTACCGGGGGGCTGCACCTTGATCTCGATGCCGCAGTTGAGCACGTCGTGCTCGTCCTCCAGCCGCAGCGTGGCCTTGCCGCCGCCGAAAAGCTCCAGGAACGTGGAGCGGAAGCTGTCGCTGATGGCGGCAAATTCCCGTGTGAATATCTCCTCCATCTGCCGGGTGATGTCGGCGATGATGCCCAGCAGCTCCGCCTTGGCCCGTGCGATATCGTCCCGCTGCTCGCTGAGGAAGTCGTACCGCTCCCCCACCCGTTTGCTCTCCTCGATGGCGCCTAAATTGACCGTGCCCAGGTCCCGTATCTGTCGGCGCAGGTCCGCGATACGCCGGTTGGCCGCGGCCAGACTGTCCACCGGCTGGCGCAGGCTTTGTGCCGCCGTGCGTGTCAGCTCATAGGTGTCCCACAGCCGGTCCACGATCTGCTTTTCCTCCATCTCCGCCGCCAGGGTCTGCCGCTCGATGGACGCCGCCAGCCGCTCCTGCTCGATGAGTGCCTCGTTCTGCTTTTGCGCGTCCTTGTCCGCCTGGGTACGGCTGGCCTCCAGCTCCAATTTCTGGCCGGTGATGGTCCGAAGCTGCTCCCGCATAGCCTCCGCTTGTTCCGCAAGCTCCCGGCCATGGGCCTCGTTTTCCGCCAAACGTTCGTCGATGGCGGCGTTCTTCTTATCCAATTCGTCCAGCAGCGCCTGTCGCTGGGCCCCGCCGGAGGTCATGGCCTCCTTCACGTTTTCCAGCTGTTCGGCGCTGGCGGCCTTGGCGTCCCGCTCCGCCTGCAAAGACGCGTCCTGCTGCCGGACCTGGGCCAGCTCCTGCCCGGCCACGTCCATGTCGTACCTGGCCGCGGCCAGCTCCCGCTCCGCGTTTTCCAGCGCGGCGCTTTGCTCCTGCTGGCGCTTCAAAAGCGCCACCCGCTCGGTCCGCAGGCGCTTGAGCTCATTGGCCCGGGACAAAACGCCCGTGCCTTTCGCGGCGCTGCCGCCGGTCATGGACCCGCCCGCGTGGATCATCTGCCCGTCCAGGGACACGATGCGAAACTGATTCTTATGCCGCCGGGCGATGGCCACCGCGTCGGAAAGGGTCTCCGCGACCACGGTCCTGCCCAGCAGATTTTCAAAGATGTTCCGATAGCGCTCGTCGAACTCCGCCAGGTCCAGCGCCAGACCCAGACAGCCATCCTCCCCCACGGGAACGTCCCTGAGAACGGTCCCCCGGATGACGCGCAGGGGCAAAAACGTGCCCCGGCCGCCGTCCCGGCGTTTTAAGTACTCGATGGCGGCCTGGCCGTCCTCGGGCTCGTCCACGACGATATTCTGGGCCGCCGCCCCCAGAGCCGTCTCCACGGCCAGGGCGTACCTGTCCTCGGTCCGGACCAGATTCGCCACCGGCCCGTGTATGCCCCGCAGCACGTCCCGTGTACTGGCCTGCATGACCGTCTTGACGGCCCGGTTGAAGCCCTCGTAGTCCTTTTCCATATCCGCGAGCATGTTGATACGCCCGTCCATGCTCCGGCCGTCCACCGTCAGGCGGGTCACCTCGTCCCGCAGACCGTTGACCCGGCTCTCCCGGCCGGCCATCTTCATCCGGTGGCCGTTGACCACGTTGGAAAGCTGGTTGATTTTCCCGGCCAAATCGGCGCGCTCGCCCTCGACCGCCGCCACCCGCTCGTTCAATTGGGCGATCTGCTCGTCCAGCGCCCGTATACGGTCCGCGTCCGCCGACATATCGCCCCGCAGCCTGTCCATGCTGTCCAGGTTGCTCTTTTTCTCCGACGCCAGCACCGCCGCGGCCTGTTTATTTTCGCCGATGGCGGCCTCCTTGTCGGTGAGCCTGTCCCGAACGGCCTCCATTTCCAGGTCCTTTTCCCGCATGCGCTGGGATATGGCCTCGCTTCGCTCATAATTGGCGTTCACCGCGCCGCGCAGCCGGGTAAGCTCCGCCTGGGCCGCCTGTTGGCTGGCCCGGATGGCCTCGGTCTGGCCGGAGAGCTTGTCCAGGCTCTCCATCCAGGCGGAGACCTCCGCCGTCTGCAATTCGTCTTTGACCCGCAGATAGCGCTCCGCCGCCACGGCCTGCTTGCGCAGGGGCTCCAGCTGCAGCTGCAGCTCGTCGATCTTGTCCCCCACCCGCAGCAGAGAATCGTCCGTCGCGGCCAGCTTCCGCTCCGCCTCTTCCTTGCGGAACCGGTAGCGGGATATGCCCGCCGCCTGTTCAAATATCTCCCGCCGATCGGTGCTCTTGGCGGAGACGATCTCGCCGATACGCCCCTGGCCGATGATGGAATACCCGTCCCGGCCAAGGCCCGTGTCCATCAGCAGCTCGCTCACGTCCCGGAGCCGGACCGATTCTTTGTTGATGTAATACTCGCTGTCCCCGCTCCGATAGTACCGGCGGGAGATGGCCAGCTCGTCGCTGTCCACGGGGAAAATGCGGGCGGTATTGTCCAGCACCAGCGTCACCTGGGCAAAGCCCAGCTTGCCCCGCTTTTCCGTGCCGCCGAAGATCACGTCCTCCATCTTGCCGCCCCGGAGGGCCCGGGTCCGCTGTTCGCCCATGACCCACAGGATCGCGTCGGATATGTTGGACTTGCCGGACCCGTTGGGCCCGACGATCATGGTCACGTCCTTGTCAAAAAGGATGGTCGTCTTATCGGGGAAGGACTTGAAGCCCTGAATTTCCAGCGCCTTTAAATACAAAATCTTATACCTCTATGCCTGATTTACGCCAACAAACACACAAAATATAGTATAACCCCATCACGGCCCCACGTCAACCGGAACGATGTCCCCGCCCGCGCCCTCCACGGCCCTCACGGTCAGGTCCGCCAGGGAAAACTCCTCCCGCAGCGCCCGTATATTGGCCCGGTGCTGGCCGATCATCGCGCTCAAGCGCTCCGGTGCCACGCCCAGGGTCACCCGCGACCCGGCGGGCACAGTGCGCAAAAGCTCCGCCGCCCTGCGCCGCAGCACCTCCGAGTACACCAGCTCCCCCAGGGCCGGGTGATAGGCCCCGGCCACGGCCCCGCCGGCGGAAAGCTCCGCCGTGGGATTCAAGCCCAGCCGTATCACCGGAATGTCCGCAGAGTCAAATATGGGCAGGATGTCCGCGCACACCGCCACCGCCTGGGCGACGGTGTGCTCTTTATACGTCCCGGCCCGCCACATGTCCTCCAGCGGCGTATTTTTCACGATGACCGTGGGATATATCCGCACCCCGTCCGGCCCCAAGGCCGCGATACGGCGGGCGCTCTCCACGTCCTTGGCCCTGTCGGACCCGGGCAGGCCCGTCATCATCTGCAGGATGAGCTTCAAGCCCGCGGCCTTCACCAGCCCCGCCGCCCGGACCGTATCGGCCGCGGTGTGTCCCCGTCCGGAGGCAGCCAGCACGCCCTCGTCCATGGACTGGGCCCCAAGCTCCACGGTCCCGACGCCATAGGACTTCAAAAACGCCAGCACGTCCGCGTCCACCGCGTCGGGCCGGGTGGACAGGCGGATAGAGCGCACCGTCCCGTCGGCGAGATAGGGCCGCGCCGCCTCCAGAAGCTCCCGCTGCAATTGCCGGCGCACCGCCGTGAAGCTCCCGCCGTAAAAGGCCAGCTCCAGACCGGACTGGCCCGACCCCCTGGCATTTTCCAGCGCGCTTGTCACGTCCGCCCTGGAAGCGGGCAAAGGGCTGCCGGATATGCGCTTCTGGTCGCAGAAGACGCACTCGTTCGGGCAGCCCAGATGTGGCACGAAAACAGGGAGTATCCTCGCTCTGGCCATCAGTTCCCCAGCTTTTCCAGCGCGGCCCTGGCGGCCGCCTGTTCCGCTTCCTTCTTGCTCTTGCCCCGGCCCTCGGCGTGCGCCCCGTCATGCAGGAAAACGCTGGCGGTGAAAGTCTTGTCGTGGTCCGGGCCGAACTCGTGTACGATGGTATAGACCGGGGCCGCGCCGCCGGCGCGCTGCAAAAGCTCCTGCAGCTGTGTCTTGTAATCCGTCCGGGCCGGACGGCGGCCGGCCTCCACGTCGTTCAAAATATGGCTCTCGATGAACCTTTCCGCGCTCTCCAGCCCGCCGTCCAGGTAGATGGCCGCGATGACGGCCTCCACGCAGTCCGCCAGGATGGACGTGCGGGTCCGGCCGCCGTTGCATTCCTCGTTTTTGCCCAGGTGGATATACTCGCCCAGCCCCAGGCGCAGCGCCACCTGGTGCAGGCTTGCCTCGCACACCAGCTCCGCCCGCAGACGGGTCAGGCCCCCCTCCGGCATATCCGGGTACAGTCGGCATATGGTTTTGGCCGCGCAGAAGCCCAGCACCGCGTCGCCCAGAAATTCCAAGCGTTCGTTGCTGCGCCGCGTATGGGGGCTCTCGTTGGCGTAGGAGCTGTGGGTCAGGGCGTTATCCAGCTTGGAACGGTCGGTGAATGTATATCCCAGCCGCGCTTCCAGCTGTTCCATCACGCGTCGGTGTGCTCGCTCACATAGGCGGCCAGGTCGCCGACGGTCCGCATCTTTTTCAGCTCCTCCTCGGGGATCTCGTCCAGATCGAACTCGGTCTCCAGCTCCACGATCAGCTCCACCACGTCCACGGAGTCGATGCCCAAGTCGTCGGTAAAGGAGGTGTTCTCATTGATCTGCTCCGGCTCCATGTCGAACTGCTCGCAGATCATCTTGATGATTTTGTCGTATACCATGGTTCAAATCTCCTTTGGTTTTTCGATCTTCATATAGTCTATGTTGGCCTCGATGGCCCCGGCCACATCCGCCTGCACACAGGCGACAGCCTGCCGCACGGCGTTATATATGGCCCGGTCGTCGGAGCTTCCATGCGCTTTGATAACGGGCTTTGATATGCCCAGCAAGGCCGTACCACCCACCTCGGACGGGTCCAGCATGGCCTTCATGCCGTACAGGTCCTTTTTGATGAGCAGCGCGCCGATCTTCGTTTTCGCGCTGGCGTACATGACCTTTTTCAGTTCTTTAAACATGAACTTGGCCAGGCCCTCTACCGTTTTGAGCATCACGTTGCCCGCCAGCCCGTCCGTCACCAGCACGTCCATTTTCCCGGCGAACATATCGCTGCCCTCGGCGTTGCCCACGAAGTTTATCCGCCCCGCCTCATGGGCCTGTCTCAGCAGCGCAAACGCCGCCTTTTGCAGCGCGCCGCCTTTCGTATCCTCGGTGCCCACGTTCAAAAGGGCCACCCGGGGCTTTTCGATGCCCATCATCTTCTGGGCGTAAAACGAGCCCATATAGGCAAATTGCAGCAGGTATTCCGGCGTGGAGTCCACGTTGGCGCCGCAGTCGATGAGCAGCACCCCTTTGTCCCCGTTGGGCAGCACCGGGCCAAGCGCCGCCCGCCGTATGCCCTTGATACGCTTGACGAACTGGGTCGCGCCGCCCAGGAGCGCCCCGGTGCTTCCGGCGGATATCATCGCGTCGCCCTCGCCATTTTTCAGCATGGTCAGGGCCACGGTCATGGAGGACCTGCGCTTATTGTAACAGGCCATGCCCGCCTCGTCCTCCATGGTTATCACCTCGGGCGCGTCCGCCACTTGGATACGTGCCTCATGTTCGGCCCCGCACGCGGCCAGACAGGCCCGCACGTCCGCCTCCCGGCCCACCAGCGTGATGTCCACGTCCAGCTCCCTCGCGGCCTTCACCGCGCCGGAGACAACGGCCTGGGGGGCGTTGTCGCCGCCCATAGCGTCCAGAATGATCCTCATAGGCCCGCCCTCTCTCTTTCGATGATCTTGTCCAGGTCCGCCAGCGCCCGCTCCGACACCTTCAGGTACCGGTCCCGCTTGCCCCGGATACGCTCGTCCAGCCGCTCGATGATGCCGAAGTTCACGTTCATGGGCTGAAAGTCCCCGCTGGCCGCCCCGCCGGAGACATACAGTGCCAGCGCGCCGATGGCCGTTGTCCGGGGAAAGTCCAATGGCGGCAGGCCCTTGAACCTTCTGGCCGCCTCCAGCGCCGCGAGCATCCCGGACGCGCAGGACTCCACATAGCCCTCCACGCCCGTCACCTGCCCGGCAAAGCCGATTCGCGGATCGCTTTTGAGCCGATAATACCGGTCCAGCAGCTTGGGCCCGTTCAAAAACGTATTGCGGTGCATCTTCCCGTAGCGCAGGTATTCCGCGCCCGCCAGCGCCGGTATCATGCCGAACACCCGCCGCTGCTCCGGGAACGTAAGATGGGTCTGAAACCCCACCAGATTATAGACCGTGCCCTCGTCGTTGTCCCGGCGAAGCTGGACCACGGCGTGGTAGCTCTCCCCTGTCTCGGGGTTACGAAGCCCCACGGGCTTCATGGGCCCGTAGCGCAGGGTATCATGCCCCCGCCGGGCCATGACCTCCACGGGCATGCACCCCTCGAACACCCCCGCGTCCTCGAAGCCGTGGACCGGGGCCTCTTTGGCGGCGGCCAGCTCCGTCACGAACGCGTCGTACTGCTCCTTATCCATGGGGCAGTTGATGTAATCCGCCGTGCCCTTGCCGTACCGGGAGCCGAACCATGCCTTGGACATGTCGATGCTCTCAAAAGAGATGAGCGGCGCGGCCGCGTCGAAAAAGTGCAGGAAATCCGCCTGTCCGCAGGCCCGGCTGATGGCCGGGATAAGCCCGTCGCTGGTCAGCGGCCCGGTGGCGATAATGCACTCGCCGTCGGGAAAATCCGTGACCTCCCCCTCCACGATCTGGATATTGGGGTGGCTGCGGATGGCCTCGGTGATGGTCCTGGCGAACGCCTCCCTGTCCACGGCCAGCGCGCCGCCGGCGGGGACCCGGTGCTTTTCCGCGCTCATCATCATTAAACTGCCCAGCCGCCGCAGCTCCTCCTTCAAAAGCCCCACGGCGTTGGAAAGATCGTCCCCCCGCAGGGAGTTGGAGCACACCAGCTCCGAGAACAGCGGCGACGTATGGGCCGGGGACATCTTCTCCGGCTTCATCTCGTAAAGCCGGACCTTCATCCCCCGCTGGGCCAGCTGCCACGCGGCCTCGCTCCCGGCAAGACCCGCGCCCACCACGGAGATATCCGCCATCACGAGCTCTCCTTCTTTGTCCGGGCCGCCGGCTTTTTGGCGGCGGGTTTTTTCGTCGTCGTCTTCCTGGCCGCCGTCTTTTTGGCGGGTTTCGGGGCCTCATTTTCCGTCCCGGCCTGTTCGCCGGCGGCGGCGTCAGATTCTCCGGACGAGGCGGTCCTGCGGCGGCGATAGCCCCGCTTATCCTCCGGCAGGAAGTTGGCGCATTCCTCGTTGATGCAGAAGCTCTTGCGCTGGCCCTTGCCGGACAGCTTGAACATCGTCTTGCCGCAGACCGGGCAGTCCTCCTTTGTCGGCACGTCCCATGTCATGAACCCGCATGCCGCGCCCTTTTCGCAGGCGTAATAGGTATAGCCCTTCTTGCTGGTTCGCTTGAAGATACGGCTGCCGCACCTGGGGCACCGGCCGGGCATCTCCACCACCAGCGGCATGGTGAAGCTGCAATCGGGGTAGCCGGGACAGGCCAGGAACCGGCCGAACCGGCCGGACTTGACCACCAGGTTCCGCCCGCAGTTGGGGCATATCTCAGCGGAGACCTCGTCGGGCACCTTGATCCGCTGGCCCTGCAAGGTCTGCTCCGCGTTTTCCAGCTCCCTGGAGAAGTCCCCGTAAAACTCCTTCAGCACGCCCTTCCAGTCGGCCTTGCCCTCCTCCACCTGGTCCAGGGTATCCTCCATTCGGGCGGTGAATTTCACGTCCACGATGTCGGGAAACCGCTCCTCCATCAGCTCGGTCACGGTCTCGCCCAATGGGGTGGGCTTTAGATATTTGCCCTCCTTGACCACGTACTCTCTCGCGGTAATGGTGGTGATGGTGGGCGCGTAAGTGCTGGGCCGGCCGATGCCCTTTTCCTCCATGGCCCGGATGAGAGTCGCCTCGGAATACCGGGCGGGGGGCGCGGTGAAGTGCTGCTCCGGGTCCAGCTTTTCCAACGTCGCGTTCTGGCCCTCGGTCAGGTCCGGCAGGGGCTTTTTGCCCCCGTTTTCCTCCGACTCGTCCTCGTCCCGGTTGTCGTCGTACACGGCGATATAGCCGGGGAAGGCGAGCTTGGAGTGGGACGCCCGGAACACATGACCGGCGCACACCGCGTCCGCGGTGATGTTGTCGTACACGGCGTTGGCCATCTGGCTGGCGGTGAAGCGGCCCCATATGAGCCGGTAGAGCCGGTACTGCTCCCCGGTCAGGCTCTTTTTCACCTGCTCCGGCGTCAGGCCGGGTATGGTAGGCCGGATGGCCTCGTGAGCGTCCTGGGCGTTGGCGCCGGCCTTATAGCGCCGGGGCTTGCCGTAGTAATATTCCTCCCCGTAATGGCCGCGTATGAACGCGCCCGCCGCGGCCAGCGCGTCCTCGGAAAGGCGCAGGGAGTCGGTACGCATATAGGTGATGAGGCCCACGGTGCCCTCGCCTTCTATATCCACGCCCTCGTAAAGCTGCTGGGCGATGGACATGGTACGCCGGGGCGTCATGCCCAGCCGGCGGGAGGCCTCCTGCTGCAACGTTGACGTGATGAAGGGGGGCGACGGGCTGCGGGACTTCTTGCCATGGGCGATATCACCGATGACGAAGGGTTTTCCCTTCACCGCCTCGGCCACGGCGTCCACGTCCGCCTTGCTGCGAAGCTCCTGCTTTTTCTTCTCCGTGCCGTGATACAGGGCCTGAAAGCTCTCGCCCTTGTCCGTTTGCAGCGTGGCCGTCAGCCGCCAGTATTCCTCCGGCTGAAAATCCCGTATTTCCCGCTCCCGGTCCAGCACCATCCTTGTGGCGGCGGACTGGACCCGTCCGGCGG
Source organism: uncultured Oscillospiraceae bacterium (assembly GCA_947624385.1). GTDB lineage: Bacteria > Bacillota > Clostridia > Oscillospirales > Oscillospiraceae > CAJOIG01. Next base: position 16,188 of record CANQJZ010000032.1, read on the forward strand.
ACAGGCCCTTGCGTATCTTCCGCCACAGCAGGGGGCTCAGCTTATAGCCCACGATCCGGTCCAATATCCGCCTCGCCTGCTGGGCGTCCACCAGGTCCTGGTCGATGTCCCGGGGGTGGGCGATGCCGTCCCGGACCACGTTTTTCGTGATCTCGTTAAAAGTCACCCGCCGTGCCTTCTCGTCGGGGATGGCCAGAAGCTCCTTCAGGTGCCAGGAGATGGCCTCGCCCTCCCGGTCCGGGTCCGTGGCCAGATACACGGTGTTGGCCCGCTTGGACGCCTTTTGCAGCTTGTCGATCACGTCCTCCCGGCCCTTCACCGGCTGGTAATCCGGCGTAAAATCGTGCTCCACGTCCACCCCCAGGCTGCTCTTTGGCAGGTCCCGCAGGTGGCCCATGGACGCCACGACCTTATAGCCCTCTCCCAGATATCGCTCTATCGTCTTCGCCTTCGCGGGGGATTCCACGATGACAAGATCCGTCTTTGTTGCCGCCATAAACGTTCCTCACTCGTTCACAGTTTGCGCGTATACCGCTTGCCGGCGCCCTGGACCACGTGGCCCGCGATCTGCAGCATGGTCAGCGCCGCCAGGACCTCCGGCGCGCCGAGGCCCGCCGATTCGATGATCTCGTCGGCCAGCATATCCGGCCTGGTCATCGCGGTCAACACCTTTTTCTGCGGCTCTGGAAGGCCGCTGGGAATTGGCTTGGGCCTGGTCGCACTCTGGTCAATATAAACTATGTCTTTGGGCTTGTCAATCTCTTTTTTAATATGTATATCCGCCGGTTCCGCCGCTTTTTGCCGCAAAAGGTCGGTCCGGCCCTCATAAGCGCGCAAAATGTCCCGTCCGCCCGCGATGGGCGCCGCGCCCTGGGCGATCAGATCGTTGCACCCGCCGCTGGTATAGGAATCCGCGTTGCCCGGCACGGCGAACACGTCCCGCCCCTGTTCCAGCGCGTGGTCCGCGGTGCTGCGGGTCCCGCTTTTCCGAGGCGCCTCCACCACCGCCACCCCCATGCTCAGGCCCGTGACGATACGGTTTCGCACCTTGAAGTCCACGGGATAGGTGCGCATATGGGGCGGGTACTCGCTCACCAGCGCCCCATGGGCGCGGGTCGCCTCGAAAAGCGGCCGGTTCCGGGCCGGGTACACCTCGTCGATGGCCGTCCCCAGCACGCCTATCACGGTCCCGCCCTCCCGCAGGGCCGCCTCCATGGCCGCGCCGTCGCAGCCCACCGCCAGGCCGGACACCACCACGGCCCCGCCCTTTGCCAGGTCCCGGCCTATGGCGGAGGCCATCTGGATGCCGTATGGCGTGGCCTTTCTCGTGCCCACCACCGCCACCAGCAGCCGCTCGTCCACCGGCGGCAGCTTACCCCACACATACAACACGGCCGGCGGGTCCGGGATATGCCGCAGCCTGTCCGGATATGCCGCGTCCTGCACCGTGAGCACGCTGATGCCGTGTTCCTCGCAAAAGCTCAGCGCCTTCGACGCCGTTTCCAGGCTCTTGTCCATGAGCCTGTCGGCCTCGCCCTTTTGCAGCAGCGGCTCCGCCGCCACGAGCTCGTCCCGCTGGGCGAAAAACAGCTTTTCCGGCCCGCCCATGGCCTGGGCCAGGCGGTACTTTATCATCGGCCGCACCCCGGATATGCAGCTGAGCCACACCCAGTACTTCAGCCTTGCCATGGTAGATCCTTTCTGGACATCTCCCACATGACCACCGCCGCGGCGACGGCGGCGTTCAGGCTCTCGGTTCCGGGCCGCATGGGGATACGCACCGTCCCGGCGCACCTAGCCAGCAGCTCCCCCGTCAGGCCCCTGCCCTCGTTGCCCACGGCCACCGCCACCGGCGCTGCCGGCAATTGCCGCACGTCCATGCCGCCGGGGGCCAGCGCCGCGCCGTACAGGGGCAGACCCCGCAGCACGCCGGACAGCCCGTCCAAATCCGTTTTGACCACGCTCTGGCGGAAGATGGCCCCCATGCTGGCCCGGACCGTCTTGGGATTATAAGGGTCCGCACACGCCCCGCACAGCACCACCATATCCACGCCAAACGCCGCCGCCGTGCGCAGCACCGTACCCACGTTTCCCGGGTCCTGCACGTTTTCCAGCACGATGGCCCGTTTCAGTTCCTCCGCCGGCGGCAGGGGCCGCATACGCACCGTGAACACCGGGCCGGGGGAATTTTGCAGCGGCGACACAGCCTTTAAAATCTCCGGCGTCACCGGATGCGCCGGCAGCGACCGCAGCTCCTCCGTCGCCAGCACGCAGGTGATCTCCGCCCCGGAGGCCACCGCCTCCCGCAGCAACGTCTCCCCGGCGCACAGGAACTGGCCCGCCTCCTGACGGGCCCTGGCGTCCGCGCCCAGGGCGATGAACCTTTTGACCAGCTCGTTTTGCCGCGACCGTATGCGTTCCATCTTTCCAACACTTTCCGTTTTTTATACAGTATAGAGCCTTGTCGTCCGCTTGTCAATTTAACATGTTAAAGCCTGTACCGACGTACAGGCTTTTGGATTCAACTTTTTTCCGCGTCCTCCCGGCCCACCCGGCGGAACACGGCCTTGCCCCGGATGCCGTGGCTGGCGCGAAATTCCGGCAGCGCGGCCATGCCCTGCTCCGTGACCGGCATGATCCACCGGCCGGAGTAAAGCCGCCGCTGCATGAGCACATACCGGATAGGCTCGTCGATGTAGCAGCAGATGAAGATGGCCCAATACGGCCAGTGCAGCACGAACGCGCTGGTCAGCACGCAGGGCAGCAGCACGAGATACATGAACGCGATCTCCAGCACCGTGCCGGTAACGGCGTCACCGGCGGCCCGATAGGTGTCGTTTTGTATCCAGTTGCCCATGCGTATCACCGACGCCACCGCGTAGATCTCCAGAAACCGCAGCCCCGCCGTGAAAGACGCGCCGGACAGGCTCATGCCCGTCAAAATGGGCTTATGCAGCGCCAGCAGCGCCACGACCACCAGGAAGATAAACCCGCTGCACAGATACACCAGCCGCTTGGCCCGCTGGTAGGCGGTCTCCAGCTCCCCCGCGCCCACGCAGGTACCCACCAGAATGGACGCGGCGTTGGAAAACCCGGCGAAGAAGCCGATGACCAGCCCCTCCAGCGTCCGGAACACCGCGATAGCCGCGATGACCTCCTCCGGCTGACGGCCCAATGTCACGTTGATGACCATGTTGCCCACGCCGATCAATATCTCGTTGCACAAAATGGGGAAGCACTTGACGAAGTACTGCTTCAAATGGGCCGTATCCCACCGAAAGTGTTCCCGCACCCGGAACAGATGGGGGTATTTTGTGACCCGCGCCATCAGGTAGATAGCCGCCACGTTCACCGCCGCGGCGCATGTTGTCGCCAGTGCCGCGCCCTGAATGCCCATCTCCGGCGCGCCCAAATGCCCGTATATAAACACCCAGTTCAAAAAGATGTTCGTCCCCACGGACGCCACGGACGCCAGCATGGGGATACGCACCCGCTCCGTGGCCCGCAAGAGGCTGCTCATGGCCATGGACAGCACCTGCAAAATATACGCAAAGCCCACGATCCGCAGATACCGCACGCCGATGTCCCGGATGGACTGCTTGTCCGTGTACACCCGCATCACCAGCCCCGGCGCGAACACGGCCAGGCACCCGAACACCAGCGCCACCGCCATCATGCAGGCCAGCGTCATGCCGTAGCTGCGCTCCAGACCCCTGTCGTCCTTGGCCCCCCAGTACTGGGCGAAAAAGAGCATACCGCCGCCCACGAAGCCCCAGTACCCGGAGAACAGCAGGGACGAAAACTGGGCGCACAGGCCCAGCGCCCCCACGGACAATTCCCCCAGCGGCGCCACCATCATGGTGTCCACCATACTGGCCGTGGTGGTCAGCAGGTTTTGCAGCGCCACCGGTATGCCGATAGCCGCCAGCTTTTTCAAAAACGGCCCCCAGGCGAACCCGGCCGCCAGCCTCTGCCCGTGCGTCATAGTCCCGTCCTTGTCCACTGATTTGCGCCTCATTCTATCATCCAAAACCCGTGAAGTCAACGGTCCCGCGGCCCCGCCGAATTTTTGTTTATTTCACCAAAATATTTCGGTTTATCTCGATGCAGGCTTGACATATTACACAACTTAATATAAAATTGTTAAGATATGATGTAGTGTTGTGTGCCTGACAGTGAACTTGGAGGTGTATTGTATGACGACCCCCGCGAGGCGCTGCGTTTTCCGCCGGCTGCTGGCGGCGCTTTTGTGCCTGGTGCTGCTCGCTTCCAGCGCGAGTTTTATACCCCCCCGGAGCGATATGGGAGATAAAGACGCCCTTGGCGCGCCCCAGGAGCAGCCCTTCGACGCCGCCCCGGAGCCCACCGCCGAGCCCGAGCCCACCGCCGAACCCGAGCCTACCGCCGAGCCCGAGCCCACCGCCGACCCCGAGCCTACCGCCGAGCCCGAGCCCACCGCCGACCCCGAGCCTACCGCCGAACCGGAACCCACGGAGGCCCCGGCCCCGGATGGCCTCACGGCCGAGCAGTTGGACGAGATGATCTTAAGCGGCGCGTCCCTGGACGCGATCGCCGAGCTGGCGCCCATCGAGCTCACCGATGACATTGTGGCCGCGTCCAACTTTTCCGCCCGCGTCGCCATGCGCGGTGCGGACAACAAGATCGTGTGGACCCCCATGAACATCGACGATCTGCTGAAAACGGCGACGCCCGCCGATTGGTCCGGCGCGGTATCCGGCGTACAGAGCGCGGCAAACTATGCGGCCAATTTCCCCAAGCTGGCCGGACATGAGATATACGCGCTCACCGTCAACGACGCCACCGTGGCCCGCATCGGCAACGTGCAGATCACGACAACGGGCGGCGACACGAAAGAATACGTCTATTACTCCGCGTCCGAGGACGCCGGTACCATGACCAGCGCCGTGCTGGGCGACGGCGAGACCATCTGCATCAACTACGCCCTGGCGGAATACCAAATCAACTATGAGGTCGTCGACGGAGACGGGAATGACCTCACCGGCCAGGCCGGGTACACCGTCGCCGCCGTCTTTGGCGCCCAGCGGCCCACCATGACCCAGGACCAGTGGCTGAGCGTGGACGTGACTGTCCCCGCCGGGCACTATGGCCGGGTATACATCGGCGACACCACGGGCTTCGACGCGACCAGCGCCACCGAAAAATTCCCCCAGGAGAGCGGCTACGGGCACCATCCCCTGGGCAAAGAAGTCCAGTGGACAGCCCCCGCCGGCCTTGGAACCGCCAACAACGTGGGCGCGGTGATCGATACGAGCGCGGACGCCCCGGCCTTTTTCACCCTGAACGGCACCTATGTCTCCGGCGGCCCCGGCAGCGCCGACGCGCCCCAGACCGTGCGCGTGGTGATCACCACCAGGCCGAAAGAAGATTATACGTTCAACGCGGACTACTTGGGGAACATCAAGACCGGGGACGAACAGAACCGTCTGAAATGGGCCAACGGCGACACCCTCGACCTCACCAGCTTCGCCGGCAAGAACATGGAATATGACGCGGCCACCGGGACTTACTCCTGCACCTGGTCCTTTGACACCCAAAACGCGAACGCGTCCCATTATGAGATGCGCTCGCTGTCCCTGAATGGGCAGAACCTCAACATCCCGTTCATCGGACATCCCGGTAATTTGATAAACCTTGACGGAACTCCTCAACAAGGCGTCTCGGACATTGAGGCGACCGCCGTCACCAAGTTTGCCAGCGGCATGACCGTGACCATCACTGTAAAGGCTGTGGTCATTCCTGATATAGCCAACAAGCGTCAGCGGCACTATACCATCTCCATCGAAAACGCCAGCAGGAGCATCGTCTTTGACCACGGCACCTTCATCAACGCGGGGAACCTCGCCTACGCCGAGGTCGTGGCCTCCCGGTTTGTCGGCGTGGAGGTACAGGCGTTCCGCAAGGAGAATGACGGCGTCAACGCGGCCAAACGATGGATCGACTTTGAACAGGCAACGTCCATCCGCGCCACACCGAATACCAGTTTTACCTTTGATTACGACACGGTGGGCCATCCCGACGATGGGACTGCCGACATATCCGGCAACATCCGCTTCAAGCTGCTGGAGGGGTATTATTTTGCCGCCGGGCAGCCGGAAGGCGCCACGGACTTCCCCACCGTCTCCTTCCGGGAAAAGCAGCTCGCGACCGGCCAGAGCTTTACCGCGTCAGATATCAAGGGACCGGACACCCAGGGCTGGTACTACGTCACCCTGCGTGACCCGCAGAGCAGCGCTACCGCGACCCAGATCGGCCTTCTGACCATCCAGGCCCAGCCCATGCTGTACCAGGTCCAATATCAGGACGGCATCACCGCGGGCGCGGCCCTGAACAAGAATGTGCCCAAGCTGACCGTGCGGAACATGCCCAGCTACCGCACGCTGGACGCGGCCGGCAATGAGGTCACCGGCACCAGCACGACCACGGACACGAACCGGGGCAACTACTACTCCCTCATCAAGGGCGACGGGCTCTTCACCAGCGACCGCGTCACCGTCAGCGCCGCCGTGCCCCGGACGGTCGGCGAGCACCCCGCCACGTTCCTTGGCTGGGTCCTGACGGATGCCAATGGAACGCCGCTTGAGACCCCGGAAAAGCTCATCCCGCCAAATGAAATGGTAGACCTGCGCGATTTGGATGACAATGCCGAAAGCCACGACCTGGAAAACCAGGGCTATACCATCTACCTCACCGCCCAGTGGTCGCCGGTCCAGGAAAAATTCTCCTACTACACCACCTTTAACCTCACCGACGAGGCGGGCATACCCCATGAGCGCTGGGGCGAGGACGACGACCCGACCTTCTCCACCGGCAAGACCGGCAGATACATCTTCCGCCGCCAGGTGTACACCACGCTGGACAGCGTCAACGTGGTGTTCGAGGGCGGCAACGCGTCCCGCGCCAAGAAGTGGCTGGACGAGAACAAATGGTATAAATATGACGAGAAGCATAACGGCTCCGCGGGCCACGAGGGCGAGTTCTTCTGGGAGAACGTCGGAAACAACAGCGAGGTCCCCATCTGGTTCATCACCACCCTCGGCCAGCTCACGCTGCACAAGACCCTTGCCACGGGTGCCGACCCAAAATTCAACGGTGAAGAAGTCAAATTTGACGCCACGTTCAAGCTCCCCGAGACAGACGACCCCGGCACGGCTGGCCACGAGAACGATTATTTCGCCGACGGTAAAGCCCACTATACCATCGACGGCAAGGACCACACCTTCACCGTAACGCCTGATGGCAATTCCTACAAGGGCACGTTCACCCTGCCCGTCGGCAAAGATGCCGTCTTTGCCCTGCCCGGCGGCACGGCTTACACCATCACGGAACAGCCAAGCCCCTATTTTGACCCAAAACCACGCACGGTCAGCGGGATCATCACGGCCAACGATGAAGCCGAAGAAACGATCGAGAACACCCCCACCGGCGTCGATATCGTGCTGACCCAGACCATCGATGGGGTAAAATATGGCCCTAAAAGCGACACCCAATTTATCGGTACCGGCACGATGTTCGATTACACCATCACCGTCACCAACCGCAGCGCCACCAACACCTATGACGTGACCGTGACCGACCCGCTCCCCATACCGGCCGGCGACCCTGGCGAACACAAAGCCATGCGCGTCATACCGAGTAGGATCTCGGACGGCGGCAAGCTGGTGGGCGGCGTGCCGCTTACCGAGGGCAACGTCCAGGTTTGGGCCGGCGGCACGGTAGAGTGGGATACGTTTACCTTGGGGCCGGGAGAGCACAAAGACCTGACCTTCACCGCCGTGGCGCCCGCCGTGAAGCATGAGCACGAGTACGCCAACACCGCCTCGGCGGAATACCAACTGTCCGGCAGTCCAGGGGACAAAATAACCGTCTCGTCCCAGCCCGTGTCCGTCATCCCCACGGAGGACTGGCTGTACATCGAAAAGACTGTGACGCCGAAAGGCTCCTCCCACGGCGACACTTTCCAGTTTGATATCAAGCTTACCGGCGGCAGAGATTCTTACGACTATGTGGGCCGTGTGGCGGCCGGATATGAAAGCACCCAGACAGCCCCGCCCCTGGGGAAGATCGAGCTGCATGACGGCAAATACGCCTTGACCCTGAAAGAGGGCCAGGCGGTGACCATCTACGGCATCGCCTCGGGCACAAAATACACCGTGACGGAGCAGTCCAAGTCCGGCTATATCATACCCGGACCGATGACCGGCACCACCAACTCGAGCACCCAGGACTATGTGCAGTTTGAGAACATCCGCACCGGCGAGCTGAAGCTCACGAAAAACCTCTCCGGCGACCTGGCGGAAAAGGATAAGGTTTGGACCTTCACCGTGCAGCTGGAGGACCACACGATCACCGGCCTGCACGGCAGCATGACCTTCGCCAACGGCGTGGCCACCGTCAAATTGAAGGGCGGCGAGAGCCTGACCGCCACGGGCATCCCCGCCGACACCGGCTATACCGTGACGGAGGCGGAGGCGAACCAGGACGGCTATTCCACCACCAGCGCCAACGCCGCCGGGACCATCCCGGCGGGCGACACGGCGGTGGTCACGTTCACCAATACGAAGAGCTCCGCCCCGCTACCTCCCAGGCCCCCGGCCACCGGCAAGCTGCAGGTCTCCGTTTCGGTGGCGGGCGACGACAGCAGCGAGGACGACTATTTCACCTGTCAGGTCACCCTCGCCGACCGCACCGTGAACGGCAACAGCGGCAACATGATCTTCCACGGCGGCGTGGCTCAGTTCCGCTTGAAGCACGGCGAGAAAGTCCTGTCCGGCGCGCTGCCCGCCGGCGCCGGGTTTGAGGTCCGGCAGACCGACGCCGCCGAACAGGGCTACGCCGGCAGCGACGCCATCACCGGGGCCATCCCCGCGGGCGGCGTCTTTGACGCCAGCTTCACCAACGTGAAAGAGGCGGACGTATTGCCGGACCCGGACCCCACGCCAAGTCCCTCGCCGGAGCCCAGCGCCACCCCGGAGCCAAGCGCTACACCAGAACCCAGCGCCACCCCGGAACCGGACCCCACCCCGGAACCTGACGCCACCCCGGAACCCAGCGCCACCCCGGAACCCAGCGCCACCCCGGAACCCAGCGCCACCCCGGAACCCAGCGCTAGCCCGGTCCCGACGGCCACGCCCGGCGCGACTCCCACCCCGCCCCCAGCCCCCTCGGCCGGTCCGGACGCCTCCCACGCGCCCGACACGGGGGATAACGCGCCGACGGCCGCCTATGCCGCGCTTGCGCTCCTTTGCGCCATCCCCCTTTGCGTCTTGTCCCTCCGCCGCAAAAAGCACCTGAACTAAACAAAGGCTGCTGAGCCCCGCTCAGCAGCCTTTATATCACGTTTTCCCATTCGGCTTTGGTGCCGGCAGGGCCTCATACATGGCGTTGAATAAACCTGTCAAAAACTCTCTCTTGTCAACTTCGTCCACCAACAACATCTCTTTTGCCCCCTCATAGGGTGATTCATAGGTCGCTGTTGGCATATAACTGATCGCCGCTTTTATCGGTTTTACAAGCAGCCTGTCATCATAGATACCGCCTACGATCCTGCCGCGGTAATAGATGATAAATTCTCCCATCATAGCCCGATAGGTGATCTCATCCAATTCGGATAACTGCCCCAAAATAAACTCCAAATATTCTTTGCTCGACGCCATTATCCCACCTCAAATGCAGTTTTTCTCCGTTAGTTATCTGCTTCTCAGGGCCAAAAAAAGCATTTCCAAACCGCCGCTTAACGACCGCCAGAGCGACAGACGGAAAGTCATCCCTCGCCGAAATCTTTTATCATCAGCTCGCGGATGTCCTGGCGCAGCTCGAACATTTTCATGTAACCGAGAAAGTCCTTTTCGAGACGCTCAACAGTGATCCCGAAGGTTTGCTCAAGAGCCTGCGCTGTATTATC
>CANQJZ010000033.1 GCA_947624385.1 uncultured Oscillospiraceae bacterium
AAGCGAAAAATTACACCGCAAAGGCACACTTTTTAATTTTTCCTCGGCTTTGTATCAAAATCTGCATGATTATATCAAGAAAGGTCAAGCTGGCCAGCTTGTTTTGAAAAGCCGTCAACCGGGCGGCGCGGGTCTTTTCAATGGGAATGGCCTCGATCTCCGCAAACTCGGCTTTCAATTCGTCAAGGAACAGCGGATCAATGACCTTGTGGATGTTCTCAATGCTGGTGTAGTGCATCCCGCCGCTTCTGCGCGTCTCCGGGTTGAGGGTGCTTTCAAAGACGGCGCCGAAGATGGTGGGGCTGATACTGCTCCAATCAAAATCCTCACTGGCCCGGTGCAGAATGAGATCCACGATTTCCTCATTCAAGCGGGGAATGATAATGTTCTCGTCGGAAAACAGGCCGCCGTTCACATAGGGGAACGCCGCCAGCTCATCGTCCATATAGGGGTCCCGCTGCTCCGGCGGAGTGTCCAGCACCTTAAAAAGATCAATAAGGGCTTTCCGCACGTCCTTGACGGCGTATCCTTGCAAAAAATGGTGGAACATACCGTGACCGCCGAAGATGCCAGCGTCCTCGGCATACAGGCAGAAAACCAGGCGCACACACAGCGCGTTCAGGCTTTTCAGAGTCTCCGGGTCGGTGGGGTCTTTGTACTGCTTCAGCAGCGCGTCATACAGGACGCCCACGATCTCGCCCGCCTGCAAGGAGATCTCCATTTCCTTTTTGATGTTTTCGTCTCCCGTGTCTACCAGGAATTGCAGACGGTGATACTCTTTCTCCAAGTCGGCCAGGGCCACGACTTCCGGCTCGTCATTGGGCCGATTCATGTCGTGTATCTCAAAGGTCTGGAAATTGCAGACGACGATCCAGCGGGGATTTTGGTCGTGGGGCAAGCGTCCGGCGTAACGCCAAGCCTGCATGAACGGACTTAAAATGGAGCCGTCTGATTGCATGGCTCCCTTGCGCAGATCAATGTCCTTGCCCTTCTGCTCAATGAGGACGCGGGTTTGGCGGATCAGCCCGTCGATAAAGCTGGTATGGTCCAGCTTCACAGGCACTTCAAAGTCGATGAATTTTTCCGGTTCGGCTATGCCAAACACGTTCCGCAGCAGCGCCAGCCAGAAGGATTGGGTCTCCTGCTTTTCGTCGCCCCGGCCCTGCCAGTCCGCGGCAAATTGCCGCGCCGCGGCCTTTCTCTCGGTGTCGGTCATGGGCTTGTCCTCGCTCAGTTTTTTTAAGAGGATTATAGCATGAATTTTGAAGAAACGCCATAGCGCTCGAAGGGGCACGTACGATTCTGGCAAGCAATGCATGTGGGCGCCCATATGCGAAAAATGGACGAATCCAGCACAGCCGGAATCGTCCATTTTGCTTGTTAGGGCAGCAGCCCTATATCTGTCGTCTCGGCTGGCTCTCGCCAGCCTTTTTGTCGTGCCCTTTCCTCGGCTCCTCTTTTCTTCATTCTGGGCTTGACTTTTTATTTGCAGGCTCCATACACGCCGGAGATGAATCCGATTGAGCAGATCCGGAAGGAGCTTCGCTCCAGAGGCTTCCATAACGAAATATTTCAGACTCTCGAAAAGGTTGTTGACCGCCTATGCGATACCATTTGTTGCCTTTCCTGCGATACCATTCGCAGTATCACTGGTCGTTCCTGAATCGTTAAATGCTTTGATTAAGGAGTAGTATAAGTGCCCTGGACCCCTTAAGCATTTGCCGCTATATGTGCGGCCAGGCAAAAACAAGGCTTAGATGTGACGCTTTGGCCGGTCAGACCCCTTGCGGCGCAACAGGTTTAGATCATCAAAGCAGGCGGGGTAATGATACTATACGGCACCTCTCAAAAGCTGGGGGTCATTGCGTGACATACTTCAAAGTTTTTAAGCAATATTAGTAGACAGCGGATAGCGCATTTTAGCACCATCCGCTGTTTGTTGTTCGATTCCAATTCCGTAAGACAGTTGCCAGATGTTCGTTTTTTCGAGGTCATATTGCCTTACGAAGCCCGCCCATCTCGCCGGGTTTTCTCAATGACCACAATCCCGAATTTGCCTGGACGCCCTTTGACTGTGAGGAGACCATCTCCTGCGTGCTCTGCACCCACCGGGAGGACCAGCGCCCCATCGTCCGGGAATTCGTGGCCCTCCTGCGGGAGCATTATAATAAGTCTTAAAACAGATAGCCCCATGTGGTTTTCTTAGGAAACACACATGGGGGCTGTTTTTGATCGCCGGCTTTTAACTCATTTTTTCTCCATATTCCGTGACGGCCTTCAAATACACCTGCGGATCGCCGTTCAAAATCAAATCGGCATAGGCCAAGGGGTCATTGTAAATCAGATAATCCAGTTCCGACCGCTGATACAAGTTATCTGCCACTTCGTTCTCCACGGCGGTACAGTCGATGGAGATCATACTGCCATCGTCATACCGCAGTTCTACGCAAGCAGTATCCATATTAAAATCACAGGAAATCAGGCGTTTCATCGAATTGCCTCCATATTTGTTGATGTGGAAGTAAGGCAAGCGTGGGTCTTTGGTGTAGTCTCCTTAACCATGGGAAACATCCGTCTCCCACTTGGATATGGCCTGGAAGCTCACGCCCAGGTGGGTGGCGGCCTGCTCCTGGGTGACGCCTTTTTGCGCCCGCAGCGCCTTGATTGTCTTTCCAATCTCCATATTGTTCCGTCCTTTCCCATAATGCCGGGGGCCCTCGGTGAGACGAATATAGCACAGAGTGCAAGACAGGGCAATAGAGGCGGATTCGAGGCGATTCTACGGCCGGTTGAGGGCGGCGCTCACACCAGCTTGACGTGGTATGTCCGCAGCCAGTGGTTTACCTGCAGCATATAGGCGATGGTCTGGGGCGTGGTCATGAGCTGGCCGTACCAGGGCTGGGCCTTGTCGTCGTCCAGCAGCGTCTCCAGCGCGTCGGGCCGGACCAGGGTCAGCAGCGGCGCGTTTTTGTCCGCCAGCACCTGCCGCAGCCGTTTGGATACCTCGGCCATATAATCCGGGTTATGGGTCTTGGGGTAGGGGCTTTTCTTGCGCCAGAGTATCTCCTGAGGCAGGTAGTCCTTCATCGCCTCCCGGAGAAGGCCCTTCTCATAGTGCCGCAGGTCCTTCCACTCCCAGGGCACCGAGTAGAGATACTCCGCGATCCGGTGGTCGCAGAAGGGCACCCGGACCTCCAACGCGCTGTACATGCTCATCCGGTCCTTGCGGTCCAACAGCGTCTGCATGAACCAGTCGGTGTTCAGGCGCATCATTTCGCGCATGCGCTTGTCGATGGGGCTGTCGGTATCAAGAGTGTCCGTGTCGGCCAGGGTCATGCGGTACTTCTCCATGAGGTATTCCCTTGCGTCCAGGCCCTGTTTGAACTCCGGCCGCAGAAAGCCCGCCCGGTACTGGATGGACTGGGCCCATGGGAAGCCCTCGGTCATGCGTATTTTTTCGTCCCGGTACCAGGGGTAGCCGCCGAATATCTCGTCGGCGCACTCCCCGGAGAGCGTCACGGTCACCCGCTTTTTGATCTGCTTGCAAAATTGCAGCAGCGACGAGTCCACGTCGCTCATTCCCGGCAGGTCCCGGGCCTGGACTGCCTCGTACAGGCCGTCCGCCAGCTCCAACGTGTCCAGCACGGTGGTGTGGTTGGCGCAGCCAAGCCAGTCGGCCAGCCTGGGGATATACACCGTGTCGCTTGTGGGCTGGAATTTCGTCTCGTGGAAGTACTTGAGGTGGTCCCGATAGTCCACGGAGAAGGTGTCCAGCGTCCGGCCCCGCTCCTTCATGTAGAGGTTGGCGATGGACGAGATGAGCCCCGAATCCAGCCCGCCGGAGAGAAATGTCCCGATGGGCACGTCGCTGACGAGCTGGCGCTCGATGGCGTCGGTGACCAGATACCGCACCGTGTCGATGGTGGCGGACAGGTCGTCGGTGTGCTCCCGGGCGGTGAGCTTCCAGTACCGGTCCAGCCGCAGGCCGCTTTCGTCGAACCAGCCCCGCCAGCCGGGACGCAGCTCCTCCACGCCCCGGAACACCCCATAACCCGGCGTCCGGCCCGGCCCTGTGAGCAGCACTTCCAGCACGCCCTCCCGGTCCAGCTCCGGCTCCACCGCCGGGTGGGCCAGCAGGCCCTTGATCTCCGAGGCGAAGAGAAACGCGCCGTTGCGCAGCGCGTAGAAAAAGGGCTTCACGCCCATCCTGTCCCTGGCGATGAAGAGCTGCCGGGCTTTGGCGTCCCACACCGCGAAGGCGTAAATGCCGTTGAACCGGTCCACGCAGTCCCCGCCCCACTGGATGAAGCTCTTGAGAACGACTTCCGTGTCCGAATGGCCGTTGAATCTGTGACCAAGGGATACGAGCTCGGCGCGCAGCTCGTCGGTGTTATAAAGCTCTCCGTTGTACACGATGGTGTACGTATGCCCGCCCCGGCCCGCCGTCATGGGCTGGCGGCCGTTTTCGATGTCGATGACGCAAAGGCGGTTGTGCAGCAGCGCCGCGCACTCGGTCACATAGGCGCCGTGCTGGTCGGGTCCCCGGCTGGTCATGGTCCGCTGCATGGCGGCGAACACGGCCCCCTGGTCCCGCAGGTCGTTGGCATAGTCGATCACTCCCGCGATGGAACACATATCCATATCACCCCGTTCGACTTATTTCGCGTATCTCAGTATATGCGCCGGTGAAAAAAGGGTGATTTACCCGCTCTGTGTCCTGTCAAATGCGGGTCGGGCATGCTACAATGGCGGCAGGAAAGGACGGGAGACGGTCATGGAACAGGAAAAGATCGGACGGTTTTTGGGACAGGTGCGCCGGGAGCGGGGGTTTACCCAGGAGCAGCTGGCCCAGCGGCTGGGCGTCAGCCAGCGCACGGTGTCCCGCTGGGAGACGGGCCGCAATATGCCGGACATATCCATGCTGACGGCGCTGTGTACCCAACTGGACATCACCGTGGCGGAGCTGCTGGCCGGGCAGCGGATAGAGGGGGAGACCATCACCAAGACCGACGCCTCCGACCTGGCGGAGCGGCTCATTGGCCTTGTCAGGCGGAAGAACGGCCTTCGCCGCCTTTTGAGCGCGCTGGCGGCGCTGGCGGTCACCCTGGTCTGCATGGCGGGGCTCTACGGCTATGAGTTTTGCATAGACGTATCCTCCACGGCGGCGCTGGAGGCGGCCATCGACGCGTGGTGCGCCGACGACGGACTGTGCGCGGACGTGCTGGAACGCGCCGCCGTGGGCGGCCGGCTTTTTGTGCTGTGCCGGGACGGGCAGGGCGGATGCCTGGCGGTGCTGGAACGGGGGCTGTTCGGCCGGTATCGGATGCTGCGGACAGATCATTTCGACGAGCCGCTGTGCATCGCCGACATGGAGCGCGTCGGCGGGCGGGAGTACCTGCTGACCTTCTGTCTGAGCGATCTGCCCGGCGTGGCCTCCGTGGTCATCTATGACCGCTATGACGACGGCTCCCAGCCCGACCCACCGGCGCCCGTCAGCACCCAGCGGATAGAAAAGACGCCCTTTCTCCGTGTGGAGCGGCTGGCGGAGGGCACATCGGTGGCGCCCTTTGGCGCCAGATATTTTGACGAAGCGGGGGAGGAGATACCCCGCGCCGAGCTGCTGGCCGGGACCGCCTATGACGGCGGCTCTTCCTACGGCGGCGGCCCAGCCGCGGCGGAGCCGTGGCTGGTGTATGTGCTGGAGGGCATCATCGCGCTGTTTGGCCTGGCGTTCATCCGGTACTTTTTGACGCTGTAATGGGCTGTTGCGTCGGCGGGGAAGTTGTGCTATACTGAACGCCACTTTTTTCGGCGGGAGGGATGACGATGCAGGAGATGGACTGCGGCTTTACCAGGGGCGAGGACTGGTTTCGCTACCGGGTGGGGGCGATCATCGTGGAGGACGGCTGCGTGCTGTTTGCCACCAACGAGAAGGAGAAGTACTATTACTCCGTGGGCGGCGGCGTCCACGTGGGCGAAAAGGCGGAGGACGCGGTAGTCCGGGAGGTGCTGGAGGAGACGGGCGTGCCCTATGCGATCGACAGGTTGGCCATTGTCCACGAGAACTTTTGGGACGGACACGGCGCCTATGACACGGGTCTGCGGTGCCATGAGCTGGCGCTGTACTTTCTCATGAGGCCGCGGGGCACGAAGGAGCTCCACAGCGACAGCTACACCCGCTTCACCGACCGGGAGACCATGCACTGGCTGCCTATTGCGGACCTGGACAAGTATACGGTTTACCCGTCGTTCATGAAGGAGTATCTCAGCCGGGAGCACCCCGGCGTCGAGCACATCGTCACGGACGAGAGAGGGGCGCGGACGGCATGACCATCGTGCCCTATGCGGACAAATATCGGGACGACATGATCTTCATGGTCCTTGAGGCCAAGGACGCCTTGGGGCGGGTACCGACGCTGAACGAGGACCTTTTGTGTGTCAAAGAGCATTACAAGGGCCGGTTCTGGCTGGCCCTCGGCGATGAGGGCCGGGTCATCGGGTGCGTGGGCTATGAGCCGTTCGGCGATGGCGCGGCCAAGCTGCACCGATTATATGTGAAGGCCAGCCTGAAGCGGCGGGGCATCGGGTCCGCGCTGCTGGAAACGGCGGAAGAGCACATGAGGCGGGACGGATACCGATACGCCGTGGTCCACCTGGGCGGGCAGGAGTATTACGAGTCCAAGCAATTTTACCCCAAACACGGGTATACGGAGTACGCGCCGGACTACATGCGCCGGGAATTGGGATAATGCAAAAATATGCCCCTCCACGAGGGGCATATTTTTGTTCTCTCCCTCCGTCGCGGCTAGCGCCGTGCCACCTCCCTCGTCAGAGGGAGGCTGATCCTCTACCTGGGTATAGAATATGGCCCCCTCTGACGAGGGGGCTGGCTTGGCCGTCAGGCCAAGACTGGGGGAGAGATATTAAATTCTTTATTACCCGTAATACTCAAATTCCAGTTCCGCGATACTGACGGTGTCGCCGTCCTGCAGGCCCATAGCCTCCATGCGGTCGTAGACCCCGGCCTCCCGGAGCTTTCTATCCAGGTACATCCGGGATTCGTAGTCGGCGAAGTTCACCCGGCTCACCAGCCGGTCCAGCCAGTCACCCTGCAAGAGCCACACGTCGCCCTCCTTGCGTATCACCAGGTCGTCCGCCGTGCCCAGCTTTACCTCCGGGGCCACGTAGTCCGGCTCGTACACCGTTACGGGGGGCAGGTCCTTCAAACGCGCCGCCGTGGCGTATATGAGCTCCTGCACGCCCTGGTGGGCCGCGGCGGACAGCTCGAACACCGGGTAGCCCCTGTCCTGCACATACGCCTTGAAGTCCGCCAGCGCGGTGCTGTCCGGCGGGAGCAGGTCGCACTTGTTGGCAGCCACCAGCTGGGGCCTTGCGGCAAGCTCGGGACTATATTGGGAAAGCTCCGCGTTGATGGCCTCGAAGTCCGCAATGGGGTCCCGGCCTTGGTCGCCGGACACGTCCACCACGTGGATGAGAAGCCGGCACCGGTCGATGTGGCGGAGGAAATCGTGGCCCAGGCCCGCGCCCTCGCTGGCCCCCTCGATGATGCCGGGGATGTCCGCCAGCACGAAGGAGTTATAATCCCCCACGTACACCACGCCCAGGTTGGGGAAGAGCGTGGTGAAGGGGTAGTCCGCGATCTTGGGGTTGGCCCGGCTCACCACGGACAGCAGCGTGGACTTGCCCACGTTGGGAAAGCCCACCAGCCCCACGTCGGCCAGGAGCTTCAGTTCCAGAACGACCTCCCGGTATTCGCCGGGCAGACCGGGCTTGGCGAAATGGGGCGTCTGCCGGGTGGGGGTGGCGAAGTGCTTGTTGCCCCAGCCGCCCCGGCCGCCCCTGGCCAGCACGAACCTGTCCGTGGCGGACATGTCCTGAATGACCGCGCCGGTGGCCTTATCCCGTATCAGGGTGCCGCGGGGCACCCGCAGGATCACGTCCTGGCCGTCCTTGCCGGAGCAGCGCTTGCCCTGACCGGGCATGCCGTCCGTGGCGGTGAACTTGCGCTTATAGCGAAAGTCCAGCAGGGTGGACATGTTGGGGTCGGCCTGGACGATGATGTCCCCGCCGCGGCCGCCGTCGCCGCCGTCGGGCCCGCCGGCCGCCACGTACTTTTCCCGGTGGAAGGCGATGGCCCCCTGTCCGCCGTCCCCGGCTTTCACCGTGACGGTCACTTTGTCAACAAAATTCATAGCCATATTGTTAGTATACCACAAAAAAAGTAGGGGCGGTATGTGAACCGCCCCTGCTTAGTCGATTTACTGCTGGACCTCGTAAACGGAGACCTTTTTCCTGTCGGAGCCGTAGCGCTCGAACTTCACGACGCCGTCGGCCTTCGCGTACAGCGTGTCGTCGCCGCCGATACCAACGTTGGTGCCGGGGTGGATCTTGGTGCCGCGCTGGCGAACAAGGATGTTGCCGGCCAGGACGAACTGACCGTCAGCCCGCTTGGCGCCCAGGCGCTTGGAATTACTGTCGCGACCGTTTTTGGTGGAGCCGCCGCCTTTTTTGTGTGCCATTTCAAAATCCCTCCCTGTTCACGCGATGGTGCCGATCTCGACCTTGGTGTAAGGCTGACGATGGCCCTGAGTCTTCCGGTAGCCCTTCTTGGGCTTCATGTGATAGACGCGGATCTTCTTGGCTCTCCCCTGCTTCACGACGGTGCCGGTCACGGTCCTGCCGTCGATGTAGGGGGCGCCGAAGGTGTTCTCACCCTCGCCGGTGACGGCCAGGACCTTGTCGAAGGTCACGGTGGCGCCGGCCTCGGCGTCCAGCTTCTCCACGAAGATCACGTCCCCGGCGGTGACGCGGTACTGCTTGCCGCCGGTCTCGATGATGGCGTACTTCATGTTGAAAAATTCCTTCCTTTCGGGCTCGCTGTCCCGGGTGCGGACGTGTCCGACTTGATGACCCTTTCAATGCGGCGATGGTATTTTAGCACTGTCGGGGCCTGTTGTCAACACTTTTTCTTATACGAATGTGTTATTTGGGGAACGGGGTGCCGCACTCCGGGCAGAAATTGGGAACCTCGCCCTCGGGGACATAGCCACAATTGCTACATGCCGGGGTCTCGGTCTCCCCGGCGGATCCATCCGCCTCCGCCGTGTCGGCATCGCTGGCCGCCGCATCGGTGGAGAGACGGAAAATCGTGCTCGGACCCTGGTTACCGGCGAGGACCACGCTGCCATCGTTAGAGAAGCTGAAGTTGTAGGTATTCGTGTAAGTCCCGTCGAAAGGGATCACAGTCTTGCCCGCCAGGTCGATCACGCCAGCGTTGCCCTCCAGATCCACGGCGGCGAACATGGGGCAGGTGTTGCTGGAGTTGAAAGACACCTTCGTGTAGCGGGTCGGCAGTTCGCCGATCTGGCCGCTGATCACGATGGTATTGCCCTCAAGGTCATTGAGGGAGGAGAATGGGGAATAATAGGTGTCGGCAATGGTAGAGCTGTAGGTGAAGGGGCATGTTTCTTCGCCCTTGGTGTTCACGAAGCCAACCTTGTCGTCCTTGACCACAAGCTGGTAGCCGGCGCCAAAGTAGTTGGAACTGGAGCCGATGGAATCGTACTCGCAGGGAATCACCTCGTTGCCTTGAGAGTCGATAATGCCCTCTTTGCCATTCAGGGAGACGCGGAAGTAGCCGGCCTTATAACCGAGGAAATAGTCGTATTTGCTCACATCTGCCACGATGTTGCCCTGCAGATCGAGGAGCTGACCGTTTTTTTCGTATAAAGGCTGCTCGACCTGTTCGGGGGTCAGCGTGCACCCGGCAACGAATGCCTCCTGGTTGCTGCCTTTGTGCCAGATGGCACCGTTGGATGTTTCATACTCGCCGGAGTAATAGTTCGACTCGTAGCCAGAGGGGTTGAACTGGCTGTCATAGAACAGCGCCCTGTCGTCCCTGGTGCCCACATACAGAAAGTCACCGTAAGCATATCCATAGCGGTAATCCATGCGGTCGAGAGAGCCGATCTTGGCTCCATTGTAATACACGTCATAGCCGGACACGAGATAGTAATCGTTGCCAAAGAAGGAACTGTAATCGTAGTTTTCGGCGGTAGCCTCTTCCAGGATCACACCGATCTGCCAGCGGGAGGAGAGATAATTGATGTCGCCGTACTGCATAGGAATGACCGGATTTCCTTGACCGTCGATGAGGCCGGTGACATTTACGCCAGACTCGACCGCCACCTCGAACATGTCCTCCTTTGCGTCCATACTGATATAGGGTTCGGTCGTGAGCGCGGTGCCTTCGGCATCGATCAGCGTGTACACATCGTTGCCATTATAGCGAACACCCATGGTGTTGGTGACCGGATTGAACTCAATAGACCACGCATCGAGTTCGGTGCTCCCCACAACAGTGGAATCGGCCATCGCGGGTACGCCCAATGCTAATACGATCATCAGTACAAGAACCAGGCAGATGAATTTTTTCATTTGAAGGACCTCCTGAATTTATAATTCAACAAGATATAAGATGATAGTATAAAAAGAACGCGGGTTTGTCAATGATTTTGCGGTAAAAAATATCGGCAGCGGTGATTTCTGGCTTGTATACCGCTCAGATCGAACCTTGGCTTGTTTGCCGTTTATTTGGCCTTTTTTCCGCTGCGTATCAGGGCGATCAGACCAAAAAACGCGCAGATCAGGCACCAGTCCGCCCAGACATTCAGTTCCACATAGCTGCCTGCCGTCAGGAAGCCCACCAGCGAGGCAATCCCAAATATAATGATCAGCGCGATATTGCCGCCCTTTCCGTCGTTTCGCGTGGCGATGGAGACGATACCGCCGGACAGAAGCAATATGGCAATGATCAGACCCGAAGTGCCGCTGACCTCGCCGTTGGCTTCCGGCGTGTTGCCAGGGTCGGCGGCGCAGGACTGAAACACAACGAACCCATATAATGCGATCGAAAGAATGCCGGACACCAGCTTCCAGGTTTTCATCTTGACCAATTTCCTCTCTATTTGCTGCAAGTATGTGGGGTGATGATAGGTAAGAACTATCGAATGTGGCTATTATACTAGTTATAACTTTTTAAGTCAAGAGAAACACCCTTTTTGTTCTAGCGAATATCAATGTGGTTAGAAGTACAATCTAACATGGAGAGGCGGTGTGTCCAATGTGTTATGAAAATTTTATCCCTGAGCGATTGGCGCGGCTGCGGATGCAAAAGGGTGTTTCAGCGCGGGACATGTCCCTGTCGCTGGGTCTGGCGAACAATTACATCAACAATATCGAGAACCGGAAATCCCTGCCCTCTATGCAGTCATTTTTGAATATATGCGAATATCTGGGCGTGACCCCGAGAGAATTTTTTGATGAGGACAACGCATATCCCCTGTGGTTGACGGAGTTGTCCCATGATTTGAAGCGGCTGGACGCAAAGTCGCTGGCCTATATAGCGGAGCTGGTAAAACAACTGGCAGACAGACCATGACGGCAGACAAAGCGGACCGCCCGAGGCATTGCCCCGGGCGGTCATATTGTGTGGGTGAAATATTTCCGCCCAAATCAGTACTGTATAGGTGGACGCGGAAGGGAGGCGGCACGCAGCATGGACGACAGTAAGATCATCGCCCTGTTCTTTGAGCGCTCGGAACAGGCGATAGGGGAACTGGACCGAAAGTATGGCTCGGCGGCAAGGCGGCTGGCGGGGAACATACTGGGCGACGGCCGGGACGCGGAGGAATGCGTGAACGACGCGTATCTGGCCGTGTGGAGCACCATTCCCCCGGCGCTGCCCACGTCCTTGGGCGGGTACTTCTGTCGTATTGCCCGGAACATCGCCGCCAGGCGCTACCGGACCAACGCCGCCCAAAAGCGCAACAGCCATTATGACGCGGCGCTGGACGAGCTGGCCGGGAGTCTTGCCGCGCCGGGAGGGCCGGAAGCGGCTCTGGACGCCAAAGAACTGTCCGCCGCCATCGACCGGTTCCTGGACGGCGTGTCCGACGCGGACCGGGTTTTGTTCCTGCGGCGATACTGGTTCGGCGACGACCTGGCGTCCGCTGCCGCCCGGACCGGGCTGAGTGCCCGCCGCGCCGCCGTCCGGCTCTTCCGCGTTCGGGAAAGACTGAAACAGTATCTGATGAAGGAGGGATTGCTGTGATGGATAGGGAAGTTTTATCCGAAGCCCTGGGCGGCATCGCCGACAGGCATATCGACGCGGCCCTCCGGGAAGGAGAATTTGTCATGCAAAAAAACATCACACTTCGCCGGTTCGCCGTGCTGGCGGCCGCCGCCGTGCTGCTGCTGGCTTTAGGGGTCACCGCCTACGCGGCGGGATGGCTGGACTCCATCTTTGGCCAGGCGGCGCAGATGTTCAACACCAACGACGCGACCGAGGACCGCATTGAGGCCGCCGCCGTGGCGGTGTCCGAGGCGCCGCCTGCGCCGCAGATACAGGAGATACCGGCCTTTGACGGCAGCAAGCTGACCCTGCGGGAGAGCTATTACGACGGCAAGGGGCTGCTGCTGGGGGTGGACCTGGACGCTGCCAGGCCGGACCCTGTGGTGGGCTACGAGCCGGACGCGACGCTGATGGCGCAGATCGTCCGGCCGAACCAGACCTATCAGTTTTACTATTCTACCGCGGAGGACCTGGACCGAATGCGGCAGGATATCGAGGAAAACTACCAGGGCACGGCGGACTATGACGCCCTGATGGCCCAGGTGGAGCGGCAGGAGGCCGCGCTTGCCTCCGGCGACCCGGACGATCTGGACCACCGTTTGGAGACTGGCGGTATCAGCCAGGAAGAGTACGACGAACTCATGGCGGCCCGCACCCAGCGGGGCGCGGCGGCTGGATTACACTACGTCAGCGCTATCTGGCTGGACGCGTTTCTGGAGCGGGAGCTGACCGGCGGGGACTACGATGCGTTCTGGCAGCTTTTGGAAAAAGACGGCGCGGCGTGCGTGGTGATGCAGGGCATGTACCTGGGCGACCACATGCTGGCGGAGGGCATAGATATTGCCGCTATGCAGACCGATGTGGCGGCGGGCACCTTCATCGAGGCACAGACCCCTACGGAGGACGAGGGAAGTCTCTCTGCCGACCTGCCGGAGGCGCTGCAAGATCTGGACGAGCTGCACGTGCAGCTCAAGGTGAAGGGTGCGCCGATGTATTACTACATGACCCTGGACGGTCGGGCCTATGCCCTGCGCGGGCAGAACGCGGAACAGCTTGTGTCCTTCACGATACCCAACAGCGCGAAATAAATAGAGCGAGGGCGCGGGAATCATCCCGCGCCCTTTCGCTGTGGAGAGTTTTACAGCAGCCCTTTTGCCTGTTTGCCGGTCAGGTGGTCGATGGCGATCTGGAAACAGGCCACCCGGGGCAGGGCCTTTGCAAGCTCCGCCCGGACCTTATCGGGGGCGGGGTTATATTTATACCCCAGGTCGTATACCGCCCGGGCCGCTTCCTCGCCCTCCAAAAGCCGGGCGCGGCCAAAGGCCACGGCGCTCTTATAATACGTGGCGAACTCGTCGGGGACCACCGTGTCCTTATCGATGACGCAAAAGCTCACCTTATCGTCCCGCAGGAGCGCGTCGAACTTGTGTCCCGCCCGGGCGCAGTGGAAGTAGATCTTGCCGTCCTTATAGACGTAGTTCAGCGGTACCGCGTAGGGGTAGCCGTCGTCCCCGTGGACGGCCAGCACGCCGGTGCTGCCCCGGCGGAGTATGTCTTCCGTCTCGGCGCGGCTCAGCTCCTGCCTGGTCCGGCGCATGGAGCGGAAGCTCATTTGCCCTCCACGAGAGTTTTCGTGTCTCTCGCGATGACCAGCTCCTCGTTGGTGGGGATGACCATGACCTTGACACGGCTGTCGGTGGCGGAGATGAAGGTGTCCTCGCCGCGCTTGGCGTTGCACGCCGGGCAGATCTTCACGCCCAGATAGCCCAGGTAGTGGCACACCGCGGCCCGGCAGCCGCCGTCGTTCTCGCCCACGCCGGCGGTGAAGATGATACCGTCCACGCCGTTCATGGCGGCGGCGTAAGCGCCGATGCACTTGGCGACCGCATACTGGAACATTTCAAGCGCCAGAGCCGCACGCTCGTTTCCTTCCTCGGCGGCCTTGCGCAGGTCCCGGAAGTCGGAGCTGACGCCGGACACGCCCAGCACGCCGGACTTTTTGTTCAGCTCGTTCGTGACAGTTTTGATGTCCTTGCCCGTGTTCTCGCACAGAAAATCGGGGATGGACACGTCGATGTCCCCGCAGCGGGTGCCCATGGGCACGCCGGCGATGGGGGTCAGGCCCATGGTGGTGTCCACGCTCTTGCCGCCGTCGATGGCGCAGATGGAGCTGCCGTTGCCCATGTGGCAGGAGATGAGCTTCAATTCCTCGATGGGCTTGCCCATCATCTCGGCCGCCCGGCCGGAGACATACCGGTGGCTGGTGCCGTGGAAGCCGTAGCGGCGCACGTGCAGGTCCTTGTAGTACTCGTAGGGCACGGCGTACATGAACGCCTTGCCGGGCATGGTCTGGTGGAAGGCGGTGTCGAACACGGCGACCTGGGGCACGTCGCCCATGACGGCTTTGCACGCCTCGATGCCGGTGATATTGGCGGGGTTATGCAGCGGCGCCAGGGGCACGCACTCGGCGATGGCGGCCATCACCGCGTCGTCGATGACGACGGACTGGGCGAACTTCTCGCCCCCGTGGACCACCCGGTGGCCCACCGCGCCGATCTCGGACATGTCCGCCACCACGCCGTATTCGGCGCTGGTGAGCTTGTCCAGCACCGCGGCGATGGCCTCGGTGTGGGTGGGCAGGGCAACGTCCTCGTCAAAGACGGGCTTTCCGTTCTGGGGCTGGTGCTTCAGATGCCCGTCGATGCCGATGCGCTCGCACAGGCCCTTGGCCAGCAGGGATTCGTTGTCCATGTCCAGAAGCTGATATTTCAGAGAAGAGCTGCCGCAGTTGATGACAAGAATTTTCATGTTGGGACCCTTTCGTCTTGTAAAAATAGGATTTTCGTGTACAATGGGGTTGGCGACCTTTTCTATTTTAACAAATATTCACCAAAACGCAAGGGGGGAGTGTGGCCTGTGAACGCGATCGGCGTGGTGGGGGAGTTCAACCCCTTTCACCTGGGCCACGCGGCCCACTTTCGGGCCAGCCGGGAGGCGGTGGGGGAGGATCTGCCCATCGTGTGCGTGATGAGCGGAGATTTCGTCCAGCGGGGCGGTCCGGCCGTATTCAACAAACACGCCCGGGCGGAGGCCGCCGTGCGCAGCGGGGCGGACCTGGTGTTCGAGCTGCCTCTGCCCTGGTGCAACGCCTCGGCGGAGCGGTTTGCCCTGGGCGCGGTGGGACTTTTGAACAGCCTGGGCGTGGTGGACAGGCTGTCGTTTGGCAGCGAGGCCGGGTCGCTGGCGCCGCTGACGGCCCTGGCTCTGGCCGCGTCGGAGCCGGAGACCGTGGAGCGTATCAGGGAGCAGATGCGCTCCGGCATGCCCTTTGCCGCCGCCCGCGAAAAGGTCCTGCACGAGACGCTGGGCGAGGAAGCCCGACTTTTGCAGAGCCCCAACAACATCCTGGCCGTGGAGTATCTGAAGGCCCTGTTCGCCCTTAAGTCAACCATGCAGCCCATGACCACCCTGCGCAGCCAGTCCCGCCACGACGCCGTGGAATTTGGCCCGGTGCGCAGCGCGGGACAGCTTCGGACCATGCTGGAGGCCGGGGAGAAGATCGGCCCATTCGTGCCCGAGAGCGCCGGGAAAATATACGCCCGTGAGATAGCCGCGGGGCGCGGACCCGTGGTCCTGGAGCGGATGGAGCAGGCCGTCATGAGCCGTCTGCGTCTTCTCAGCCTGGACGATTTCTGCGCCTTGCCGGATGCCACGGAGGGCCTGGGCAACAGGTTTTATAAGGCCGTGCGGGACGAGGGGAGCCTGATGGGGGCGCTGGCGGCGGTGAAGACGAAACGATATCCCCTGAGCCGTCTGCGGCGCATGATGGTGTCCGCCGCCCTGGGCGTGCGTAATTCAATGGCCGAGTGTACGCCGCCCTATGCGCGGCTTTTGGCGTCCACCCGGCGGGGAAGGACGCTTCTGCGGGAGCTGGCCGTGCGCGCTGTTGTGCCGGTGATCACAAAGCCCGCGGCGGTCAAAGAACTGCACGGCCGGGCCCAGGACCTTTTTGAGCTGACGGCGGCGGCGCGGGACTTTTACGTGCTGGGCTACGAATCGGCGGAGGAGAGAAAGGGCGGCTCCGACTGGCGTACCAGCCCGGCAGCGGTGTGAGGGACGGCAGAGCGGGATGTGTTGATGAAATCGACACACCGCTTATGGCCCCCTTGTGTAAAGGGGGCTGGCAGCGCCAAAGGCGCTGACTGGGGGATTGTTACCATGCTACAGTCTGGTAACGACCCCTCCGAGCGCCGCAAGCGGCGCCCACCTCCCCTTGCACAGGGGAGGCGTTCGATATGATGTCGCCTGACGGTGATAATTTCCCGTTTGCCGGGGCGGTACGCCCCATTCTCTGATTTGGTATTGACATGAACGAAAAACTTGCCCTGATCGAAGATAAATACGAAAAGCTGGCCGCACGGATGGAGGACCCGGACACCTATGTTGACCCGGCGGCGTATGCCGCACTTGCCAGGGAGCAGAAGGAGCTGGAGCCCATCGTACACGCCTGGCGGGCGCTGAAGCGCCTCAGGGCCGCGGCGGACGAGGCGGAGGCGCTGCTGTCCGCCGAGGACGACCCGGAGGTCCGGGCTTTGGCGCGGGAAGAACTGGACAGCGCCCGTGAGAAAATCCCGGCGGCGGAGCTTGCGCTGAAAATGCTGCTGCTGCCCAAGGACCCAAACGACGACAAAAACGTCATCGTGGAGATACGCGGCGGCGTGGGCGGGGAGGAATCGGCCCTGTTCGCGGCCAGCCTCTACCGGATGTACGCCATGTACGCCGAACGCCGGGGCTGGTCCGTGTCCATCGCGAACCTGAACGAGACGGACCTGGGCGGCGTGAAGGAAGTGAGCTTCATCGTGGAGGGCGCGGGTGCCTATTCCCGTTTGAAGTTTGAGAGCGGCGTCCACCGGGTCCAGCGGGTGCCGGAGACGGAGACCCAAGGCCGGGTCCACACCTCCACCGCCACGGTGGCGGTGCTGCCGGAGATGGATGAGACGGATTTTCAGCTGGATATGTCCCAGGTGCGCATTGACGTGTTCCGGTCATCCGGAGCCGGCGGGCAGAAGGTCAACAAGACATCCAGCGCCATCCGGGTCACCCATATCCCCACCGGCACGGTGGTGGAGTGCCAGGACGAGCGCAGCCAGTACAAGAACAAGGCCCGGGCCCTGTCCATTCTGGCGTCAAGGCTGGCCCAGGCTGAGCGGGACAGGCAGGCGTCCGAGCGGGCGGACGAGCGGCGCAGCCAGGTGGGTACCGGCATGCGCAACGAGCGTATCCGCACCTATAACTTCCCCCAGGGCCGGGTGACGGACCACCGCATCGGCCTGACGATCTATAAGATCGACGCGGTGATGGACGGGGACCTGGACGAGCTCATCGACGAGCTCATCACCGCCGACCAGGCGGAAAAGCTGCGGGAGGGGGCGTGAGCATGACCACAGAGCGTATCACGTCGGATATTGCCCGCGCCGCCGAGATCGTCCAAAACGGCGGGCTGGTGGCGGTGCCCACGGAGACGGTGTACGGTCTGGCCGCCGACGGCCTGAACGAAAAGGCCGTGGAGCGGATATATGAGGTGAAGGGCCGACCGGCGGTGAAGCCCCTGAGCCTGATGGTACCCGGAATAGAGGCTCTGGACCAATATGGCCGGGACGTGTCCCGCGGCGCACGGGTGCTGGCGGACGCCTTTTGGCCCGGTCCGCTGACCATTGTGGTGAAGGCGGACCCGAAAATACCGTCTATCGTCCTGGCAGGTGGGGATACAGTGGGGCTTCGCTGCCCCAATAACGAAAAAACGCTGGAACTTCTGCGCCTGTGCGGTCGGCCCCTGGCGGCGCCATCCGCCAATCCCTCCGGCGCGGCCAGCCCCAAGACGGCGGAGCAGGTGGTGGCCTACTTTGACGGCGCCATCGAGGCCGTGATAGACGGCGGGCCCTGTACTTTGGGCACAGAGAGCACCATCGTGGACCTGACGGTAAAGCCCTACCGCGTGCTGCGCCAGGGGGCTTTGGCGGCGGAGGCAATACGCCGCACGCTGGCCGACAGCGTGCGTCTCGTGGGCATCACCGGCGGTACCGGTACGGGCAAGACGACGGCCCTCCGGTCCGCCGAGGCAAACGGGATGCTTGCCATCGACGCGGACGCGGTGTATCATGACCTGTGCCAGACGTGTGCGCCCATGCTGCGCGAGATCGACGAGCGCTTCCCCGGCGCGGTGGAAAACGGCGTTTTGCAGCGCAAAAAGCTGGGCGCGGCGGTGTTTTCGGACTCCAAAGCCCTGGCGGACCTGAGCGCCATCACGTATAAATACGTGGTACACGCCATCGACGATATGCTGTCCGACCACGCCGCAGCCGGCGGCGCGTACGCCGCCATCGACGCCATTAACCTCATCGGTACCCCCCTGCAAAAGCGCCTTGCTGCGCTGGTGGGCGTGACCGCGCCGGAGCAGGCGCGTATTGCGCGGCTGGTGGCCCGGGAGGGCGTCAGCGAGGAATATGCCCGCTTGCGCATAGGTGCCCAGAAGCCGGACGGGTATTTTGAGGCAAACTGTGACTATACTCTGCGCAACGACGGCAGCCGGGAGGATTTTCGGCTTGCCTGTGACGAATTATTCAAAAAACTCATGGAGGAAAAAGCACATGGATGAACTGAAGGAAAAGCTGTTCTACCAGCCGAAAAACGGCTATGACCGTATTGACGCCGCAGAGCGCCTTGCGCTGGAGGACTACTGCCGCCGGTATATGGCCTATCTGGATGCGTCCCGCACGGAGCGGGAGGCGGTGACCGAGGCAGTCAAGCTGGCCGAGGCGGCGGGCTTTGCGCCTCTGGACGAGGCCGACGGCCCCATCAAGCCGGGGCAGAAGGTGTACTGGAACAACCGTGGCAAGAGCCTGCTGCTGGCGGTGGGTGGCAAAAAGCCCATGAGCGCCGGGTTCGTGGTAGAGGCGGCCCACGTGGACGCGCCGCGGCTGGACCTGAAGCAGCTGCCCCTGTTTGAGGACTCGGAGCTGGGTTATCTGCGCACCCATTATTACGGTGGCATCAAGAAGTACCAGTGGACGGCCATCCCCCTGGAGCTGCACGGCGTGGCGGCGCTGAAGGACGGTTCCACGGTGGAGATCGTCATCGGCCGGGATAAGGACGACCCCCAGTTTGTGGTCACGGACCTGCTGCCCCACCTGGCGGCGGACCAGATGCAAAAGACGATGGCCAAGGGCGTGGAGGGCGAAAAGCTGTGCATCCTGGTGGGCAGCGTACCCTACGCCGGGGAGGGGACCGAGCGGGTGAAGCTGGCGGTCATGAGCCTTCTCAACGACCGCTACGGCATCACGGAGGCGGACCTGATCTCCGCGGAGCTGGAGGCGGTGCCGTCTTTCGATGTGCGGGAGCTGGGCCTGGACCGGAGCATGATCGGCGGCTATGGCCAGGACGACCGGGTCTGCGTCTTCGCGGAGCTGGCGGCTATTTTGGACCAGGACGCGCCGGAGCGCACGGCGGTGTGCATTTTAGCGGACAAGGAGGAGATCGGGTCCGTGGGCGTGTCGGGCATGAAGAGCCAGGCCTTTGAGCGCTTCATTGAGAAGCTCTGCGGCGGCTCCTGCGGCATGCAGGAGAGCTTCTCCAACAGCTTCTGCGTCTCCGCCGACGTGACGGCGGCGCTGGACCCCATGTACCCCGAGGTCATGGAAAAGCAGAACGCTGCCCGGCTCAACTACGGCGTGGGGTTCTGCAAATTCACCGGCACCCGGGGCAAGTCCGGGGCCAGCGACGCCTCCGCCGAGCTGGTGGGCTACCTGCGCCGGCTGTGCGACGACGCGGGCGTGGTCTGGCAGATGTGCGAGCTGGGCAAGGTGGACCAGGGCGGCGGCGGCACCGTGGCGCTCTACATGGCCGACCGGGACATCGACACCATCGACGCGGGCGTACCGGTGCTGAGCATGCACGCGCCCTTTGAGACCACCGCCAAATTCGACTGCTACATGACCTATAAGTGCATGAAAGCGGCCTACGAGGCGAAGGATTGACAGAGAAATAATAAGGGCTGCGGCGTATTTACGTCGCAGCCCTTTGTATGTGCGGGAATACTCAGCCCTGGCCGTAATAGGCGCCGGGGCCGTGCTTGCGCAGATAGTGTTTGTCCAGAAGCTCCTGCTGCATGGGGGGCAGGTCCGGCGTCAGCGCCAGGGCGTGGAAGGCCATAAAGGCCACTTCCTCCAGCACCACGGCGTTGTGTACCGCGTTCATGGGGTCGGTACCCCAGGCGAAGGGCCCGTGGCTGTGTACCAGCACGGCGGGTACCTGGTCCGGGTCGATGCTTCTGTCCCGGAAGGTCTCAAGCACCACGTTGCCGGTCTCCAGCTCGTATTCGCCGCCGATCTCCTGAGGCGTCATCAGGCGGGTGCAGGGTATCTCTCCGTAAAAATAGTCCCCCTGGGTGGTGCCGTAGGCGGGGATGCCCCGGCCGGCCTGGGCGAAGCTGGTGGCCCAGCGGGAGTGGGTGTGGACCACGCCGCCAATGTTGGGCCAGGCCCTGTAAAATGCCAGGTGGGTGGGCGTGTCGCTGGAGGGCTTATAGCGGCCCTCGACCCGATTGCCGTCCAGGTCCACCACCACCATGTCCTCCGGCTCCATCTCGTCATATTCCACGCCGGAGGGCTTGATGACCACCAGGCCCTTTTCCCGGTCGATGCCGGACACGTTTCCCCAGGTGAAGGTCACCAGACCGTGCTTCGGCAGGGCTAAATTGGCCTTGCAGACGGCCTTTTTCAGTTCTTTGAGCATAGATGTTTCCTCTTTTCAAAATGCCGCCGGGCTCGTCACCCGGCGGCGGTTTTTGTTCAGATCGCTTTCAGCTTCCAGGCGATGTCGTTCCAGAACAGCTCTTTTTCCAGGCCCTCCACGGTGGTGTCCTTCGTGATATGCACGAATTCGATCTGCATCATGTTGGCCCAGTCCTTCATCTGCTCGGCGGTCACGTCGTAGGAAAGCACCGTGTGGTGCGCCCCGCCGGCGGTGATCCAGCACTCCACGCCGGTGGTCAGGTCCGGCATAGCCCGCCACATGACCCGCGCCACGGGCAGGTTGGGCATGGGCATGATGGGCTTGACCGCCTCGATGTCCTGGACGATGAGGCGCAGCCGCCCGCCCATGTCGATGAGGCTGGCCACGATGGCGGGACCGGCCTTGCCCTCGAACACCAGCCGGGCCGGGTCCTTCTCGTTCATGCCGATGCCCAGGTGATGGGTTTCAATGCGGGGCTTATCCGCCGCGAGAGAGGGGCAGACCTCCAGCATGTGCGCGCCCAGAGAGTACTCCTGGCCCTTGACCAGGTGATAGGTGTAGTCCTCCATGAAGGCGCTGGCGCCGTTGCCGTTTTCGCCCATGGCCTTCATGATGGCGGTCATGGCCGACACCTTCCAGTCGCCCTCGCCGCCGTAGCCGTAGCCCTGGGCCATCAGGTGCTGGCTGGCAAGGCCGGGCAGCTGCTCCATGCCGTACAGGTCCTGGAACGTGTTGGAGAAGGCCTTGCAGCCCTCCGCGTCCATCATCTTCTTGATGGCGATCTCCTCCCGGGCCTGGTAGCGGATGGCGGCGGTGTTGTCGGTGGCGATGTCATAATTGGCCTCGTATTCGGCCACCAGCGCGTCGATCTCGGCCTCAGTGACGGCGTTCATCTCCTTGACCAGATCGCCCACGGCCCAGGTGTTCACCTGCCAGCCCAGTTTGGTCTGGACCTCCACCTTGTCGCCCTCGGTGACGGCCACCTCGCGCATGTTGTCCCCAAAGCGCATGACCTTCATGTCTTTGGACACGGCCACGCCAATGGCCGCCTTCATCCAGCTTCCGATGCGGGCCAGGACCTTTTCGTCCTGCCAGTACCCGGCGATGACCTTGCGGGGCATGCGCAGACGGGCGGCGATGAAGCCGTGCTCCCGGTCGCCGTGGGCGGCCTGGTTCAGGTTCATGAAGTCCATGTCGATCTCGTCGTTGGGGATCTCCATGTTGTACTGGGTGGCGAAGTGGCAGTAGGGCTTTTGCAGCGCGGCCAGACCGTTGATCCACATCTTGGACGGGCTGAACGTGTGGCACCAGGTGATGATACCGGCGCAATTGTCGTCGTGGTTGGCCTCCTTGGCGATGTCCGCGATCTCCTTGTTGGTCTTGGCGGTGACCTTATAGACCAGGGGATAGGGCAGAGCCTTGCTCATCTCGGCGGCCATCTCCTGGGCCCGTGCGGCCACGGTCTCCAGGACCTCGGGACCGTACAGGAACTGAGAGCCCACCACGAACCAAAATTCATACTTCTTCAAACCGTTTGTCCTCCTTACAGCGCCTCTACGGCGGCTTTTTCCACCGTCAGCAGGGCCTTATAGCGCTGGATATACGCGGTGAAACCGGCGGCGTCCGCCGGGTCCGGGTCCACGGTGGAGCCGGTCACGCCGGCAAACACGTGCTCGTTCAGATAGTCCTCCAGGCTCTCGCCGGGGGCCTTATCCGCCAGATACGCGGCCAGCAGGGCCATACCGTAGGGTCCGCCCTCACCGGCGGTGTCCATGCATGTCACCGGCGCGTTGCAGGCGGCGGCCATATACTTCTGGCCCACCAGCGGCGTCTTGAAAAGCCCGCCGTGGCCGGTGAGGCTGTCGATGGCCACGTGTTCCTCGGCCAGAATATCCATGCCGATCTTCAATGTGGACATGGTGGCGTACAGCTGGGCCCGGAAGAAGTTGGCCAGGGTGAATTTTGCCTCCGGCGTCCGGACCACCAGGGGCCGGCCCGCGTCCATATGGGTGACGCCCTCGCCGGCCAGGTAGTTGCACACCAGCACGCCGCCGCAGTCCGGGTCGCCCTCCAGACTCTTTTGGTAAAGGCCCGTGTACAGCGCCCCGGCGTCGGGTTTGGCGCCAAACAGCTCCGCCGTCTCTTTTAGCACGCCCACCCAAGCGTTGATGTCGTTGGTGCAGTTGTTGCAGTGGACCATCGCCACGGGCTTGCCCGTGGGGGTGGTCACGATGTCGATCTCCTCGTGGACATGGGCCAGAGGCTTTTCCAGCACTACCATGGAGAAGATGCTGGTGCCCGCAGACACGTTGCCGGTCCGGGGCGCCACGGCGTTGGTGGCGGTCATGCCGGTGCCCGCGTCGCCTTCCGGCGGTGCCAGCGGGATGCCCGCCGGCAGCAGCCCGTCCAGCAGCGCCGCGCCCGCTTCGGTGAGCACACCGGCGCTCTCGCCGGCCTGCAGAACCTGGGGCAGCAGGTCCGCCAGCTTCCGGGTCAGCCCATGGGAGGCGGCCAGGGCGTCGAATTTCGCCATCATACTGGCGTCATAATTTTTGCCGTCGGCGGCGATGGGGAACATGCCGCTGGCCTCGCCCACGCCCACCGCGTTCACGCCGGTCAGGGCGTGGTGGATGTACCCAGCCAGGGTCGTGATGTGTACCACCCGGGGCACGTGCTCCTCGCCGTTCAGCACCGCCTGATACAGGTGGGCGATGCTCCACCGCTGGGGGATGTTGAACCCGAACAGGGCGGTCAATTCCGCCGCGGCGGGGCCGGTGATGGTGTTCTGCCAGGTCCGGAAGGGGACCAGCAGCTGCCAGTTTTCGTCAAAGGCCAGGTAGCCGTGCATCATGGCGGACACGCCCATGGCGCAGATGTCCTCCCGATGCTCCACGCCGGCCAGGGCGGCCTTGAGGCCGTCCCACGCCTGGTCCAGCGGGTAGGTCCAAACGCCGTTTTCATAGGCGCTGGCCCAGGTGTGATCCCCCGTAGAGACGGGGCGGAAAGCCCCGTCTATGGCCACGGCCTTAATGCGCGTGGAGCCGAACTCCACGCCAAGATAGAGTTTGTTGTCGTTCATGCCGTCTCCTTATTGCTTTTTGTTCTTGCGCATCAGGATGACGCTCTGGATCACCAGGAACAGGCAGATCATGGCCGCCACGGTGATGTTGGACCACCAGGCCTCGTCAAAACCGAGGGTGGAGACGATGCGTTTGATGGTATTCAGGCTCAGCACGCCGAAGAAGGTACCGGCGATGTTTCCCACGCCGCCGGTCAGCAGCGTGCCGCCGATGATAGACGACGCGATGGCGTTCATCTCGTCTCCGGCACCGTTGGCCACGTCGCCGCTGCCCACGTGCAGGAAGTACAGGATGCCGCCCAGACCGGCCAGCAGACCGCACAGCACATGGGCCAGGAACTTGGCGCGGCGGACGTTGATGCCCAGCATGTTGGCGCTCTGGTTGTTGCCGCCCACAGCGTAGAAGCTGCGGCCCAGCTTCGTCCAGCGCAGCACGCAGAACAGGATCACGACCACCGCCAGCGCGATGAGTACGCCCACCTCCACATAGGCGGGCACATACGCGCCCAGCTTGTTGTTCGAGCCCAGACCGGGCACGGTGACGCGGATGTTCTTGATGGCCAGGAAGCTCTCGCTGGTCACGCGCACCGGCTCCTTGCTGACGATAGTGGTCATGCCCTTGGCGAAGAACATGCCGGCCAGGGACACGATGAAGGGCTGGATGCCCAGGTGGGCCACCAGGAAGCCCTGGACGATGCCAAAGGCGAGGCCGATGCCCAGACCCAGCAGAAGGGCCGTGAGGATGCTGCCGCCCTGCTGTTCCAGATGGACGGCGCAGCTCATGCACACCAAGCCCGTGACGGCGCCCACGCTGATGTCGATGCCGCCGGTGATCATGACGATGCTCATGCCGCAGGACAGCACGATCAGCGAGGCGTTGTTGTTGAGGATATTGAGGAAGCTCTGGGGCTTGGAGAAGCCACCGCCCAAAAAGACCACGGCGGCGATGTACATGACAAAGAACACCAGGACCGTGATGGTGAGCAGCATGTTGGTATCGCTCATGGCGGGGCGGCCGACCAGGCGACCCTTCTTATCCACAGCTATATCTTTCGGCATATCACGACACCTCCTTTGCGGTCTTGGCGGATCTCTTCTTCATGTGGGA
This sequence comes from uncultured Oscillospiraceae bacterium, assembly GCA_947624385.1. Lineage (GTDB taxonomy): Bacteria > Bacillota > Clostridia > Oscillospirales > Oscillospiraceae > CAJOIG01. Next base: position 25,132 of record CANQJZ010000033.1, read on the forward strand.
CAGCTTTTCCCGGACCACGGGGGCGCTGAGCACCACCAGCAGGATGACCACCACTGCCTTGTAGGCCGGCAGGGCCGTGGAGGGCACGTTGTACTTATACAGCGTCGTGGTGAGGAACTGGATGACATAGGCCCCCAGGATGGAGCCGTAGACGTTGAACTTGCCGCCGCCCAGACTGTTGCCGCCCAGGGCCACCGCCAGGATGGCGTCCATCTCGATGTTCTCCGCGATGCGGGAATAGTTGATGGAGCC
>CANQJZ010000034.1 GCA_947624385.1 uncultured Oscillospiraceae bacterium
TGGAGCTGGTAGACGGACTCGAACCCCCGACCTGCTGATTACAAATCAGCTGCTCTACCAACTGAGCTATACCAGCCAATCTTCTCAGCCGTTGAACTATACCATAAAACCGTCCGCTTGTCAACGGCAAAATGCGAAATTTCCCCGCCGCATAGGACGGCCCCGGCCGGGCATACGATTATGAAAAAGCGCAGTTGTGGGAGGGATCGTATGACAGAGAACCCATCGATACGCCGGGCCTACGGGACAGCCGCGGCAAGGGACCCGGGCGAGACCGGCTTTTTGCAGGCCCTGGAGACGTTTTACGGCGCACTGGCGCCGTTTTTGGAGGCCCGGCCCCGTTACGCCGCCGCGGGGCTTTTGGAGCGGCTGGGCGAGCCGGAGCAGGCCGCGTGCTTCCCCATCCTCTGGACCGACGGCCGGGGCGTGCCCCGCCAGGCCCGGGGGTTCTTTATCCAATACAGCACCGCCCTGGGCCCATGCCGGGGCTCTGTGCTGTTCCGGACCGGACTGGATATGGCCGCGGCCAAGGCCCTGGCCTTGGAGACCACGCTGGAGCACAGTCTGACAGGACTGCCCCTGGGCGGCGGCTTTCTGGGGGCGGACGTGTCGCCGGCGGGCTGGGACGACGGGGAGAGCCGCCGGTTCTGCCAGGGCTTCATGCTGGCGCTTTACCCCCTTCTCCCACGGGCTTTCCGGCCCTTTGACTGGGCGGGGCTTATCCCCCGGCGGGAGCTTGACTACCTGGCCGGGCAGTATGAGCGCCTCGCCGCCATGGACCCGTGTCTGCGGGGGCTTTCGAGCCCGCCGGAGCCGGAGCTCATGCCTCGCCGACAGGCCACGGGCCACGGCCTGTGTGCCTTCGCGGAGCTGACGCTGCGGCACCTGGGACTGCCCGCCCTGGAAAGCCGGACCGTGCTGATCGCCGGCCGGGACGGTCCCGCGGCCTGGGCAGGGGAGCGGGCGGCCCGCATGGGCGCGCAGGTGATCGCCCTGGGGGATGCCTCCGGGTGTTTATATGCCCCCGACGGTCTGCCCCTGGCCGTGCTGCGCAAAGTGGCCGCCCAGCCGGAGCTGCCGCTGCTGCTGTGGGCCATCCGGGCCCCCGGCGTGGAATACCGGCCCGGACCCGGCCTGTGGGACATCCCGGCGGAGCTGGTGTTTCTCTGCGACAGCCACGCCCGGCTGGACGTGGAGGACGCCCGGCGGCTGGTGGCACGCCACCCGGCGGGCGTGTTCGAGGCCGTGCCCCGCTCCTGCACCGCCCTGGCCGCACGGGTACTGGCGGCCGGCGCCGTACCTTACAGCCCCGCCATCGCCTCCGGGGCCGGCGGCGCTCTGATGGCCTATCGAAGGCGGGACGAACCTTGCAGCCAGTGGGAGGCGGCGCGGGTACTGCGCGCCGGCATGGAGAGCGTCTTCCAAACCGTGTGGGACGAGGCCGTCCAGGCCGAACGCCCAGGCGACCTGGCCGCCGGAGCCCGTATCGCCGCCTTCCGCCGCCTGGCCGACGCCATATTGGCAAAGGGATCGTAAAGACAATTTAAAATATCCCGCTTTGAAAGCCTCCCCTTACACAGGGGAGGCTTTCAACATGGTGCGCGCCTGCGGCGCGCTTATAAGACCCTGCCTTTCACCGTCGCGATGATCTCCCGCGCCCGGAGGACCTGGTCGGTGCGGACGTTCAATGTGAGCCTTGCCTGACCGGCGGCGGCGCTGGTCCGCTCCATGGCCGCACGGGAGCCCAGCACCGCGGCGTAGACCTGCCCCGGCATGACGCTGTCCGTGGCCGCGGGTCCGTAGGCGGGGGTCATATTCACCAGAGGCATGTCGCTTTTCGCCCGGCGGTCCGGGGCCCGCATCTCCGCGATGGAGTACTCCACGCCGTTGCGCCGCAAACGCATCAGGGCCAGGTCCGCCCCGTCCCGGTCGTCAAAGATCGCTGTGAGCTGTGTAGTCATGTCGTCACCTCACCGGAAATTTGCCGTTAGTTTTCCCAATTCCGGCAGGTTCATACCCATTTATTTTTCCGAAGAAAATTATTGACAAACGATAATTTCCGGTGTATACTGCGGCCAAAAGCTTAAATAAAACGATAATTTCGGAGGCGATAGCATGGAACGCAAACGCTTGATGCCCTGGCTCGCGGCGGAGGCGGCGGCGTGTCTGGCGCTGGCGCTTGTATGGCGGCCCGATGGCGCGGCCCTGGCCGGGGCCTTTCCATTCGCGGCCATGGGGCGGCTGCTGCGGCGGATGAGCCTGTCGGGGGCGGTTGGCAACCTGTTTGCCATAGCCCTGCTGGCGCTGGTCACGGCACTGCCATTGGTCTGGCTGCTGGTGCGGGCGCTGAAGCGGCGGTGCAAGTGGGAAGACGCTCTGTTGCCCATTTTAAGCGCGCTCACAGGCTTCGGGCTGTACGGGGCGGTGAATCCGGGCGTGCTGGTTCAGTGGCTGGGGCCCGCGGCGGGGGCCATGGGCACGGCCGTGCTGGGCGGGGCGTTCTGGTCCGTGCTGGCGGCCTATCTGGTGCTGCGGGCCCTGCGGGCTTGCCGGGCGGCGGACAGCGGGAAGCTGCTGCGGTACGGCTTTTGGGCCCTGGGGGCGCTGGCGGCAGCCGCGGTGTTCGGGGCCTTCGGGGCATGCCCGCTGGCGCTGACAAGCGCGCTGGCGTCTGTGCGGGCCGGTAATCAAGGCGGCGAGGGTCTGGGTCTCACCTACGCGTTTTTGGGTCTGCGCTGCGCCGTGAGCGCGGCGGCGTATATCCTGGACCTGGCGGCGGTGCTGGCCGGGTGGGACCTGCTGGCGGCCTGGGGCCGGGACCCCTATTCCCCCGAGACGGTAGCGGCGGCGGACGTGCTGGCCCGCCGGTGCGCCCTGACCCTCGCGGTCACGGCCCTGACCAGTGCAGGTCTGCACCTTGCCCAGCTTTTATGCGCCTCCCGGCTCTACACCCAGTCCTATGCCCTTAGCATCCCCCTGGCCCCTATGGCCCTGGCTTTGGGGGCGCTGCTGCTGGCCCGGTCCCTGCGGGCGGGCAAGGCCCTCAAGGACGACAACGACCTGTTCATCTGAGGGCGGCGCCATGGCGATACGGGTATATTTGGACGACGTTCTCAGGGCCCGGGGCATGACGGCCCGGGAGCTGTGCGCCAAGGTGGGCATCACGGAGGCCAATCTCTCCATCCTCCGCAGCGGCAAGGCCAAGGGCGTGCGCTTCGGCACCGTGAACCGCATCTGCTACTTTTTGGACTGCGACGTGGGGGACATTTTGAAATTCGACGGGAATTTGGAGGACGATAACGATGCGTAAAAAACAGTTCGCGCTTCTCGCCTGCCTGGCCCTTCTCTTGTGCAGCGCCGGGTGTCAGCTGGCGGACCCGGAGCAGGACGAGGCGTCCACAGCGCCCCGGGACCGGCTCATCGGCGTGTTCGCCACGGAGGAATACCTGGACCTTTTCGACCACGACACCTGGTTCCGGGACAACGCCGACAAGCTGGCGGATGGCGGCGAGACGGTCGTATCGCCCCAGGACAGCGAGACCTACGGCGGCCGCGTCTGGGCCACGCAGCAGGCCAACGGCGACTGGGTGTTCGAGGACTTGGAGGGTATGGGGTACTACGCCTATCGGTACGGCAGCGACGCCGAGCGCGGTACCGCCACCCATATGGACGCGGGACTCACCGGCAACGGCATGCACGTCACCTCCACCGACGAAGGCGAGAGCGTGGAGCTGGAGGCCACCATTTACCACATCCCCGGCGGCGAAGTCCGATACTTTTTCAACCCGGTCTACCAGACCCCGGACGGTGCCGTGTACATGACCTCCGGCGACGGCGTCACCATGAGTGGAGCCACGGAGGGGGAGGCATGCGCCCGCACCCTCAGCGACGACCTCACCACCACCGGCCCTGACGGGGAGAGCGCCGTGGATAGCTGCTCTGTGGCCATTCACGTGGAGATCATGTGCGAACCGACCGAGATCATCGTGCTGCAAATGGACAGTGACAGCCGCGTGCTGGACCGGAAAACCTACGCCCCCGGTCAGGTACCGGAGAGCCTGACGGTCGAGGCGGGGTGTACCTATTGCATCGTGGAGACCCGCAAGGCAGGTCCCGACGGGGAGAGCGTCACCCGTGAGCTGGCAAACGCCGGCGCGGAGCGCTTTTCCACCTATCAGGCGTTGGAAAACGGCGTCTGCGTCAGGCAGGACACTGAGCTTGTCTGGCCGGAGGAGGCGGGCACATGACAGACGCGGTACTGCGTGACGCACAGGTTCTGTGGGACTACATGCGCCTGGACATGACGCCAGAGCCGGCGGACGTGCTGGTGGGCTTCGGCTGCTACGACGAGACCGTCCCGCTGCGGGTGGTCGAGCTTTGGAAACAGGGGCTGGCCCCGGTCGTCGTTTTCTCCGGCGGGCTGGGCCGGAACACGTCGGGGCTGTTCCGCGTCAGCGAGGCGGAGCGGTTCGCCGCCATCGCCGTAAAGGCGGGTCTGCCGGAAAGCGCCATACTTCTTGAGACGCGCTCGTCCAACTCGGCGGAAAACTTTCTTTTCACGAAGGCCCTGCTGGAGGCGCGAAATATCCCGGCGCGGAAGATACTGGCCGTACACAAGCCCTACATGGAGCGGCGGGTCTACGCCGCGGCGGCGGTGTACTGGCCCGAGGCCGAATTTATCCTGGCCTCGCCCCGGGTGACCATCGGCGAGCATATTCGCGCTGCCCAAGCCGTGGGCATGACGGAAAAGGGCGTGCTGGACACGCTGGTGGGCGACGTGCAGCGCATGGAGCTCTACGCCCAAAGAGGGTATCAGATACCCCAGCCGATACCGCCCGCCGTCCGCGCCGCCTACGAGCGGCTTGTCCAAGCGGGGTATACGGGGCAATTGGCAAAGGGATAAATAACCGCCTCGCTTATGGCAGCGAGGCGGTGCGCATATCCTGAAAAAACTCCCGCAGCAGCCCGGCGCACTCGTCGGCCAGCACGCCGCCGTAGATGGCCGGGCGGAAGCCGTAGCGTTCCTCAAAGAGATTGATGACGCTGCCGCAGGAGCCGGTCAGCGGCTCTTTTGCCCCGTAGACCACCGTGGGGATACGGGCGTTTATGATGGCCCCGGCGCACATGGGGCAGGGCTCCAGCGTCACGTACAGCGCGCAGCCGTCCAGCCGCCAACCGCCCACCGCGGCGCAGGCCTGTTCGATGGCCTCGATCTCCGCGTGGCGGACGGCGCTTTTGCGTTCCTCCCGCCGGTTCCGTCCCCGACCGATGATATGCCCGGCGCTGTCCGCGATCACGCACCCCACCGGCACGTCCCCGGTCAAAACAGCCTCCCGCGCCAGCTCCACCGCCGCACGCATATACTCCTCCCGCTCCATGGGTATCACCTCAAAGCCATTATGACATAAAAGCCCCGCGGCCGCAAGTCCGACCGCGGGGCGTTATTTTCACGCCATTCTGTCTTTCCTTCTCAGGGTCAGGGAATCCGCGATCATGGCGATGAACTCACTGTTCGTGGGCTTGCCTTTGATATTGCTCACGGTGTAGCCAAAGAACTTTTGCAGCGTCTCCAGATCGCCACGGTCCCAGGCCACCTCGATGGCGTGGCGGATGGCCCGCTCCACCCGGCTGGGGGTGGTGCCGAACTTCTTTGCCACGGCGGGGTAGAGCACCTTCGTCACGGCGTTGATGGCGTCCATGTCGTTCACCGTCAGGATGATGGCCTCCCGCAGGTATTGATAGCCCTTGATGTGGGCCGGGACGCCGATCTCATGGATGATGTCGGTGACCACGGCTTCCAGGCTGGGCTCCTTGGGCATGGGCGCGATGGCCACGCCCTGGCTCGCCGACGCGCTTTCCCGACCGCGCTCGGCGGCCACCTGCCGGATGTGGGTGAGCAGATTGGGGATGTCGCAGGGCTTGGGCATGAAGTAATAGACCCCCAGCTCCGAGCAGGCCGTCACCACCCGGTCGTTGAAAAAGCCGGACAGGACGATGGCCGCCGGCGCGCTCTCCCGCTCCGCCAGCGCTGCCAGCAGCCCCAGCCCGTCCAGCCGGGCCAGCACCAGGTCTGTCAGCAGGATGTCAGGCCGCAGCGACTGGACCAGCGCCAGCGCCTCCTGTCCGTCCCCCGCCGTGCCCGCCACTTCCATGTCTTCCTCGGCGTTGATGGCCTCCGCCAGCATGTTCCGAAATTCCTCACTGGTGTCGGCAATGATGATACGTGTTTTCGCGTCCATTTTCGCATTATCCTCCCTGTATCAGTTTTCGGACCGCCTTTCTCTCTCTTTCACCGGTTCCGGTGTCAGCTTTTACAATTTACCATAACGCCTGTTCTTTTGCAACAAAAAACAGGGTAAACAGCGGGATTTTTTGTTGACATAAAATTACATCCTTCGACATTGTTCGACACTTTAAAGGAGAAAAGGGTCGAAAAAAGTCCGCGCCCGCTCCAAACGGAGCGGGCGCGGATGACCTGATTTGGTTTGGTGTTATGCTTTCCGGCACACGAACGCGTGCCATTCCTCCAATGTGTTGTGCTCTGTGACGGTCAGGCCCGCTTTTTCCAGCGCGGCGGTCACCTCGTCCTGGCGGCCGTCTATGACGCCGGAGCAGACGAACGCCCCGTCCGGGGCCATGAACGCCGGGACGTAGGGCGCCAGGGGGATGATCACGTCGGCCACGATGTTGGCCAGCACCAGCGCGTAGTTCCCGCCCAGCTTCGCCCGGAGGCTCCCGGAGCCGATCACGTCCCCCACATGGACGGTGAACACGTCCGCCACGCCGTTCAACTCGGCGTTGGCGCGCACGATGTCCGGTGCCTTTTCGTCCACGTCGGCGGCCACAATAGGCCCGGCCCCCAGCACCGCCGCGGCGATGCCCAGAATGCCGCTGCCGCAGCCCAGGTCCAGCACGCTCCCGCCGGGGCGGGCATACTTCTCCACCGCGGCCAGACACATGCGGGTGGTGGGGTGGTCACCGGTGCCGAACAGCAGGCCCGGGTCCAGCTTCACCGGGGTGCGGTCCCCGCCATAGTTCTGCCATTTGGGCACGATGACCAGATGCTCCCCGGCCTCCACGGGCTGGTAATAGTCCCGCCAGTTGTTCTCCCAATCGGCGTCGGCCACGGGACGGCTCTCAGGGGCAAGGCCTTTTTTGTGCAGTTCCGCGATGATGGCCCGGCCCTGGTCGTCGTCCGACACCCAGAGCTTGACCCGGCTGGCGCCGGTCATGGAGCGGGTCAGCTTTTCGTCCACAAAGTCCCAATATTGGGTGTTGTTTTCCAGGAAACTTTGAAAGTCCCGCTCGTCCTCGATGACGAAGCCCTCCAGCCCCATGCCGGTAAGCTGGTCGCACAGCGCCTCCGGGTCCCCGTGGGCGGGAATGGTCACTTCCAACCAATTTGCCATTGTATCAACTCCAACCATATTAAATGGCCCCCCTGTGTAAGGGGGGCTGTCAGCGCCTTGGCGCTGACTGAGGGGTTGTAATGTTAGATAACAGACAACCCCTCCGCCTCGCGTTCGCTCGGCACCTCCCCTTGCACAGGGGAGGCTTTTGATAAGCCGTCCGCTTACTTCTCCCGTGCCGGGGTCCACTTCCACTCGGCGATTTCGGGCAGATCCACCCCGTATTTGTTGATATACTGCCGATGCTCCACCAGCTTGTCCTTCATCTGCTGGGCCAGGGCCGCGCTGCGGTTGCCCAGGCAGTCCAGGTTCTGGATGGCGGTCAGCACCAGGTGATACCGGTCGATGTTATTGAGCACCCGCATGTCGAAGGGCGTGGTGATGGTGCCCTCCTCGATATAGCCCCGCACGTGCAGGTTCTTGTTCTTGCGCCGGTAGGTGAACTCGTGGATCAGGCTGGGATAGCCGTGGAAGGCGAACACGATGGGCTTATCCACGGTGAACAGCATGTCGTAGTCCCGGTCGGACAGGCCGTGGGGGTGCTGGGTGTCGGCCTGCAGCCGCATCAGGTCTACCACGTTGATGACCCGGATCTTCAGCTCCGGGAACGCGTCCCGCAGTATGGTGACAGCCGCCAGCGTTTCCAGCGTGGGCGTGTCGCCGCAGCAGGCCATGATGATGTCCGGCTCCTGATAGGCGTCGGTGCTGGCCCACTGCCAGATGCCGATGCCCTCGGTGCAGTGCTTGACGGCCTGTTCCATGGTCAGCCACTGAGGCCGGGGGTGCTTGGAGGCCACGACTACGTTTACATAATCCCGACTGCGGATGCAGTGGTCGAACACGCTCAGCAGGCAGTTGGCGTCGGGCGGCAGGTACAGGCGCACCACGTCCGCCTTTTTGTTGGCCACGTGGTCCAGGAAGCCCGGGTCCTGATGGGTGAAGCCGTTGTGGTCCTGCTGCCAGACGTTGGAGGCCAGCACATAGTTCAGGCTGGCGATCTTCTGCCGCCAGGGCAGCTGGTTGCAGACCTTCAGCCACTTGGCGTGCTGGCTGACCATGCTGTCCACGATACGGATGAACGCCTCGTAGGAGTTGAAGAAGCCGTGGCGGCCGGTGAGCAGATAGCCCTCCAGCATACCCTCGCACACGTGCTCGGAGAGCATGGAGTCCATGACCCGCCCGTCCTGGGACAGAAACTCGTCGTCGTCCTCCACCTCGGCGTTCCAGTCACGGCCTGTGACCTCGAACACGGGGCTGAGGCGGTTGGACATGGTCTCGTCGGGACCGAACACCCGGAAGTTGCGGGTCTCGGCGTTCATGGCGTAGATGTCCCGCACGAACTCGCCCAGCTTGCGCATATCCTCGGCCTCCACCGCGCCGGGGGCGGGCAGGTCCACGCCGTAATTGCGGAAATCGGGCATCCGCAGGTCCTTCAAGAGCAGTCCGCCGTTGGCGTTGGGGTTGGCGCCCATGCGGGCCTCGCCCACGGGGGGCAGGTCCAGCAGGGCCTGCACGGGCACGCCGTTGTCGTCAAAAAGCTCCTCCGGGTGATAGCTCTTGAGCCAGTCCTCGATCATGCGCCGGTGTTCCTCGCTGTCGGCGGAGATGGGCACCTGGTGGGCCCGGAAGGAGCCCTCCACCTTGCTGCCGTCCACCATCTTGGGGCCGGTCCAGCCCTTGGGGGTGCGCAGCACGATCATGGGCCAGTGGACCCGCTCTGTCGCGCCGTGCTTGCGGGCGTTTTCCTGAATACGCAGGATGGCGCGGATGGCGGTATCCAGCGCCTTGGCCATTTTCGGGTGCATGACGGCGGGGTCGTCCCCCTCCACGAAGATGGGGTCCCAGCCGCAGCCCTCGAAGAACTTCTTCAGCTCGTCGTGGGGGATACGGGCCAGGACGGTGGGGTTGGCGATCTTAAAGCCGTTCAGGTGCAATATGGGCAGCACCGCCCCGTCGGTGCGGGGGTCGTTGAATTTGTTGAGGTGCCAGCAGGTGGCCAGCGGGCCGGTCTCGGCCTCGCCGTCGCCGACGACACAGGCCGCGATCAGGGTGGGGTTATCGCTGACCGCGCCGAAGGCGTGGGCCAGGGAATAGCCCAGCTCGCCGCCCTCATGGATAGAGCCCGGCGTCTCCGGCGCCACGTGGGAGGGGATGCCGCCGGGGAAGGAGAACTGGCGGAAGAGCCGTTCCATGCCGGCCTCGTCCCGGGTGATGTTGGGATAGACCTCGGTGTAGCTGCCGTCCAGCCAGTCCTGGGCCACCATGGCGTTGCCCCCGTGGCCGGGACCGGACAGGTAGATCATGTTCAGGTCGTAGGCCCTTATGACCCGATTCAGGTGTGTGTAAATGAAGTTCTGCCCCGGTACAGTGCCCCAGTGGCCCACGATCTTGTGCTTGAAACTGGCTTCCGTCAGGGGCTTTTTCAGCAGCGGGTCGCTCAGCAGGTACAGCTGTCCCGCGGCCAGATAGTTGGCCGCCCGCCAGTACATGTCCATGGTGTGGAGCAGCTCTGGCGTCGCGGCAAATTCCTTGTGATATGTCACGAAAGTCACCTCTCCCTTCATTATGTCCCGAAACGGGCTGAATATTTGGCGTGGACCGGTCCACGCCTTTTATCATTCGGATTATAGCAGATATTTCCTCCGTTGGGAAGAATATCCGCGTTTTTTCCGCCCCGGCCAAAACGCGCTGGCCGCATTTTTCAAACTGTTCACAAATTTAGTCCGTAAAAGGTTTATGATATCCCCTGCAAAAATGCTTTGGGAGGCCCCACTTGAACGAGCACCGTGACGACCGGCCCTCCGAAAAGGAGCCGTCGGAATATCATATCGTCCGCCCGGAACGGGAGCGGTCGGCGTACTCCGACGCCTTTTACCGCACCGCGCCGCGGGAGGGCGGGACGCCCTATGGCTATAACCCGGACCGGTATTATGCCGGGTCTGACAGCGGCTGTCACCGTGGCCAGGTAGGGCTGAAGACAGTTCTGATACTGTGCATCGTGTGCGTGCTGGCGGCCAGCCTCTTAGGGGCTGGCGGGGTGTATTTTCTCTCCAAAGACTTAAGAGGCCTGCGGGCCCGTGCGGAGGCCGCGCCTGAGTTTTATGCCGACGCCGGCGAGGCCCAGCCCAGCGCGGGACCGCTGACCGTGACCGCCGCGCCGGCGGATGGCCGCGTGCTTTCCGGCGGGGAGCTTTACGCCGCCGCCTGCGGCCAGGTGGTGGCCGTGGCGTCTGCGGGGGCCCAGGGCGGGCCGCTGACCGGCTCGGGCATCATCGTCAGCGCCGACGGCTATATCCTGACCAATTATCATGTTATCCAGTACGGCGCGGTCCGTGGCTGGACGCCCACGGTGGTCACCTTTGACGGCCAGGAATACGACGCCGAGATCGTGGGCGCGGAGTCGGACAGCGACATCGCCGTGCTGAAGGTGGACGCCACGGGCCTTGCCGCCGCCGCGCTGGGCGATTCGGACGCGCTGGCCGTGGGCCAGACCGTCTACACCGTGGGCAATCCCACCGGGGACCTGCCCTGCACCATGACCCGGGGCATCGTGTCCGCCCGGGACAGGAGCATCGAGCTGGCGGAGGACGTGACCGCCACCATGTTCCAGTTCGACGCCCCGGTCAGCGAGGGCAGCACCGGCGGGCCGGTGTATAACGTCTACGGTCAGGTGGTGGGCGTGACCACCGCCAAGTACACGGCCGCCGGCGTGGAGGGGCTGGGCTTTGCCATCCCCATATCCGACGCCTGCGCCATCGCCAACGAGATCATCCAGCGGGGCTATGTGCCCGGCAAGGCGTACCTGGGCCTGACGCTGGACTCCTTTTCGCCGGCCGTGGCCCGGTATTTCCACACGGAGCCGGGGGCATTCGTCAGCGCCGTCCAGCCGGACAGCGCCGCCGAGGAGGCCGGTCTGCGCGCCGGGGACATCATCACCGCCGTGGACGGCAGGACCATCACCGACGCGGACGCGCTGGTGGCCGCCGTGCGGACCTATGAGGCCGGGGACACCGCCACCCTCACCGTGGTCCGGGACGGGGAGAGTCTTCTCATCCCCGTGACCTTCGGGGAGGGGTAAACCATGTCGGCGCGGCAAAAGACAAAGCGGCGCAGTCAGGCCATGACGTTCATCCTTCTGTTCGGCGTCGTGAGCCTTTTTTCGGACATGACCCACGAGGGGGCCGGCAGCATCCGGGGGGCGTATCTGGCCCTGCTGGGGGCATCCGCCGGGACCATCGGCTTTATCTCCGGCCTGGGGGAGCTCATCGGCTACTCCATGCGCTATGTGTTCGGCCGGCTCACCGACAAGACCGGCAAATACTGGCCCATGACCATCGCGGGCTATGTTCTGGACATCGCGGCGGTGCCCGCCCTGGCCCTGGTGGGCCAGCACGGCTGGGTGGCCGCCTGTGGACTTCTGGTGGTCCAGCGCATGGGCAAGGCCATCAAAAAGCCCGCCAAGGACACCATCATGTCCTTTGCCGCCAGTCGGGAGGGGGCGGGCAAGAGCTTCGCCATCCAGGAGGTCCTGGACCAGATCGGCGCCTTTCTGGGGCCGGTGCTGCTGTATCTTGTCATGCTTTTGAAAACGGACGGCACGACCTGTGAGGTCTACGCCGTCTGCTTTGCTGTGCTGGCCGTCCCCGGCGCGGTCACCATCGCCCTGCTTCTTATCACAAAGCACCGCTTCCCGGACCCGGAGCGGTTCGAGCCCTCGCCCAAAGAATACGTCCCCTTTAAAATGAAGCGGGAGTTCGTTTTGTACATCGCCGGCATCAGCCTTTTCGCCTTCGGCTTCATCGACTACTCGCTGATCGTCATGCACGTGTCCCGGACGTACGCGTCCCTGGCCTCGGGCCTTGCGTCGTCCTCGCTCATAAACAGTGGCACCCTGCCCCTTTTGTACGCGGGGGCCATGCTGGTGGACGCGGTGGCGGCGCTGGTGTTCGGCCTTTTGTACGACAAAAAGGGCGTGAAGGCGCTGGTGTGGTCCACGGTGTTGTCCGCGCCATTTGCGGCGTTCATATTCGCCGCCCGGTCCGTGCCCATGGTGCTGGCGGGCGTGGCCCTCTGGGGCGTGGGCATGGGGGCCCAGGAGTCCATTTTGAAGGCCGCCGTGACAAACATGGTCCCCAAGTCCAGCCGTGCCACCGGCTACGGCATTTTCGAGTGTGCCTTTGGCGCGGCCTGGTTTCTGGGAAGCTGGCTGCTGGGGGTGCTGTACGACGTGAGCATACCGGCAATGATCGTCGTATCCGTGGCGGCCCAGCTTGCCGCCATCCCGTTGTATCTGGCGTCGGCCAAGGCGCAGTAAAAAAGGCCCTGTCCGAAAAGACAGGGTCTTATCATGTCCGCGTATCAATACCCGTTGGGGTTGGAGCTCTGCCAGCGCCAGGAGTCGGCGCACATGTCCTCCACGGTCCGGGTGGCCTTCCAGCCCAGCACCCGCTCCGCCTTGGAGCAGTCGGCGTACACGGTCGCCAGATCGCCTGGCCGCCGGGGGGCGATCTCGTAGGGGATCGTAACGCCCGTGGCCTTTTCAAAGGCGTGTACCAGCTCCAGCACGCTCACACCGTGGCCGGTGCCCAGGTTGAATATCTCCGTGCCGGTGTGGGCCAGGGCGTATTCCAGGGCCTTCACGTGGCCCTCCGCCAGGTCCACCACGTGGATGTAATCCCGCACGCCGGTACCGTCGGGGGTGTCGTAGTCGTTGCCGAACACGTTCAGGTGGGGCAGCCGCCCCACGGCAACCTGGGTGATGTAGGGCATCAGGTTGTTGGGTATGCCGGAGGGGTTCTCCCCGATGCGGCCGCTCTCATGCGCCCCCACGGGGTTAAAGTACCGCAGCAGCACCACGCTCAGCTCCTTGTCGGCCGCAGCCGCGCCGGCGGCGATCTGCTCGATCATGAACTTTGTCCAGCCGTATGGGTTGGTGCAGCCGCCGGTCTCGCTTTCCTCCGTGTAGGGCACGGCCGCCTTGGCGCCGTAGACCGTGGCGGAGGAGGAGAAGATGAACCGCTTGCAGCCCGCCTCGGCCATACATTCCAGCAGGGTCAGGGTGGTGTCCAGGTTGTTGCGGTAGTACTTCAGGGGCTTTGCCACGCTCTCGCCCACGGCCTTGAACCCGGCGAAGTGCATGACTGCCTCCGGCTTTGTCTCGGCGAATATTTTCGCCATCGCCGCCCTGTCGGCCACGTCAGCCTCATAAAGGGGCATTTTTTTGCCGGTCAGCGCCTCGCAGCGTTTGACCGCCTCGGGGCTGGAGTTGGAAAAGTCGTCCACGATGGCCACGTCGTACCCGGCCTGGGCCAGGGCGATGGCGGTGTGGGAGCCGATGTACCCGGCCGCGCCGGTGAGTAAAATGGTCATGGTATGTCCTCCTGATAGTTATTCAGCAGACCTGTACGGTCCAGTTATGCGTGTCCTCAATTCTTCCCCACTGTATCCCGGTTATCGTCTCATACAGCCTATGGGTCACGGGGCCGATTTGAAAGCCGTTGACGGTGTGGCTCTTATCCCGGTAGGATATCTCACCGATGGGGGAGATGACCGCCGCCGTGCCGGTACCCCAGGCCTCCTCCAGCGTCCCGTCCTCGGCGGCCTGGACCAGCTCGTCCACGGAGATGTCCCGCTCCTGGGTCTCATAGCCCCATTCATTGAGCAGCTGCAGGGCCGTCTTGCGGGTGACGCCGGGCAGCACGGAGCCGTTTGCCAGGGAGGGCGTGACCACCTTGCCGCCCAGCTTGAACATCACGTTCATGGAGCCCACTTCCTCGATGTACCTCTGCGCCACCCCGTCCAGCCACAGCACCTGGGAAAAGCCCCGCTTCTCCGCGATCTCGCTGGCGTGGAGGCTGGCGGCGTAGTTGCCGCCGCACTTGGTGAAGCCCGTGCCGCCCCGGACCGCCCGGACCTCCCGGCCCTCGATGGCGATGCGCACCGGGTCCAGCCCCTCGGGGTAGTAGCTGCCCACCGGGCAGGTGATGATGCAAAACAGATACGTTTTCGCCACGTGTACGCCCAAATGGTTGTCCGTGGCGAAGGCGAAGGGCCGGATATAAAGGCTGGTGTCCGGCGCGGAGGGCACCCAATCCGCGTCCAGCTTCACCAGGGCCTTCAGCGCGTCCAGATATATGTCCGCCGGTATCTCGGGGATGCACAGCTTCTCGCAGGACCGGGCCATACGGGCGATGTTCTCCATGGGGCGGAAAAGCTGGATATGCCCGTCCGCGGTCCGGTACGCCTTCAGGCCCTCGAAGACCTCCTGGGCGTAGTGCAGCGTCATGCAGGACGGCTCCAGACACAATGTCCCATATGGGACGATCCGTGGGTCATACCAGCCCCGGCCCGCCTCGTAGTTCATCAGGAACATGTGGTCGGAGAAAAACGTCCCGAATGGGATATTTTTCTCGTCGGGTCTGGGTCTGGGCGCGGTGGTCCTTGTGATCGCGATGTGCATACTGACCGCCTCCCGCCATAATTTGCGCGATAATCATTATACCCCCCTTTGACCCGTCCCGCAAGGGCCGATTTGCCTGTCCGGCGGGGCCGATTCGACGGGAAAAATAAAAGTTCTCACGGATTTTGTAACTTTTCTCTAGGAATCCCGTAACTAATGTGATATACTGTAAAGGATAAGGGAAAAAGTTACAGGGGGAGGGGTGCGTATGAAAAGGCGCGGCGGACGTTTTCTGGCGCTGGCGCTGGGCGCCGTCATCGCCCTGCTCTGCGCCGGGTGTATGGCCAGCGTGGACGAGCTTTACTCCCTGCCCCAGATGTCGGAGGAATATGTGCAGCTGCAGGAGCTGATCGGCCAGCGCATCGAGCAGGGCAGCGCCTACGCCGCCCCCACCGGCGGCAGCAACCGCCAGTCCGTGCAGCTGCGGGATCTGGATGGGGACGGTACGGCGGAGGCCCTGGCCTTTCTGGTGGACCCCACCCGCACGCCCACCGTGTGCGTTTACCGCCAGGACGAGGGCGGGGATTTTTACTCCTACGTCATCATCACCGGATACGGCACCGCCGTGGCCAGCGTGGACTACGCGGACCTGAACGGGGACGGGGCGGCGGAGCTCATCATCGCCTGGCAGGGCGGCGGCGATATCCGGCTGCTGACCGTCCACTCCCTGGACGGCGCGGACAGGAACGACCAGCACGAGCTTCTCAGCGTGGACTGCACCGATTTTCTGGTGTGCGACCTGGACGGCAACGGGGTGGACGACCTGCTGGACTTCCATGTGGCGGAGGGCCACAGCACCGTGGACATGTACACCCTGGCGGGCGAGGACCCGGCACTGGCCGCCTCGGCGGGCCTGTCTGAGAACATCACCGCCATCCGCCGGGCCGCCGCGGGAAAGCTGGCCGACGGAACTCCCGCCGTGTTCGTGGAGAGCGACATGGGCCGGGAGGGGCTGGTCACCGACGTGCTCACCGCCCCGGACGGCAATTTGACCAACATCACCATGACCCCCCTGGGCCGCAGCAACACCCTCCGGCCGGACGGCATCTTCTCCGCCGACATGGATGGGGACGGCGCGCCGGAGCTGCCCGTGGGCGACGGGGAGGACGACATGCTCACCTGGTACAGCCTGGACCCCACCGGGGGCATGATCCCCTCCGTGACCACCTATTACAACACGGAGGACGGCTGGTATCTGGTCCTGACCGGGCCGCTGACCGGGGACGTGCTCATGGAGCGGCGGTACGCCGACGGGGAGGACTCCGTGACCTTCACCGTCATGAGCGACGGGTCCACCCCCCAGGGCAACGTGCTCACCATATACACCCTCACCGGCAGCAACCGGCTGGAGCGGGCCGAGGCGGAGGGCCGGTTCGTCCTGTATCAGGAGGAACAGACCGTGTACGCCGCCCAGCTTCTCACAGACGCGCTGACAAAACAGGATATCATGGACAGTTTTCATTTGATATACGCCGAGTGGCAGTCGAGAGACCTGTAACAAGGAGGCAAAAAGCGTGAAAAAGGTATTGGTTTTGGAGGACGAATCCAGCATCCGAAGCTTTGTGGTGATAAACCTCAAGCGCTCCGGCTACGAGCCCATCGAGGCGGAGACCGGCGAACAGGCGCTGGAACAGCTTCGGCAGAATCCGGACATCAAGGTGGCGCTGCTGGACGTGATGCTCCCGGACATCGACGGCTTTGAGGTATGCCGCCGTATCCGGGCCTCCGACTCGAAGATCGGCATCATCATGCTCACCGCCAAGGCCCAGGAGATGGACAAGGTAACGGGCCTGATGACCGGCGCGGACGACTATGTGACGAAGCCCTTCTCCCCGGCGGAGCTGACCGCCCGTATCGACGCGCTGTTCCGGCGCACCGGCGCGGAGGACGCCCAGACCGACGGCGGCGAGCTGCATCAGGGCCCCTTCCGTCTGAACACCCGCAACCGGACGCTGGAGAAAAACGGCGAGCGTATCAAGCTCACCCAGATCGAGTACTCCATCATGAAGCTTTTCATGGACAATCCGGGTCGGGCCCTCAGCCGGGAGGACATCCTGAACGCCGTCTGGGGCCGGGACTATTTCGGGGAGCTGAAGATCGTGGACGTGAACATCCGCCGTCTGCGTATCAAGATCGAGGACAACAGCACGATACCCACCTATATCACCACCGTCTGGGGATACGGCTATAAGTGGGGATTTTAAGTCGTTTGCATGCACGCATGCAAACGAGAAGGCTGCGGCCCGCTGCAGCGCACGCGCAAGCGCGCACGTTTGCGGGCCGAGAAGAATGATTTCCGAGGTACACGCCCCCGGAAATCATATCCAAATTTATTCGCCGCTCCGGCGGCGAACTCTGCGAGGCATGAGAGGCATTTATGGGCAAGATACTGGGAAAAAAGCATCCCCGGGGGCTGAAAAGCCGCTGGCTGCGTTCCGGCATCCTGCTCACGGTGGGGGTGGTCATCCTGTTCACCATCATCTTCTCCCTGGGCGTGCGCAGTTACTACTACAGCGCTGTGCGCACGGGCCTGGCCACCAAGGCCCAATCCGCTGCCAACTTCTTCACCGGCTACATGTCCCGGACCTACGGCCAGTATTACCAGAGCGCCTACCGGTACACCCAGAGCTTTGAGGACAAGGACTTTCTGGAGCTGCAATTCATCAACCCCCGTGGGGTGGTGGAGGTATCCAGCTACGGCATCTCCGCCGGCACCCAGCCGGGCACGCCGGACATCAAAACGGCCCTGGAGGACCGGCGGCTGGACGCCTGGAACGGCAAGCGCAACGGCACCGGCGAGCGTATCATGGCCGTCACCGCGCCACTTTTGAGCCAGGAGGGGACCGTCATGGGCGCCATGCGCTATGTGACCAGTCTGCGGCTGGTCACCCGGCAGATCGCGGTCATGTCCGCCGTGGCGGCGGGCGTGGGGCTGCTGGTCATATTGGCGGTGGTGCTGTCGAATCTGTACTTCATCCGCTCCGTCACGGAGCCGCTGGTGGAATTGACGGCCCTGGCCCACCGTATCGCCGAGGGCAGCTACGGCATCCAGGCCCAGAAGAAATACGATGACGAGATAGGCGACCTGACCGACGCCATCAACGAGATGAGCGCCAAGATCGGCGAGTCGGAGCGGACCCAGACCCAATTCATCTCCACCGTCTCCCACGAGCTGCGCACGCCCCTGACGGCCATCACCGGCTGGGCGGAGACATTGGCCTACGACGAGACCCTGTCCCCCGACTCCCGGCGGGGCATCGCCATCATCTCCAAGGAGTCCGGGCGGCTGACGAAGATGGTGGAGGAGCTTTTGGAGTTCACCCGTATCCAGGACGGCCGGTTCAACCTGAACGTGGAGACCGTGGACGTGGCCGGGGAGCTGGAGGAGGCCATCTACACCTACGGGGAGCTTCTCAAGCAGGAGAACGTGACCGTGGAGTACACCCCGCCCACCCAGGACATCCCCTTCATCCTGGGGGACGCGGAGCGGCTCAAGCAGGTGTTTTTGAACATCATGGACAACGCCGCCAAATACGGCCGGTCGGCCGGGCGTATCCAGGTGACCGTGGGCGCCGCCGGCGGCTGGGTCGTGATACGGTTCCGGGACTTTGGCCCCGGCATCCCGCCGGAGGAACTGCCCTTTGTGAAGAAGAAGTTCTATAAGGGCAGCGGCAAGGAGCGGGGCAGCGGCATCGGCCTTTCCGTGTGCGACGAGATCGTCACCCGCCACAAGGGCAAGCTGGAGCTGGCCAACGCCGCCGACGGCCGCACGGGATTGATCGTGACGGTGATGCTGCCGGTGATGAACGAAGAAGAATTGACGATTTAGCTGGCAGAAAGGGCAAAGCCCTTTCTTGCCAAAGGCTTGCGGCCTGCTGCAGCGCACGCGCAAGCGCGCACGTTTGCAGGCCGATAAGAGATTTTTCCGAGGTACACGCCCCCGGAAAAATCATCCCAATTTCTTCGCGCCTGCGGGCGCGAACTCTGCGAGGCTTTTATCCAATCCAAGAAAGGCGTAAAAATGGCAAAGCAGGATCAAAGCAAACAAAGCTGCGCGTTCCGCACGTCCATCGGCGGACAGGCGCTCATAGAGGGCATTTTGATGCGGGGCCCGGAGAAGCAGGCCATCGTCATCCGCTCGCCCGAGGGGGAGCTGGTGACGAAGGTGGATAAGCTGCACCCCCTGCGGGAGAAGTGGCCCGTTTTCGGCTGGCCGCTTATCCGGGGCGTGGTGAGCTTTCTGGACAGCATGGTCAACGGCATGAAGGCCGTGACCTATTCCGCCCAATTCATGCCCGAGGAGGACCAGGAGGAACCCGGCAAGCTGGACAAGTGGATCGAGGAGCATTTCAGCTCCGAAAAGGCGGAGAAGATCGTCATCGGCGTCGCGGTGGTGCTGGGCATCGCCCTGGCGGTGGGGCTGTTCATCCTGCTGCCCACGTTTTTAGTGGGACTGGTCCCGCCTCTGCGCCACGGCCACGACGGACTGCGTACCCTTTTGGAGGGCGTCTTGAAGCTGGTGATTTTCCTGGGCTATATGGCCGGCGTGTCCCGGATGAAGGAGATGAAGCGCATGTGGGCCTACCACGGCGCGGAGCACAAGACCATTTACTGCTACGAGCACGGCAACGACCTGACCGTGGAAAACGTGCGGCGGGAGAGTCGTTTTCACCCCCGCTGCGGCACCAGCTTTCTGCTGGTGGTGGTGATACTGAGCATTTTCGTGTTCATCGTAGCCAACGCGTTTTTGCACGTGGACAACGTGTTTTTGCGGATGCTGGTGAAGATCGCGCTGCTGCCGATCGTAGTGAGCCTGAGCTACGAGCTGAACCGGTGGATCGGCCGGCACGACGAGCTGCCTCTGGCGAAGGCGCTGTCCTGGCCCGGGCGGATGCTCCAGCACCTGACCACCCAGGAGCCGGACGAGAGCATGATGGAAGTGGCCATCACGTCGTTGAAGCTGGTCATCCCGGACAAAAAAGGCGCAGATATCTGGTAAACACACAAAGTGGGATAGAGATATGGCTAAGACGTACAGTGACATCTACATCGAGGCGCGGCGGCGGCTGAAAGAGGCGGGTATCGAGGCGTACGGCCTGGAGGCCCGGCTCATCCTGGCCCGTGCGGCGGACAAGAGCGTGGAAAAGCTCATGCAGGAGCTGAACCTGTATTCCTCCGACGAGTTTGCCGCCGACGTGGCCAAGATGGTCCAGCGGCGCATTGAGGGCGAGCCGGTGCCTTACATCACCGGCACCTGGGAGTTTTACGGCGTGCCCCTGGACATTACCCGCGACGCGCTCATCCCAAGGGCCGACACGGAGGTGCTGGTCCGGGCGGCCATCGCCCTGTTCGAGGGGCGCAACGGCACCCCCCGTATCCTGGACCTGTGCGCCGGGTCCGGCTGCGTGGGCGTGGCGCTGGCGGTCCACATGCCCGGCGCACGGGTGGTCATGGTGGACAACAGCCCCCGGGCCCTGAGCCTTTGCCGCCGGAACATCGCGAAGAACAATCTGGACGTGCGGGTCATGTGCGTACACGCGGACGTGACCGAAAAGCCCCCCATGCTGATGGGCACATTCGACCTCATCACCTGTAACGCTCCCTATATCCCCACGGCGGAGCTTGCCACCCTGGACCGGTCCGTGCGGGACTACGAGCCGGTGGAGGCGCTGGACGGGGGCGCGGACGGGCTGGATATCATCCGGCCGGCCATCCGGCTTTGGAAGTCCGTTTTAAAGGACAACGGCGCCATTATGCTGGAGATCGGCGAGGGACAGGCCCCGGCGGTCCGGGCCCTGTTGGAGCAGGCCGGTTTCACCAGCATCTACGCCCTGCAGGACGCGGGCGGCACGGACCGGGTCATGGCGGCCCGGCTGAAAAAGGAAAAAACTTGACGGTATTGCGAGGATAGAATTATGGCAGCGAAAAAATCGGCGCCCCCTGTGACCCCGGTGGGACAGGCGGCGGACAAGAAAAAGGCGCTGGAAACGGCGCTTGCCCAGATCGAGAAGAACTACGGCAAGGGCGCCATCATGCGCCTGGGCGAGGACATCCCCGTGAACGTGGACGCCATCTCCACCGGTTCTCTGGGGCTGGACCTGGCCCTGGGCATCGGGGGACTGCCCCGCGGGCGTATCGTGGAGATCTACGGCCCGGAGGCCAGCGGCAAGACGACCCTGGCCCTGCACCTGGTGGCCTCCGCCCAAAAAGGCGGCGGCGAGGTGGCGTACATCGACGTGGAGCACGCCCTGGAGCCGGCCTATGCCAGGGCCCTGGGCGTGGACATCGATAACCTGCTCATCTCCCAGCCGGACACCGCCGAGCAGGCCTTGCAGATATCGGAGGCGCTGGTGCGCTCCGGGGCCATCGACGTGATCGTGGTGGACTCGGTGGCGGCGCTGCTGCCCCGCAGCGAGCTGGAAGGGGAGATGGGCGACTCCACCGTGGGCGTGCTGGCCCGTCTCATGAGCCAGGCCCTGCGGAAGCTGGCCGGCATCGTCAGCAAGACAAACTGCATCGTGGTGTTCATCAACCAGCTCCGGGAGAAGATCGGCGTCATGTACGGCAACCCGGAGACCACCCCCGGCGGACGGGCGCTGAAATACTATTCCAGCGTGCGCCTGGACGTGCGCCGGGTGGAGACCCTGAAATCCGGCGACGAGATGATCGGCAACCGGACAAGGGTCAAGATCGTCAAGAACAAGGTCGCGCCCCCCTTCAAGGAGGCACAGTTCGACATCATCTACGGCGAGGGCATCTCCAAGATCGGCGAGATCATCGACCTGGGGGTGAAGCTGGACATCATCGAGAAGGCCGGGGCCTGGTTCACCTGCTGCGGCGAGCGTATCCAGGGCCGGGACGGGGTGAAGGAGTTCCTCATGGCCAACCCGGACAAGGCCGCCGAGATCGAGGCCCAGATACGCGCCAACGCCCATAAGCTCATGAGCCCCCAGGCGTTGAAGGCCGCCAAAGCGGCGGGCCGCGCCGTGGACGTTTCCGCCGAGGACTTTGACGACGGGGCAGACGAGTAATGTCCTCTGACGACCAATTCAAATTCACCGTTCGGTCGGTGATGAACGACCCGGCGGGGGAGCTGGAGCCGGAGAAAAAGCGCAATAAGCCCCAAACCCCGCTGGAACAGGCGAAAAAGTGGGCGACGGATTACTTAAAACGCCCCCACTCCGAAAAGGAGCTGCGCAAGAAGCTGGCCGAAAAGGGCTGCTCGGAGCAGGACATCGACACGGTGACCGCCCTGTGCGTGGACTACGGCTTTATAAACGATGCCGAGTACGCCGGGATGATCGCCCGCCACTATTCCGCCATGGGCTACGGCCCCGGCCGGGTGCGGACGGAGCTCAACCGCCGGGGGGTGCCCAAGGGCCTGTGGGACGACGCCCTGGCCGAGATGCCCGAGGACACGGACAACATCGACCGGCTTCTGGCGGCGAAGCTCCGGGGCCGGGACAGTAAGGACCGGAAGGAGCGGGACAAGGCCGCCGCGGCGCTCTTCCGCCGGGGCTATTCCTGGGACGATATCCGCGCCGCGCTGAACCGCTACGGCGCGGATGAAGAGTGAGAAAAAACGCGGCAGAGCCGCACATTATATGGCCCCTTTGTGAAAGGGGGCTGGCAGCGCCTTTAGGCGCTGACTGGGGGATTGTACTTAGACCCACAGCAATCCCCCCGGCCCTTCGGGCCACCCCCCTTTGACAAGGGGGGCTTCAATAAGGTAGATTTCCTATGAAGATCCATTTTACCTCCCTTGGCTGCGCGAAAAACCTCATAGATTCCGAGCAGATGCTGGCGCTGATACGCGCCGCCGGACACCAGATCACCGCGGACCCCGCCCAGGCGGACGCCGCGGTGGTCAACACGTGCGCGTTCATCGAGGCGGCCCAGCAGGAGGCCATCGACGCCATATTGGAGCTGGCGGAGCTGAAAAAGGCCGGGTCCCTGAAGCGGCTGGTGGTCACCGGGTGTCTGCCCCAGCGGTACCAGGGGGACATTTTAAAAGAGCTGCCCGAGATCGACGCGGTGCTGGGGGTGGGGAGCTTTCCCGACATCGTGGCGGCGCTGGAATCGGACCAGCGCCACTTTGCCCGTTTTTTGGACAAGAACGCGCCGCTGCCGGAGCTGGACCGGACCGTGACCACCGGGCCGGGCTGGGCCTACATCAAGATTGCCGACGGGTGCGACAACCGCTGTGCCTACTGCGTCATCCCCTCCATCCGGGGCAGGTACCGCTCCCGGCCCGTAAACGCCATTCTGGCCGAGGCTCGGACATTGGCGGCGCGGGGCGTGAAGGAGCTTATTCTGGTGGCCCAGGACGTGACCGCCTATGGCCGGGACTTTCATGACGGCACCAACCTGGCCGCGCTGCTGCGGCAACTGGTGCTGGTGGACGGCATAGAATGGATACGCCTGCACTATCTCTATCCCCATGAGCTCACGGACGAGCTCATCGACGTTATCGCGTCGGAGGGGAAGATCGTGAAGTATCTGGACATCCCCATCCAGCACGTGAACGACGCCATCCTGCGCCGGATGCGCCGGCCGGAGAGCCGCGGGTCCATCGAGGCGCTGTTCGACAAGCTGCGGGAGCGTATCCCCGGCGTGGCGCTGCGCACCAGCCTGATCGTGGGCCTGCCCGGGGAGGGCGAGGCGGAATTTGAGGAACTGCTGGACTTTCTGCGCGCTCAAAAGCTGCCCCGCGCCGGGGTGTTCGTATTCTCCCCCCAGGAGGGCACCGCGGCCGCCGAGATGCCCGACCGATGTACCGAGGAGGAGGCATTGGCCCGGCAACGGACCGTCATGGACCTGCAAAACGCCGTCATGGACGCCTTTGACCGGGCGAGACTTGGCAGCGTGCAGACCGTGCTGTGCGAGGGGCGAGGCGAGGACGGGCGCTGGGTCGGCCGGAGCTGGGCCGACTCCCCGGACGTGGACGAACAGGTGCTTTTCACCGGCGACGCCGTGCCTGGCCAATTCGCCCGGGTGCGGCTGGACGCCCTGGAGGACGGGAATTTGACCGGTCATGTGGAAGAAAACGGAAAATAAGGACCTTGATATAGATGTTTGACTATCTGAAAGAGACCATCCGGGCCTATCAGGCCCGTGACCCGGCGGCAAGGAGCGCGCTGGAGGTGTATTTGCTTTACCCCGGCGTGAAGGCGGTGCTGCGCCACAGAAGGGCACACTGGTGCTGGACCCACGGGCTGAAATTTCTGGGCCGGGCCATCTCCCAGCGCACCCGGAAAAAGACCGGCATCGAGATACACCCTGGCGCGAAGATCGGCCGCCGGCTGGTCATCGACCACGGCATGGGCGTGGTCATTGGCGAGACCGCCGAGATCGGGGACGACGTGCTTTTATACCAGTGCGTGACCCTGGGGGGCACGGGCAAGGACCAGGGCAAGCGCCACCCCACCATCGGCAACAACGTGCTCATCGGCTCCGGCGCCAAAGTCCTGGGGCCCTTCAAGGTGGGGGACAACAGCCGTATCGCCTCCAACGCCGTGGTGCTTTCGGAGGTCCCGCCCAACTCCACCGCCGTGGGCGTGCCCGCCCATGTGGCCCGTATCGCCGGGGAGAGGACCGATTACGCCTCCCGGGTGGACCAAATCAGCGTGTCCGACCCCGTGGCCCAGGAGCTGTGCGCCCTGCGCGGCCGGGTGATAGAACTGGAAGAAGCATTCGCAAAGGAGAAGTAAAACCATGCGCTTTTATAACGACCTGACCATGCAGAAGGAGGACTTTGTTCCCATCACCGAGGGCAAGGTCACCATGTACAGCTGCGGTCCCACGGTGTATAACTACATCCACGTGGGCAACGCCCGGCCCATCATCATGTTCGACGTGCTGCGCCGGTATCTGGAATACCGGGGCTACGAGGTCACGTTCGTGCAGAACTTCACCGACGTGGACGACAATATCATCAAGCGGGCCAACGAGGAGGGCGTGTCCTCCGCGGACATCGCGGAGAAGTACATCGCCGAGTACTGGAAGGACGTGAACGCCCTGGGCGTCAAGCCGGCCACCGTCCACCCCAAGGCCACCGAGAATATCCCCCAGATCGTGGAGCTGGTGCAGACGCTCATCGACAAGGGCTACGCCTATGAGGTCAACGGGGACGTGTACTACCGCACGGGGAAATTTAAGGACTACGGCAAGCTGAGCCACCAGAACCTGGACGACCTGATGCACGGGGCCCGGGTGGAGGTCAACGACGGCAAGGAAAACCCTATGGACTTCGCCCTTTGGAAAGCCGCCAAGCCCGGGGAACCGGCCTGGGACTCCCCCTGGGGCAAGGGCCGTCCCGGCTGGCACATCGAGTGCTCCGCCATGTCGAACCGGTACCTGGGCAAAACCATCGATATCCACACCGGCGGCAAGGACCTGGTGTTCCCCCACCATGAAAACGAGATCGCCCAGTCCGAGGCCGCCAACGGCGTGCCCTTCGTCCACTACTGGCTGCACAACGGCTTTATCAACGT
>CANQJZ010000035.1 GCA_947624385.1 uncultured Oscillospiraceae bacterium
TCGGCCAGTGTAAAATGTGTGTAGGACGACATAGCTCTTTCTCCTGTAAATGTTAGTTTTGACACGTACATTTTACATGATTTGGGCTATGTTGTCTCTTTGCTGTTTCACCCCCACGGGTGTTGCACTTCGTATGATAACCTGCCGCCGTCCTTTGACAAGGGGGGCTTTGAAAGAGGAAGAGGATTTAAATATCTCTCCCTCAGTCATGCTGACGCATGACAGCCCCATGGGGTCCCCACGCGGCACGCCTGTCGCGTGGGGAGAGGAGGAGCCGCTGGCTATCCGGGGTTTGCCGCTTGCGGCGAATCCCGGCCTAGCCGAGCGTGCTCCGACGACAGAGGGGGCCTTTGAAAAAGGAAAAATTTTTTGTAACGAACCTGGTACAAAGCCGTCTAACTATGGGATGGAGGTGAGGGCGCTGGACTATGAGGGGTTGTATGACGCCTGTTATATGCAGGTGTACTCCTTCCTCCTGACCATGTCCAGAGACCGGAGCCTGGCCGAGGAGCTGACGGCCCAGACCTTCTACAAGGCTATGACGGCCCAGAGCCAGTTTCGGGGCGAGGGCACGGAGCTCACCTGGCTGTGCGCCATCGCCAAAAATCTATACGCCGACGAACAGCGCCGCCGGGCCCGCCAGAGCGAGCTTGCGCCGGATGAGACGGCCGCCGCGGCCGGGGCCATGGAGGACAGCGCCCTGGACCGGGATATGGCCTTTCGCATACACCTGGTGCTGCACGACATGCCGGAGCCATATAAAGAGGTGTTCCAGCTGCGGGTGTTCGGGGAATTGTCTTTCCGACAGATCGGGGAGATCTTCGCAAAAACAGAGACCTGGGCCCGGGTGACCTATCATCGGGCAAGGCTGAAAATTCAGGAAAGGATGGGAGACGATGGATAACTGCGATATAGTCCGGGACCTGCTGCCGCTGTACGTGGACGGCGTGTGCGGCGAGGAAAGCCGCCGGCTGGTGGACGAACATGTCGCCTCCTGTCCCGATTGCGCAAAAATGCTCTCACAGCTTCAAAACAGCGCCTGCGAGGAAAGTCTGCGGCGGGAGGCATACGCGGTGCTGGCGCCCCGCCGGTGGCGCAACCGGGCCTTCGCGGCCAGCTGCGCGCTGGCGGCGTTCGCATGCGTACCGGCCTGCCTGCTGGCCCAGACCATGCAGCGGACCGAGGATAAATATGCGTGGCTTTTATTGCTGGCGCCGGCGCTGCTGGTGGTGATGAGCGCCACGCTGCTGCCGCTCAGGACCCGGCGGTACACGGGGCGGTGGACGGTACTGGGCTACGGGGCGAGCCTGATGCTGCTGTGCATGGCGTGCGCCGTGTACGTGGCGGAGGGCGCGGAGAATTTCACGTCCGGGACGGTGTTTTTCCTGCTGGTATCCACGGCGCTGGGCGGGGTGTTCGCCTTCGTGGTGCTGCCATGGGCGGCCAAGGACGAGAGCTTTCTGCGCCGGTCCGGGGATTTGAAGCGGGCCTGGGGCGCGGCCTATATCCTGCTGCTGGCGGATACGTTCTGTCTGACCCGGCCCATTCCGGGGCTGATGGCCGCGGGGTGCGCGCTGACGCTGGGGCTGTTGACGGCGGCGGCGGTCATCTTGTGCCGGCGGCTTCGCATCGACGTCTGGGCCCGTCTGGGCCTTTGCGTGACGGTCGTGGGCAGCGGCCTGGCCTGGCTGGTGAGGCCCCTTCTGGTGCTGACCGGGGCGGAACAGAACGTGGTCCGGGCCGCTCAGGTCGGGCGGGCGTGGCTGGCGGTGGGGTCCGCGCTGGCGGGCGCGGCGCTGGTGGCCCTGGGCGCCTGGCGGGCATACCGGCGCAGTGTGGAAAGGGAAGCGTGAGGGTATGCAGACAAAGGGCAGAACGGAGCTGGCCGTCCACCTGGACCGGCTGGCCGCCAATGTGGAAAAGACACGGGCGCTGCTGCCCGCGGGTACGGACATCATCGCCGTTTTAAAGGCGGACGGGTACGGCCTGGGCGCGGCGGGGATATGGTCCACGCTCCACGGCTGCGGTATACGCCGCTTCGCCGTGGCATACTGGCAGGAGGGCGCGGCCCTGCGGGCGGCGGGGCTGACGGACGAGATATATTTATTGGCGGACGTGTGGGACGACGAGCTTGACATGGTGCTGGAGCACCGGCTGATACCGGTGGTGTTCGACGCGGGTACCGCCGCACGGCTCAACGGCCTTGCCCGGGCCGCCGGGGTGGTCTTACCCGTGCAGCTGAAGATCGACACGGGTATGCGGCGCATTGGATTGCCCTGGGGCGAGGGGGCTCTGCCCGAGGCAAAGCGTATCGCGGCGATGAAAAATCTGCGTATCACTGGCGCGTTCACCCACTTCGCCAAAGCGGATTCGGACCCGGACGAGACGAAAGAGCAGCTGGACCGGTTTTTGCACACGGCGCAGTTGATACGGGCCGCGGGCATCGAGCTGCCCATGCTCCACGCGGCCAACTCGGCGGCGGTGATCCTGCGGCCGGGGACGGCCCTGGACGCGGTGCGGGTGGGGGATATGCTCTTTGGGCTTATCACTGTGGACGACGGGCCCTGGGACGCGCTGGGGCTGGAGGAGGCGCTGACCTGGACCGCCCGGGTCAGCTTCGTGAAGACGGTCCCCGCCGGGTCGGCCATCGGCTACGGCGGTACATATGTGACGGAGCGGGAGACGGTGGTCGCCACCATACCGGTGGGCTACGCGGACGGGTACAGCCGGCGGCTTTCCAACCGGGGCCGGGTCATCATCCGGGGCATGGAGGCTCCCGTCATCGGCCGGGTGTGCATGGACCAGTTCATGGCGGACGTGACGGATATCCCGGACGTGTGCCGGGGCGACGAGGCCGCGCTGCTGGGCGGGGGCATGACCATACGGCGCATGAGCGAGCTTTCCGGCGTCAGCGTGGACGAGCTGGCGTGCGGTATCACGGGCCGGGTGCCCAGGGTGTATGTGGGGAATTGATTTTTTGGCATATAGGAGGAATCGGAAATGAACGGGAAAGAAAAGACGCCGAAAATGCCGAAGCTGTGGCAGGCGCTGCTGACGCTGGGATTTCTGGTGGCTATGCTGGCCATCGGTATCATCGTGTACGGCGTGGACCCGCATGTGCCCATGTTCATGGGCGTCATCGGCGCGGCGGTCATGAGCCTGTGCCTGGGGTACAAGTGGGACGAGATCGAAAAGGCCATGTTCAGCGGCATCGGCAAGGCCATGCAGAGTATTATTATTTTGGCCATCATCGGCATTTTGATCGGCGTGTGGCTGGACGCGGGCACGGTACCGGCGATGATCTATTACGGGCTGAAGATCTTGAAGCCCTCCATCTTCTTCATCGCCACGCTGCTCATCTGCTCCATCACAAGCCTCGCCACCGGCACAAGCTGGGGGACTATAGGCACCATGGGCGTGGCCCTCATGGGCATCGGGTACGGCCTGGGCATGAGCCCGGCGATGACCGCCGGGGCCATATTGTCCGGGGCGTATTTCGGCGACAAGATGAGCCCGCTTTCCGACACCACCAACCTGGCCCCCGCCATGGCCGGGACGGATGTGATCAGCCACGTCAAATTCATGATGCTGCCCACGGCCATTACCTACGGTATCTGCATCGTGTTCTTCGGGGTGCTGGGCGTGATGCAGTACCACGGCGGCGCGGCCGACATGAGCAAGGTCAACGAGCTGCAAACGGCCCTGGAGGGCATGTTCCACCTGACGCCATTACAGCTGCTGCCGCCGGTGGTGGTCATCGTGGCGGTGGCGTGCAAAATGCCGGCCATACCCGGCATCACCCTGGGTATCCTGACCGGCGGCATCATCGGTTTGCTGGGCCAGCCCAATTGCACGCTGGGCACGCTGTTCTCCTGCGGCATGAACGGGTACGTGTGCGAGACGGGCATCTATGAGATCGACGAGCTTTTGAACAGCGGCGGGCTCATGAACATGATGTTCTCCATCTCCATGACCATCATCGCCATGATGTTCGGCGGCATCATGGAGCACACCCACCAGCTGGAGGTCATCGTGAACAAGCTGAAGGCCCTGGCCAAGACGCCGGCGCGGCTGGTGGCCATGACGGAGGTCACGTGCGTAGCGTCCAACGCCCTCATGCCCGAGCAGTATATCTCCATCGTGGTACCTGGACGGATGTACGCCGAGGAATACCGCAAACGGGGCCTGAGTCCGGAGAGTTTGTCCAACGCGCTGGAGAGCGCCGGTACGGTCAGCTCCGCGCTCATACCCTGGAACACCTGCGGCGTGTTCATTCTGGGCACGCTGGGTATCGGCGTAGGCCAGTACGCGCCATACGCCATGTTCAACTGGCTTATGCCCATCGTGTGCCTGGTCATGGCGTTCATGGGCGTCACCGTGGCGGATAAAAACGGCGTGCGTTTGACAAAGAAGAATCTGAAAAGCGGAAAGGCGAGGATGGAGGAAGGGACGGGCGAGTGAGGGAGAAAGCGGCGTCAGCCGCACGACGGCTTACAAGACTATCTCTTTTGAAACAATAAAAGGCCGGGGCGCGAAAGCGTCCCGGTTTTTAAGTTAGGCGTAAAATATACGAATCAAACACTCATCACTCTTGATATAGTCTATATCAGAATTATCAGCATTTCGCGATAATGTCATAAACAACATATTTCCGGCGGCATCAACATAGCCAATTGCATCCCCTTGGGCTTTCTCCGACAAATTTACATCTTGAGTTGAATACCCTGCTGATTTGATTTTCTTTATCAGTTCTTCATACGTGGCCGTAATTTTTTCATAACTATTCCGATAGTATGAATGGAAAATTTTACTGGGGTCCATTGTTTCGTCAGCATATGCGATAGACGGCGAATAGCTCATGTAATATTTATATGAAGTGGCTACATCCCCAGCAGAGCTTGTGTCACACGACGGTCTGGTGTTAAGTAAGTATTCCAACCTGACGAATCCGGTTCCACTATAAAACAGTAGATTTGTCTTGTCTGGATTTTCCTCAAAATAGCTATCCAAACAATCTGAAAACCCTTTTCCGTCAGCAGAAAAAGAATACTTAGAGCCAGCTATTTCAACGATGAATCGAACATCCAAGCCATTCATGAAAGCTGTACATGTTTTTACTAGGCAAGGTCCCTCGGTAAGCAGTAAATCTCCATTTGGAGGTGTTCCGATCAACGTTCCCTCTGTGATTTCATCACCGATTTTGATTTTGATGGTCTTGCTGTCGCCGTCCGTATATGTTGCTTTGACTTTCAGGGTGTCATCATATTCTACCAGCCGGAATGTGAAGGCAGCGTCGTCAGGTGAATACCCAATAATGACCTTCATGCCTTCATCTGTCGTGGCTGTGTTGCTGAATGTTCCAGATACGATACTGCGCAGATATGCCTCTCCCGTTGGGTCCCCAAAATCATCCACAAACTCTGCCAGTTCCCAACTGGAGCCATCGTCCGCAAACACGCTGATTGCGCCCACTGGTATCAGTAAGCATAGCACTAGGATAATGGAAATCACTCGCTTCATTTTTCTACCTCCTTAAAAATAAAAAACGTGTGGCCCGGAGGCCACACGCTGTAAAAACGCATAGCCCCGATTGCCACCACGCAACCTTGATACACCCTTCTACGGATACACCAAGCCGGAGATACGTTCTTACCATGTAAGAACGTACCCGCAGATAGGGTGTAATATTCGGTTGCGTGGTAAGGCTAGTATAACACGCCGGTCGCCGCATTACAAGCAAAACCGGGACGCGACAGCGTCCCGGTTTTGCGGCGTCTCCGGCTCAGCCGGGGACACCACATTATGGAAAAGGGCGCGGCGAGGCCGCGCCCTGATTTTCAGGTTTTTACGTCGCAGACTAGCTCGCCGGAGGGGGCGGAGACCACCAACGTGGAGCCGGCGGGGATGTCGCCGGAGAGTATCTTTTTGGCGATCAGCGTCTCGGCCGTGCTTTGCAGATAGCGCTTCAGGGGCCGGGCGCCGTACACCGGGTCGAAGCCCCGGTCGATGATCAGGTCGCATGCCTCCGGCGTAAATTCCAGGCCGAGCTGCTTGTCGGCAAGACGCTGGCGAAGCTCCGCTGTCAGGATGTCGATGATGCCGGTCAGGTTCTCCCGGGTCAGGGGCTTGAAGAACACGGTCTCGTCCAGGCGGTTCAAAAACTCCGGCCGGAAGGACCGGCGCAGCTCGTCCATCACGGCGGATCTTGCCTCCGGGGTGATGTCCCCGTCCGGGCCGATGCCGTCCAGCAGGTAGGGGCTGCCCAGGTTGGAAGTCAGGATAATGACGGTGTTTTTGAAGTCGATGGTGCGGCCCTGGCTGTCGGTGATGCGGCCGTCGTCCAGCACCTGCAGGAGGATGTTGAACACGTCCGGGTGGGCCTTTTCGATCTCGTCGAAGAGGACCACGGAATAGGGCTTGCGGCGCACCGCCTCGGTGAGCTGGCCGCCCTCGTCGTAGCCCACGTACCCCGGAGGGGCGCCGATGAGCCGGGAGACGGAGAACTTCTCCATGTACTCGGTCATGTCGATGCGGACCATGCTCCGCTCGTCGTCGAAAAGGGCCTGGGCCAGGCTCTTGGCCAGCTCCGTTTTGCCCACGCCGGTGGGGCCGAGAAAGAGGAAGGAACCGATGGGCCGGTCCGGGTCCGCGATGCCCGCACGGGAGCGCAGGATGGCCTCGGTGACCAGGCGCACCGCCTCGTCCTGGCCGATGACACGCCGGTGCAAAATGTCCTCCAAATGCAGCAGCTTTTCCCGCTCGCCTTCCATGAGCCGGGCCACGGGGATGCCGGTCCAGCGGGCCACGATGCCGGCGATCTCCTCCTCCGTCACCGCGTCCTGGACCAGGCTCTCGCCGCCCTTTTTGGGGCCGGATTCAGCGTCGGCCAGCTTCTTTTGCAGGGCCGGGATGGTCTCGTATTTGAGCCGGGCGGCCTTTTCGTACTCGTAATTCTGCTGGGCCCGCTCCATGTCGGCGGTCTGGCGCTCCAGCTCGGCCTTCAGGCCCTTCACCGCGTCCACGTCCGCCTTCTCCGCCTCCCAGCGGGCCTTCATGGCGTTGAAGTCCTCTTTCGCCGCGGCCATTTCAGAGCGCAGCTTTTCCAGCCGGTCCTGGCTGAGCTTGTCCGTCTCTTTCTTCAGGGCCATTTCCTCGATCTCCATCTGCATGACCTTCCGGCGGATGTCGTCCAGCTCCGAGGGCATGGAGTCGATCTCCGTGCGGATGAGCGCGCAGGCCTCGTCCACCAGGTCGATGGCCTTGTCCGGCAGGAAGCGGTCGGAGATGTACCGGTCCGAGAGGGTGGCCGCCGCGACCAATGCCGCGTCGTGGATGCGCACGCCGTGGTAGATCTCGTAGCGCTCCTTGAGGCCGCGCAGGATGGAGATGGTGTCCTCCACCGTGGGCTCGTCCACCAGCACGGGCTGGAAGCGCCGCTCCAGCGCCGCGTCCTTTTCGATGTACTTGCGGTACTCGTCCAGGGTCGTCGCGCCGATGCAGTGGAGCTGGCCGCGGGCCAGCATGGGCTTTAAGAGGTTGCCCGCGTCCATGCTGCCCTCGGTCTTGCCCGCGCCCACGATGGTGTGCAGCTCGTCGATGAAGAGCAGGATCTTGCCCTCGCTCTTGGCGATCTCCTCCAATACGGCCTTGAGCCGTTCCTCGAACTCGCCCCGGTATTTCGCGCCGGCCACCAGCGCGCCCATGTCCAGGCTGAACACGGTCTTGTCCTTCAACCCCTCGGGTACGTCGCCACGGACGATGCGCTGGGCCAGGCCCTCGGCGATGGCCGTCTTGCCCACGCCCGGTTCGCCGATCAGCACCGGGTTGTTCTTCGTCTTGCGGGACAAAATGCGGATGACGTTCCGTATCTCCGTGTCCCGGCCGATGACCGGGTCCAGCTCGTTGTCACGGGCCCGCTGGACCAGGTCCGTGCCGTACTTTTGCAGGGCGTCGTAGGTGTCCTCCGGGCTGTCCGTGGTCACGCGGCCGGTCTTGACCTTGGCAAGCTCCGCCGTGAAGGCGTCCTTGGTGACGTTATAGCGGCGAAAGATCTCCCGGATGGCCGGGGTCTGGTGGGCGAAGATGCCCAGCATCAGGTGCTCCACGGACACATACTCGTCCTTGAGCTGCCGGGAGACCTTTTGGGCGAAGTCCAGGACCTTGCCGAAGTCGTTGGAGGGGTAGATGTCCTGCGCTCCCTGGACCTTGGGCAGCTTCTCAATGGCCCCGTCCAGGGCGGACAGGAGCCCGTCGCAGTCCACGCC
Organism: uncultured Oscillospiraceae bacterium; assembly: GCA_947624385.1. Taxonomy (GTDB): domain Bacteria; phylum Bacillota; class Clostridia; order Oscillospirales; family Oscillospiraceae; genus CAJOIG01. Next base: position 8,265 of record CANQJZ010000035.1, read on the forward strand.
CATGCGGCCCAGCAGGGTGGGGATGAGGCCGCCGTCCGCGTCCGCCAGGGCGTACAGCAGGTGCTCGGGGGTGACGTACTGGTTGTCGTTCTCCCGGGCCATGGCCGTGGCGGCGTTGATGGTCTCGATGGTCTTTTGCGTCAATTTATCGCTGTTCATATGATCACGTCCTTTTCCTTATATGGCCCCCTGTGCAAGGGGGGTGGGCGCCGCTCGCGGCGCTCGGGGGGATTGCTGTGGGGTCCCCACGCGGCACGCTTACCGCGTGGGGAGAGGAGGAGCCGCTGGCTATCCGGGGTTTGCCGCTTGCGGCGAATCCCGGCCTAGCCATGCGTGCTCCGACGAGACTGGAGGGTTGACGACAACCCCTCCGAGCCGCCATTCGGCGGCCCACCTCCCCTTACACAGGGGAGGCTTTCAAAGCGGTGGCGATTCTTTACAAAATAATATTTCCCGCGTGGAGCCAGGAGATATACTCGCCTTCCAGGTCACGGGGGCTCATGCGGCCCGCCAGGTAGCCCTTCATCAGCCGGTCAAAAAGCCGCACGTACTCGCTGATGGCCCCGGCCACATCCGCGCTGGAATAGTCCCGCCGCACGGGCAGGTCAAGCGTGCGGGTGAAGCGGCCCGGATACAGGGCGTATTCCACCGGCCGGGTGTGATAAGGCGCGACCAGCTCGTCCTCCAGCTGCTTCCACAGCCGGAAAAACCGGCCCATGGCCTCCAAAAGCTCCTGCGACTGAGTGCGAAACACCACCGCCAGCTCCCCCAGCGCGCCGTCCCGGTCCCGGTACAGCTCCACGGAGTACTTCACCGTGGGCCGGTAGCGGTATTGGAGGCTGGATTTCACGCTCATGGTCATGGAGTTGGGCGTGATGAAGGGCACCAGCGCCCGGTCCGCGTCCAATATCTCGCTGATCTGCCGAAAGATGTCCTGCACCCGGCGCTCCGGGGTCATCAGGTCCGTGTACTCGGCCAGTATCTGGTTCACCAGCGCGGAGCGGTTCGTGCCCATCCGGTGGGCCAGGTCGTCCACCGCCCGGACCACGTCGTCCGAGAGCATCAGGCTGTACAGAGTCTTTTTCATTCTCTCACCTCGGGGGATATTGTACAACGGGATATGAAATTTGTCAAGCAATTTATATAAATTAGGAAAATAATTTTGTTTTGGCTTGCGCTTTTTTGTTGTCCGTGATACACTCGGGGCATCAAACAAGATTTGAGGTGAAAAGATGATATCTGCTGCCTGCTGAAAGCTTTGGCATGATGGGAAAAAAGTATCCCGGCGGCGGGAGCCGCTCGTTCGTCATGCCGGCCTGCGGGAGCGGAACTTCTTTTCAACTGACATACTGGCATGGTCTGGCCATGTCCTCTGTCGGCTGTGGGAAAAGCTTCCCGCGGCCGATTCTATTTTGTAAGGAGGGCATGACCTATGTCATTGATCGACGTTTCCAACCTGTCCTTCGCCTACGACGGAGGCTACGACTACATCTTCCGGGACGTGAGCTTTCAGATCGATACGGACTGGCGGCTGGGCTTCACGGGCCGGAACGGCCGGGGCAAGACAACATTTTTGAAGCTGCTGATGGGCGAATATGACTATCAGGGGAGCATATCGGCGTCCGTGGACTTTGAGTATTTCCCCTACTCGGTGTCGGACCGGGATGATAACACCGGCGACATGCTGGCCGGGGTATGTCCGGACGGGCCGGCCTGGAAGCTCCGGCGGGAGCTGGGGAAGCTGGGGGTGGACGAGGGCGTTTTATACCGGCCCTTCGCCACGCTGTCTAACGGGGAGCAGACCAAAGCGCTGCTGGCGGCGCTGTTCCTGCGGGAAAACGCATTTTTGCTCATCGACGAACCCACAAACCACCTGGACATGCGGGGCCGGGCGCTGGTGAGCGAGTATCTGGCCGGGAAAAAGGGCTATATTCTGGTCAGCCACGACCGGGCATTTTTGGACGGGTGCGTGGACCACATCCTGTCCATCAACCGGGCCGATATCCAGGTGTGCAAGGGCAATTTCTCCACCTGGTGGGACAATAAGCAGCGCCAGGACCGGTTCGAGACCGAGCAGAACGACAGGCTGAAAAAGGAGATCAAACGCCTGAAGGCCACGGCGCGGGAAAAAGCGGACTGGTCCGGCACGGCGGAGCGGCGTAAGACGGGGATCGACCGGAACAAGGTGGACAACGTGAAGGGCTGGCGGCCCATGCAGGGGGCAAAGGCCAAAAAACAGATGAGCCGTGCCAAGGCCATTGAGAGCCGCCAGGAGCGGGCCGTGGAGGAAAAGTCGAAGCTCTTAAAAAACATCGACACGGCGGAGGACTTGAAAATATCTCAGCTTTCCTACCACAGCCCCAGGCTGCTGTATTTGAAGGACGTGACGATAGACTACGGCGACGGGCCGGTGTGTGCGCCGGTGAGCCTCACGTTGGAGCGAGGCGACCGGGTGGCAGTCCAGGGCCAAAACGGGGCGGGCAAGTCCAGCCTCCTGAAACTGGTCTGTGGAGAGGATATCCCATACGCCGGTGTGTTCCAGCGGGGCGGTGGGCTGGTGATATCCTGGGTGCCCCAGGACGTGTCGGGCCTGACCGGTTCCCTGCGGGACTACGCCGAGGCGGCGGGCGTGGACAAGAGCCTGTTTCTGGCCATCCTGCGCAAGCTGGACTTTGAGCGTGGCCAGTTTGAAAAGGACATGGGTGCTTTCTCCGCCGGACAGAAGAAAAAGGTCGTATTGGCCCGGAGCCTGTGCGAAAAGGCACACCTGCACGTGTGGGACGAGCCCATGAACTATATCGACGTGCTCAGCCGGATGCAGCTGGAAGCGCTGCTGCTGGAATTTCGCCCCACCATATTGTTCGTGGAGCACGACCGGGCGTTTTGCGAGAGGATCGCAACGAAGGTCGTGGAGTTGTGAGGGGGGAGGGGTCTGTTAACAACCCTCAGTCACGCTTACGCGTGACAGCCCCCTCGTCAGAGGGGGCCTTTTAAAAGGAAAGAAGGATGCACACGATGGTGCATCCTTCTTTTTCACTTCACGACACGGCGGGCGCTGTAGAACCTCGTGTTGTAATAGCTCTCGGAGAGGCTGGAGATCATGACCTTCCCGCCGCCGGAGGAGGCGTGGATGAACTGGCCGTTGCCGATGTACAGCCCCGCGTGGCCGATGGCGCTGCGGGCGCCGTTCAGGAAGATGATGATGTCCCCGGGCTGCATATTGGCCCGGTCTACTTTCGCGCCCACGGAGTTTTGGGCGGTGGCGGTGCGGGTGATGGAGTAGCCGCACTGGCGGTATACGTAGTACACGAACCCGGAGCAGTCAAAGCCGGAGGGGCTTGTCCCGCCGTAGACATACCGCACGCCCAGGTATTTCTTCGCCTCCGCCACGATCTTTTCGCCCGCCTCGGCGGTGATGGCGGTGACGTTGGACGACGCCGGCGCGGACGATGTTTCGGTCGTCACATAGTCCCCGTAGATAAACCCGCCCACGCCGCCGTAGGACACCTGGTACCACTGGCCGGACTTGCCGGTCAGGGTGACGGCGGTCCCGGCGGGGAGCACCTGCTTGCTGGTGTAGGCCGTGGAGGGACCCTCCCGCAGGTTCACACCGGCGGTGGTCCAGGCGGGGGCGGCGTCCATGCCCGTCACATTGGCGGTGACGCCGGACTGGGACAGGTATTGCTTGTATACATACCCGTTTTTCCCGTCGCAGCTGACGGCGTACCAGTCCCCGGACTGGCCGGTGATGGTCATTTTGGCCCCCACGTTGTATGTACCCAGCACGGCGCAGCCCGTGGAGGGGCCGGAGCGCATGCGCACGTAATTGCCGGTGATGACGCCCGTGCCCTGGCTCTCCGTCTGAGCCGCGGCCGGCGCGGGCTGGGTCGCGGCGGCGCTGCCGCCGCCCAGGTCCATATACTCCCCGGAGATATAGGCCGTGGCGCCGTTATAGCTTATCTTATACCAGCCGCCGGACACGCCGGTGACGGAGAAGCTCTGGCCTTTGTTCACGCTGCCCAGCACGGCGTACCCCGTGCCCGGTCCGGAGCGGACGTTCACCGCGCTGCCCGTCACGCTGCCGGTACCGAAGGCCCCGTCGGCGTTGGAGGAAAAGGAGATGTACTCCCCGCTCATGTACCCGGTCTGGCCCTGGTACTGGACCTTGTACCAGCCGTCGGAGGAGCTGAGCACCAGCACCACCGTGCCCCTTGGCACGCATGTGACCACGGCGCTGGCCGTATTGGGCTCGGCGCGCATGTTCAGCGCCGAGGCGGTCACGGTGCCGGCCCCGCTGTCCGCCAGCGCGTCCGACGCGCCCACGGCGGCCATGAGGCACAGCAGGATGACCAGGACCACCACCGTGCGCAATATGGCCGGTATGGAAACCCTCTTTTTCATCTTACCGCGTGTTGAGCGCCCGGTCCAGCCACACGCTGGCCACGTCCATGGCCGCGTAAAGGCTGTCCTTCTCGCTCTTTTTCACCACCCGGTCCCGGCTCTTCAGGTCCGGGTCCGTCAGCTGCAGCTGCACGGATACCTTGGTGGCCACGTCCAGGTCCTTCACCTTCTTGGTGTCCAGGATCTGGAGCATGATGATGTATTTTTCCGCCATGCTGCCGAAGTAGATGAGATTGTCCTTCCGGCGCAGGGGGTGGCCCTTGTATTGCAGGGCGGCGGTCTTCTTGTCGGCCATAGTCCATACCTCCATAGGCGTTTGTAACCTGATTGTAACATATTGTATCTTCTATGTCAACCTGGTAACAGAAAAATTTTTACAGAAAAACCCGCTTTCCTCCCCAAAAAAGCCGGGAAGAAAAGCGGGTCCCCTGTCTGTCTTTTTTTCATTCGAGGCGGGGCGCTGCCCCCCTCGAGCGCCCCCCGCGGGGAGTGGTCACGGTATCACCGGCTGCACGGGCATATCCGGCTGGTCCGGGGCGGCGGGCACGTCCGTGACCGTGGGCCAGTCCGGTACCACGGGTACGTCCGTGATGACCGGCGCGTCCGTGATGACCGGCGCGTCCGTGATCACCGGCGGGTCTGTGATGACCGGAACGTCCGTGATGACCGGCGGGTCCGTGATGACGGGAACATCCGTGGCCGCCGGCATATCCTGGCCACCAGGCGGCAATATGACCTCCGGCGGTATCTCCTCCGGCTGCTGCATTTCGGGAGGCGGTTCCTCGGTGGGTGCCGGCGTGTCGGAAGGCTCCTCGCTGGGCTGAGCGTCGCCCCACAGCGTCCCGCCGCCGCCTACGGACGGCTCGGGGAAGCTGAGCCATGGCAGACCCTCATGGATGCGGCTCATGACGCTGCGCCAGATCTGGCCCGCCGGGTTGGAATAGAAGTGCATGGTGGCCGGGTATTTGTAGCCCGTCCAGACCGCCGCCGAGTAATAGCGGGTGAAGCCGGTGAAGTACCGGTCCTGGTTGTTGCTGGTGGTGCCCGTCTTGCCGGCCACGGCGGTGCTGCCAAAGTAGGCCATGGTGCCGGTGCCGTTGCGGACGGCCGACTGGAGCATGTCGGCGATGTTATAGGCCGTGTTGGCCTTGACCGCCACGTGTTGGTCCGCGGGATTGTCCAGCACCACCATCCCGTCGTTGTCGGTGACCAGCGAATAGGTCCGGCCCCGGCTCATGATGCCGTCGTGGGCGAAGGCGGTGAACGCCTGGGCCATTTCCCGCGGCGTGATGCCGTAGCTCAGCTGGCCCAGGGCCAGGGGCGCGTAATCGAAGTCGGACACCGTATTGCCCGTGTCCTTGTCCAGGTGGTCCCGTACCAGGGACGTGAAGCCGAACCGCTCGGTCAGGTAGTTCCAGGACGCCTGCAATCCGATACGGTCCAGCACCTGGGCCGCCACGGTGTTCCGGGAGGCGACAAGCGCGCTGCGGATGGATATCCAGCCGCTGTACCCGCCGCCGTCGTTCTTGGGGTACCAGCTTGTGCCCCGCAGACGGATGTTGGGGGAGTCGTTGACCATGGTCTGCTGGGTGATAAGGCCCAGGTCCAGCGCCGGGCCGTACACCGCCACGGGCTTGAAGGACGAGCCGGGCCGCCGGGCGTGGTCCGCGCGGGTGGCGTAGTTGTCCGTAAAGCTGCCGGTCTTCACGCCGGTGTCCCCCGCCAGACCCACGATGGAGCCGTCGTTCACGTCGATGACCACGATGGCGGAGCTGAGCTTCTGCCCCGTGGGGTTATAGGACGCGCTGGGCAGGTTGCCGGTGTTCTGGTAGATATCGTCGATGATGCCCTGGACGCGGGGGTCCATGCAGCAATAGATATTGTACCCGCCGTTGTATATCAGCGTCTCCGCCAGGTCCTCGGATATGCCTCTTGCCTCGGCCAGGTCCGCCACCAGGTCCCATATGAGCGAGTCCACATAGTAGGAATGGATGGGTATCTCCCGCGCCTCGCCCTCGGCACGCCGGAAGTGCAGCGGCTCCGCCACGGCGGCGTCGTACTGCGCCTTGTCGATATACCCCTGGTCGTACATGTTAAAGAGTATGAGCTCCTGCCTGTCCTTATTGCGCTGGCGGCTCTCCGGGCCGATGTAGGGGTCGTACAGGGAGGGGTTGTTGGTGATGCCGATGAGGCTGGCGCACTCGGCCAGGTCCAGCTCCCACACTTCCTTGCCGAAGTATTCCCGGGCCGCCGAGCCCACGCCGTAACAGCCCTCGTTCAGGTATATCTCGTTCAGGTACCAGGTGACGATCTCCTGCTTGGTGTATTTCTTCTCAAATTCCAGGGCCCGGAACATCTCCAACAGCTTTCGCTGGACGGTGACCTCTTTTTTGCCGGTCAGGTTCTTTATAAGCTGCTGGGTCAGGGTGGAGCCGCCGAAGGTGTCGCTCATGTTCAGGAACATGTTGCCGAACGCGCCGATGGTCCGCCACCAGTCCACGCCCTTGTGGGTGTAAAACCGCTTATCCTCGATGGCCACGGCGGCGTGCTCCATGTCCAGGGGTATCTGCTCATAGTCCACCCACTGGCGGTTCTCCGTGGCGTATAAAACTTCCAGCTCCCGCCAGTCGTTGCTGCCGGGGCTGCTCTCCACCCAAATGTGGCTGGAAAGGCTGCTGGAAAGCTCCTCCGGCGTCAGCTCCAGTTCCTCGTTCAGGCAGTTTTTCACGAACACCGCGAAGATGCAGGCCAATATCATGCCCGTGGTGACGAACACCAGCAGCGCCGTCACCGCCACCTTCACACCGGTGCGCAGCACAAAGCCCGTCCCGGCGGCCGCCGTGTCCGCCACCGCGGCCACACGGCGCCGGGTCCGGCGGTGCTTCCTGTCCGTCCACCAGGCGTGGGCCCGCTCGTATGTGTCTTTGATCTTCCGGAATATATCCACGCTCGCTCCTCCGCGTTTCTGAGCATCGTTTACAATGTTTACGAAAAATTACAGTTATGGTTATTATAACACCATTTTTCCAAATTGTATATCCCATTTGAAAAGAAAACAAAACTTCTTTCCCGCCCGCATGCAAACGGCCCGGGACGGGCATACTCCCATTGCCGCCGGCGGCGGCAGGGAGGGCGTCATATGAGAAAGCTGCGGGTGAAGATCGCGCTGTGCGCGCTGTTGATGCTTTTCGCGGCGGCCAGCCTCCTGAGCGTGCTGGCCGATCTGGGCGTATTTTCATAAGCGCGGGAAAATCCCATTTTTTCCTCTTGCAATCCGGGGCAACAGGCTTTAGAATAGAGCCAGACGAAAACACAGGAGGTCAAGGCCATGGACAGCGACTTCGGCCCCAATTACGTCACCATCGAGGATGACGAGGGCAACGAGTACGAACTGGAACACCTGAGCACCCTGGAATTTGAGGGCCAGGAGTACATGGTCTTCCTGCCCGCCGACATGGACGAGGACGACCCGGACTACGGCTTTGTGATCCTCCGGGTGGAGGAAGTGGACGGGGAGGAACAGTTCGTCTCCGTGGACGACGACGATACCCTCCAGCGGGTCTACGACTATTATATGGAGCAGGTCTTTTCCGAGGAGGAGGAAACACCGGAGGACTGACCGCATAGTATTATTTATCACGAAACCTGCCCTGTTCGTGGTTTCAAGGGCCCGGTTGGACCCACATCTCTTATAAGGGACGCCATATATGACGGCGGAGCGCAGGCCTCCCGGCTTATGCCGGATGTTGGAAGCACAGAAACCGTCACGAGGCGACCCACCTGCCAAGTTGTGCAGGTTACAAATCTGGCCCCCACGGCAGGGCGGGCCTCGCCGGAGCAAAGGTAACTTTGCTCCGGCGACTGCTATTTGCTTTATTTTAAACTGCGAGGGGAAAGTGAATTCCCCCTCGCAGGAAGTCGAGATCCTGTCGCACAGCGGATCTCGACTTCACGCGCGGGAATGCCGCGCGGGCTCGCCCTATCGGGCTTCGCGTCGGTGCTCTTTTGACAGTCTCTGCGCATCGTGCTATACTGTATTTGTTGCAAACTTCGCTCTGCCGGGAAGGGAGACTTGACGATATGAGAAGGACGCTGGCCGCGCTTGTGGCGCTGGCGCTGTGCCTGAGCCTGACCGCCTGCGGCCATTTTGTGAGCCTCATGCCGGGGGACGCTTCCGCCGCCGACAGGACCGGGGACGCCGCGCAAACGCCGGAGCCGGAAGATGTTTTCCGGGAGCAGGACCTGTTCACGTTTTTGCGCTGGAGCGATTTCGCCGCCAACTACTATGACGACACCCCTGTGGCCCTGAGCATCCGCACCGACGAGGGCGGCTTTGCCTCCCCGGTGTTTGATAGGGGCTCCATCATCGCCGCCTGCGACGCGCTGCGGGCCATGACCGTCACCGGTCGGGCGGGAGAAGCTCCGGCCGCCGGCGGGACAACGTACACCTTCACCATGGATAACGGCAGCATGTACGTCATCACCTTTGTGAACGGCTGCCTGAGCCTGAGCACCGGGCTGTACACCGTCACCGGCGGGGACGGACTGTTCGGCATGGCCTTCCCCGGCTACGGCGGGGACTTTGACGTGTTCGACCTCTATTTCAGCGACAGCATCCGCGCCTTTGCCGATAACTTCGACGCCAACACCCCCGTGTCCATTGGCCGCCGGTCCAACGGCGGGGCCACATTGGCGTCCCGGGACCCGGCGGTGGTGCGCCACGTGTTCGACCTGCTGGCCAACGCCTCCGTCGTGCGGGTGGAGGACAGCCCCGACCAGAACATCGATTTGACCCAGACCACGGACTATATCTTCACCATGCCGGACGAGAGTTACGTGACGTTTACGTTCACCGGGCCCTGCCTGGCCGTGACGGCCTCCACCGATTACGGCCCGGTCTATTACTGGCTGGACGGCGTGGACGAGCTGCCCAGCGTCACCATATTGCCCGAGAGCACCGTGCCCACCTTCTCCGGCGGGGCCATCGCCGGCATGCGGGAGGATATCGGTCAGGCCCAGGCCGCCGCCAACGGCCAGCTGGAGGGCATCACGGTCCTGGGCGTGTACGTGGACTATAACATCCAGGGCCAGCACGGCTACCTCACCCTGGACGGGGACACGGCCAACGCCTTCATCCAGCAGGTCGCCTCCATCAACGCCGCCGCGGAGACCACCGCCCCCATGGGGGACGATATCACCGTGTTCGTCACATTGTCCGACCAGTCCGGCCCCATCATCGTCTTCACCGGCGACACGGTCCAGCAAATGGTGGGCACCAACCACGCCTGCGACGTGAACGCCATGGCGAATCTGCGCAACACCATCATGACCCTTGCCCAGGACGAGCGCAACATCGGCCAGGTCATCGGCAGCTCCACCGGCTGAGGCAATAATTATCTCTCCCTCCGTCGCGGCGGAGCCGCGCCACCTCCCTCGTCAGCGGGGGGCTAAGAGGAAGAAGATTTAAATTATGGCCCCCTCTGACTGTACCGCCCCACAAGAAGTGGACAGTAGACAAAAAGCCCCCTGTTGTAGGATAATGACTACGACAGGGGGTATTGTTATGGGCAAAAGGAAGTACGCACACGTAAAAGAGCTTGAGCCAGCGATCCTGCAAATGCGGAAGGAAGGGAAAACACGCCGGGAAATAGCAGAACATCTGGGCCTGACAATGAAGCGGGTCAAAAGCTGGATCAATCGCTATAACCGTAAACAGCGAAAGAGAATGTTAACATCTTCCCAGTCTATAAATGTAAACAGCCAAAAAGAGCGAACTGCATATGATAATTTAGCATCGAGATGGTTTTCGGATTTTTCAAAAGCATTAACGTCTTATGGAGTTAATGAAAACGCAATTAAAAAATACAACACCGCGTTTAAGGAAATTCTAAAATTGGCTTCCTCTCCCAGCCGAAGAGAATCCTATTCTAAACAATTTAACGTAATTTCTAGTTCTTTCAATGATGATATCATTATCTTCTTGCAAACGGAAATTGAAGATCCTCAGGCTGATGATGGCAAAGAATTAGGAGATGAGGCTAGAAAACTACTTGCTGATTTTATTTCATTCCAGAAATCTTTTGTGCTATCAACCAGTTCAGATAACGTCATATTTTATCGCTCTCCATCAACCAAATCGAGAAGCACTTTTGCAAGCTCTCTTTTCCCGTCAGAAGAAATAATGATTTTAATGTCACCATTATATTTGTCCGGAAAACTATTCCACAGATTATGATAATATCTTTTTTCCTTTTCGGTCCGTTCGGCTCTGGTTATGTCTCCTGATTGCTCTATTCCCAAAGTGCGCCATTAAAAGGGCACGAGATAAAACACAAGTCCGAAACAACAGTACGTCCCGTATAGACTGTCTTTCCCGCCGCAGATAATGACCTTTGTTCAGCCCATATAGCTAACATGGAGCGTCATCTTGCCATCAAATTAGTCTATATGTTAAGAATTCATTTTATACTGGCAAAACCTCCATCGCAGACAATAGGTATAATTCAGATTAGGATGATCCTGATATAAAGTATATACTTTATATCCATCTTTCTCCACAGGGTTGATTGCCGTTCGCTCTACTTCCATATCTGGAGACATATTTTGGCTCGCATATACAACTCTCTCAACATTTTCTATCACGTTTTCCCTAACGCGAACTGTCATCAAAAGACTATCCGTTTTAATTTGCACGATCGTCGCATAGTATGGATTCATAATATGCGGGGCATCTTTCAGATCTGTCTCGATTATGTATTCGCACACCTCATTTGTTTCCAACGGAGTCTCCAGAATAAACTTTCCGAAGAATGGTTGAGGTTCAGTATTGTGAACGATGAAATCATATGGAGGATTCACCTGGTATGCGTCTTGTGGATTGGATCCTTCCGGTTTTGCTTTATCCTCAGCATCCTGTTTATAACGTCTAAATTCAAGCTGTTTCATATCTTCAAATGAACTTCCCGACCAATAGAAATTGATTGGAATAGATGATATTGCTTTATCTTTATTTATAGACTGAAGTTTGACGTGGTCTATAATGGAGATAATCTCTCTTGATTCAAACGTGAATTCCGATTCTTTCAGCAGATAACGTACATCCCGAACGTTAAACTCAGGTTCGATTTTGGGGGCCATATACTTTCGTACGGATTTTCCGTTAAGATCGGTCAAAAGTTCAAGCTCGTCTTTGACTGCCATCCGCTGTGTATATAAAGATACATATGCGCTCCCTATTGCGCCGTAAAACAGGTTGATGTTTGGGTTTTTGTCTTTTCCAAATTTAAGAATATGCCTAAAGGATATGCCAGGGTATGGATCAATATAGAAGATATTCTTGATGCCCAATTGGTAGGCCTTCTTTGCGCACAATTCACACGGGCTGGCAGTCGTGAATAAGTTTCCTCCGATAATACCAGTACCGCCATACTTGGGCAATTGCAGAAATGCATTTTCTTCGGCGTGCAATGACCTTGTATAAACCTGATTTTTATCGTCTTTTAGACCGTTATACACATCCTTAAAGCAATATGGATATGCGTGGCCATACAGTTCCTTTGTTTCCAATTCTCTGTTGATCGCCTCTATCGCCTCCACGAATTCCGGGTCTTCCAGTTCAAATTGGCTGTATGTATTTTCGTCTTTGTTTTCGCAGAAAGTACAAACATCTCTTAAATTGCATGGTACTTGCCCAGATGGAACATCATTCCATCCGACCGCTTTTACAGAATAAGCTGCGTTAGTAATTACGGCGCCCACTTGTCTTGAAAGGCAGCCAGAGTTCAGCTTCGCATTATACGCTAGCTGCATACAGCGCTCGATCGGCGACGGTGTGACTAGGCCTGGGTGGATCATCAATGCAATGTATTTGACGATTTGTCGGGTCAAAAAGTAGTAGTTCCCAGTATTCTCTTGCCGATTATACAGGTGGATATCTGCAATTTCCAGACAGCTTCCAATATTTTGATGAAAAAAATATCTCATAATTATGTTCGATTTTATGAGGGAATTCTGTGTTGTCTAAATTTTCCAGCTCACATCTATCAAGATGCCCCAAACGCATTCTGCGCGAATCTTCGTCCGTGTTCACAGAAATCAAATAGAACTCAGCATATTTATCTTTGAAATAGAACGCCTCATAAGGATTTCTAAGCGCGTCTATGCAAATCCTGGAGTTTGTCTCCGAGTGGATGTGGCCATATGCACGAATTATTTTAATCAAAGCATCAATTCTTTCCGCTACCCAATAGAATTTATCTCCCGAATAGCTGCTGTCGTATGGTTTGCCGGATGCCCGAATATTGTTGCCAATATGTTGCATAAAAAACGAGTAGAGATTGGCCCTGCCAAATGTGGTATCACCGGATGGGGACGTATATTCTTCATGACAAGTATACTGGGATAGAACTTTTTCAAACTCACTCTTTCTTTTTGGCAGCTCTTCAACATAGAATTTATAATATTCGTCCACTTTTCCTTCATCCGCGAGCATGGTGTCAATATTCTTTATGTCGAATGCGCATAATTCAGCGTTGTTGAATAAATACTGCAGCCGGTCAATGGACCCTAACAGTTCATCATGTGCGCTAATCCGCATTTCGGTTTTATTATTAATTTCACTGAAATTTCTAATGTAATCGCGGAACTTCTCTATCCCAGCCTGAATGACAAAGGAAAAAATTATTGAACTTGCTTCTATTACAGTAAATGGTTTCCAGTGCTGGTCACTCTTCATATAATTATAGATGATGGCATCTTTGCGTTCGTCAACATTATTGAAATCAATGGTTTTGGGAAGCCTAAAATCCAACTCTTGAAAGTCTGCCGATTTTAATATAGATGCCACCGTGCTGCATCCAGAACCTGTTCTCCCTGTCAAAGCAACTATAATCAAATCGTTTCTTTGTTGGAAAGCAGTTTTTACAGATGTATAGTAAGCCATTAGTGCTCCTTTCTAATTCAACGATATTTTGTATTTATTGAATTCACTTTACTCTGTCGGCGATATTTTGTCAATACTCAATACCATATAGATTTAAGTAGACATCCGTGGCCTATATAGTGTTCAATGGCCCGCCAGAGGCGGCGGTCTAAACTTTCTCTTCTTCGGACCCCGTGGCTTCGATTCCGGTCTCTTTCTCACCCCATTTCTGAAATGCGTGGTCTCATACGCCCCGAGCCAAAACACAAATCCGAACCCATCGCCTATGGAATATGGTCCCACAGGTCTTGGGTTCGGATCATTATCGGGGTCCCCACGCGGCACGCTTACCGCGTGGGGAGAAGGCAGAACAGCCCTGAAGACGAAGAGGACCGGCAAGCCGGTCCGCATTCGTCGGTCAGGGCTGTTCTTCCGTGGCAAAGATTGCGCTATTTGATACAATGCAACGCTCGGGAGCGGAGCGTTGCATTTGTCGTATCAGCGTTGCACACGCTAAGTTTTGATCGCTATTCTACGTTCCGGGGTTTCACGCTCAACCCCCTCGCAAGGCCGATCATCGCGGTAGGAAGCGCCTTCCCATTGAGGGTCTCCGCAATATGCTCCAGTTGGAGGGTATCACCAACAAAAATGATATCCAGATTGTGCTTTGCTCTGGAGGCGCCCACATAGAACAGTCTTTTGTTTTCCTCGTTGGAGAAGGCACTTTCATCGACATCCACAAGGATGACGACATCGGCTTCCAGTCCCTTGAATTTACGTGCGGTCGTGAAGAAAACACTGTTTTTCACCCGTGACGTACTCATGGGGTGCATGCCCATGCGCCCCGCGGAGCTTATGATCGAGGTGTTTTCTGTTTTTACTGTAAGAGGAATTGGACGCCGACACCGAATCCCTCATATCCATAGGCCGGGAGCATCTGTGCCAGTTTTCCATCCTCCGCTACCAGCAGGAGGACGGGCTGAACACGGTGCTGCCCTACGGTCTGCGCCGGATCGCCGCGCTGCGGACGCTGACCACGGAGAGCGTCGCCGTCCTTATGCCGTTCCGCGCCCAGGAGATACAGGACCCCGGCGGGATCTGCTACGGCGTGAACGCCATATCCAACAACCTCCTGATCTGCGACCGCAAGAAGCTCATATCGCCCCACGGCTTTTACCTGGGCGTGTCCGGCTCCGGCAAATCCATGGGCATGAAATCCACCGTGGAGAATGTGGCCCTGGGGACGGACGACGACATTATCATCTTCGACATCGAGAGGGAGTATGGCCCCCTGGTCCGGGCCTTTGGCGGGGAGGTCATTGAAATATCCCCCCACAGCAAGCACCATATCAACCCCCTGGACGTGGCCGACGATTACGACGAGAGCGAAAGCCCCATCGCCATAAAATCCGAGCTTATCACGGGCATTTTGGAGCAGCAGATGGGCGCGGGCACCCTCACGGGCAGCCACAAATCCATCATCGACCGCTGCACCGCCAACGTGTATAAGGCGTTCCGGGGCAAGGGCCGCGCCCCCATCCTCCGGGACTGGCGTAACGAGGTGCTGCAGCAGCCGGAGCCGGAGGCGAGGGAGCTTGCCCTGGCCTCCGAGATCATAACCGAGGGCAGCCTGAATGTGTTCGCCCACAAAACCAACGTGAACACCCACAGCCGGATCGTGTCTCTTGACCTGTACGAAATGGGCGACCAGCTGCGGCCCACCGCGCTCGTCGTGGCGCTCGATTACGTCCAAAACCGCGTCATTGAGAACCGCAAGCAGGGCCGCTTTACCTGGGTATTCATCGACGAGGTGTACCTGTATTTCAAGTACCATTACAGCGCGGAGATACTTTACAAGGCGTGGAAACGCTTTAGGAAGTACGGCGGTATCTTGACCGCAGCGACGCAGAACGTGGAGGAATGTTTGCAGAGCGAGACGGCCCGGCTCATGCTGGCCAACTCCGAATTTCTCATGCTGTTCAACCAGGCGGCCACGGACCGCCGGGAACTGGCGAACCTCCTGCACATATCAGATACCCAGCTTGGCTATATCACCGACGCGGAACCGGGCCACGGTCTGCTCCGCATGGGCGGCGTCCTGGTTCCGTTCTCCAACGTGATCCCGAAAGACACCGACCTCTACCGCCTTATGAACACGTCCCCCGGCCAGAGCAGGTGACACGAAAAAATGCGTCTCACGGTGAGACGCATTTCCAGACACAACAGCCCGGCGGGATCTCCCGCCGGGCATTATCCATATTGCGCCATTTATTGCGTCCATGTTATAATAGCGGTAATACCGCTATTATAACATCAAAATACCAGTCGCGCTCCCGGCTAACGCCGGAACCGCACGACATGGTATGATCAGCACATGACATGGCCCTGTTTCCTAGAATACATTTTGGAGGAAAGCACCATGAGCAGAGAAACCGAAAAAGTAATGAAACAGCTTACAAAGTATCTGGATGAACACCAGGACGAGATCACGGGCGACGATGATATGCAGCGGCTGGTAGAGCGGTTCATGTTGGAACATAACAGCAACCTCCAGCCGGGGAACGTCACCCGCCTCCCGGAGACGGCGGACGACTATCTGGCGCTGGCGGAGGAAACCGGGGCCAAGAAGAAAAAGCTGGAGTATGTGCAAAAGGCGCTGAAACTGGAGCCGGACAATCTGGACGCCGCCCTTATGAACGCGGAATTGACCGCGAAGCACCCGGAGGAGCTTTTGATGACCCTCCCGGCGCTGATCGAAAAGGGCACCGAGCAGATGAAAGCGGGCGGGTATTTCCAGGAGGACATGGGCGATTTTTGGGGCGTTATTGAGACACGGCCCTATATGCGGCTGCGCCGCTACTACATGGACACCCTCGTATGGAACAACATGATGAAAAAAGCCTGTGCGGAGGGTGAGGAACTTCTAAAGCTCTGCACCAACGATAACCTGGGCGTCCGCTATGCCTTGATGCACCTTTACGCCTACCTGGAAGATGAACAGGCCGCGCTTGCCCTGCACAAGAAATACGGCGGCTATGAGGAAACGCAGATGCTCCTGCCTCTGGCGGTGCTGTATTTCAAACTGGGGGACCTTGACCGCTCCATGTCCTATCTCCGCCGCTTGTATAAGGTCAACCCGGAAACCAAGCGTTTCCTCGTCGCAGCAGCAGCCGACAACCTGGAAGAATACGCAGACCAGGCCGATCCAAACGGCTATTATCCGGGCAGCATGAGCGAACTTCTATACGAATTTATGGCCTATGCGTATCTGTTCGATCCCCTGGACAGCTTTTTCGACTGGTCACGCAGGACTCTCAAAAAATAAGCAATATCCTACTTCAAAAATGCGTCTCACCATGAGACGCATTTTTTTGCGCTCTAGGAGGTGAGCATTATCGCAGAAACCGAAGGCAAAAACATCCGCACCCGCAAAAAGGGCGATATAAAGACCAAGGACAGCGCCAGCCAAGGAAAGGCCACCGGGCCAAAGGGCAAGCCCATCATCGAAAAAGCAGCCCGCGCCGC
>CANQJZ010000036.1 GCA_947624385.1 uncultured Oscillospiraceae bacterium
AGAAAATGCCTCAAATGGAAAACCCCCGCTGAAGTCTTTGGTGTTGCACTTGCTTGACAATCTGCCCTGTCGCCGCCATCGGCGGCCGGGGGAATCGCCCGCGCCTCACACATCCGCGGCGATGGCCGCACGTATCACGTTGGCGGCGCAGAACTGCAGATCGGCCAGCGTGAGCCGGTAGCCGTCGATGCTCTCGCCGGTCGTCACCGCCCGGACGATGTCATCCACGTTTTTCTGGCAGCCGGGCATCTGCACGTCGTTGCCGGCGTACACGCAGCCGGTGGAGGCGGATATGGGGTACCGCCGCGTACCGCCGGTCAGATCGGGCATGGACTGGGAGGTGAACCAGTCGGTCATGACGAAGCCGTCAAAGCCCCACTCATCCCGGCAGACGCTTTGCAGCAGGTCGTGGTGGTTGGCGGTATGCACGCCGTTGAGCAGATTGTAGCTGGTCATGATGGCGGCGGGCCGTGCGGTGCGCACGGCGATCTCGAACCCCCGCAGGTATATCTCCCGGATGGCCCGCTCGCTGATGTGGGAGTTGGTGAAGTAGCGGTTGTCCTCCTGGGAGTTGGCGGCGAAGTGCTTGATCGTAACGCCCCGGCCGGGGTGGCGCTGCACGCCCCGGGTGATGGCCGCGGCGGCCAGGCCGGTGACCAGCGGGTCCTCGGAGTAGTACTCAAAATTCCGGCCGCACAGGGGGTCCCGGTGGATGTTCATGGCCGGAGCCAGCCACAGATCGACGCCGAAAAGCTCCATCTCCGCGCCCACCATGTCTCCCGCCTCGGTCAGCAGCGACGGGTCCCAGCTCATCGCCAGGGACCAGCCCACGGGGATGGCGGTGCAGTACTGGTAATGGGTGCGGGAGTTGCTCTCGTCCAGCTTTGGGTCGAAGGGGACGACCGTATCGCCCATTACCTGGCCGCCGGGCAGGATATTGCCGGCCAGGTCAGTCTTGAATACCGGCTGCAGACGCAGGCCCGCCGGGCCGTCGGCCATGATCAGGTTTTTCACGCCCCGGCTTTCCCGCAGGATAGAGCTGGTGTCTCCCGCCGCGCCGGGCACGGTCTGGGAGGCGTTGCCCACGATGGAGCTGCCGACCCGCAGGGTGCCCACGCACAGTTCGGCCATTTCCTCCACGGTCAGCTGAGCAGTGAGCTGCTCCACGGTGCAGCGGCCCGCCTTCACGTCCGCGGCGGTGAGGGTGCGCGTCTCGTCAGCGGCAAAGGGCGTGCGCACGCCCTGATAGACCGCGCTCTCCGTTGGGATGGCGGCGCTGTCCAGCCGCACGCGGGGTACGTCCGGGTCGGCGAAGGGTCCCTCCGCGTCCGACGGGGAGATCTCCGCCAGATCGCCCGCCCCCGCGAACAGGTTTTTCAGCCGGGCCGTCTCCACCGTTTCCGGCAGGACCAGCACCGCGGCGGGCACGGTGCTGCGGGAATCGGCACCCACGCGCAGGATATACTCGCCCGCCTCCAGCACCCAGGCGGCCCGCGCCTCGCTGTAAGAGGCCATAGCCGCGGCGGGGAAGGATATGCACAGTTGCTGGCTCTCGCCGGGTGCCAGCAGCTTTGTCTTCTGGAAGGCGGTCAGGACCTGGCTGGGCACGGCCAGCTCCCCCGACGGGGCGGAGACATAGACCTGCGCCACCTCCCGGCCGCTGTAGCGGCTGCCGGTGTTGCGGACCGTGACGGTCAGGCGCACCTGCCCGTCCTGGGCGGTGACGGGCCCTGTCTCTATGGAAAAGTCCGTATAGGAGCGGCCGTAGCCGAAGGGGTACAGGGGTTCTATATCGAAGGAGTCAAAGTACCGATACCCCACAAAGACGCCCTCGCGGTAGTACTCGTCGTCCGTGTTGCCGTCGTTGTGGCTGAAGGCGGCGGCGGTGGGATAGTCCACGTACCGGCGGGCCCAGGTGTCGGTGAGCTTTCCGGAGGGGGTCACCCTGCCCAGCAGCACGTCCGCCAGCGCGTCGCCGCCCGCGGCGCCCAGCTGGCCCATGAGCACGATGGCGCTGACGCCGTCGATGGCGCGCAGCTCGCTCAGGTCCATGACGCCGCCCACGTTCAGCACCACGATGAGCTTGTCGTAGACGCCGCCCAGCTGTGCGATCTGCCGCTTTTCTTCCTCATAGAGGCGGTAATCGCCCCGCTTGTCGTACCGGTCCGCGCCCTCGCCGGAGGTGCGGGATATGACGTACACGGCGGCGTCCGCCTCCGCCAGGTCCTCCGGGCCGATGGCCGTGGGGGCGGGGATCTGGAAGGGGTGGGAGAATACCACGAGAAACTCGCTCATCCGCTGCTGTTTCGCATAGGCGGGGACCCAGGCGCGGTAATCGGCCTGGGCCTGGGTATGGGCGGCGTCCTGCCGGTCCAGCCATGGGCCGGTGACGACCTGACAGCCCGCCCGCGTCAGTCCCTGGTCGATATTGACGCTCTCCCGGACGTTCACGTCCCCGGAGCCGGTGCCGCCCCGCACGGTCCGGCGGGCGCCGTTGCCGAACAGGGCCACGCGGCCGCCCTCCGCCAGCGGCAGGGAGCCGTCGTTTTCCAGCAGCACCACGCACTCGCCCGCCAGGCGGCGGACCAGCGCGACGTGCCGCCGCTCCCGCTCGGTCACGGCCTGGTCGCCGGGAACCGGAATTTTTGCACACATAGTCATACTCTCCTTTCAGACAGTCAGGGGAAGTCTCAGTCGATCTTCAAAATGAGCTGCATCACCCGGCGGGCGCAGGCCAGCAGGTCCGCCCGCCCGATGAGGCCCTGATCCAGGGCCTGCTGCAGCCGCTCCGGATAGCCCGCGGCCATCTTCATGTCGTTGCCGGCCAGCACCTCCTTGTAGTGCTCGCCCCGGTTCCACCAGTCGGTCATCACCAGGCCGTCAAAGCCCCACTCGTCCCGCAGGATGTCCGTGAGCAGCTCCCGGCTCTCCGAGCACCGGCGGCCGTTGATGATGTTATAGGCGCTCATGACGGCCCAGGGACGGCCCTGGCGCACCACGATCTCGAACACCCGCAGGTACAGTTCCCGCAGCGCCCGCTCCGAGACCCGGGAGTCGGAATGTTTGCGGTTGGTCTCCTTGTTGTTGCACGCAAAGTGCTTCACCGTGGCGGCCACGTTTTGCGACTGGATGCCCCGGACCATAGCGGCCGCCAGGGTACCGGCCAGCAGCGGGTCCTCGGACCAGTACTCAAAATTCCGGCCGCACAGGGGACTGCGGTGCAGGTTGACGGCCGGCGCCAGCCATATGGAGATGTTGTTCTCCTTCACCTCCGCGGCGGCCGCCGCGCCCACGTCCCGGGCCAGCTCCTCGTCCCACGCGGCGGAAAGCAGCGTGGCGCAGGGGAATGCGGTGGCGCACACACCGCACTCCGGGATGAGCCGCAGACCGGCGGGGCCGTCGGCGGTGGTCACGTCAGGCACGCCGTACTCGGGCAGATCGCCCATGCCGAAGGTGTTGGAAACGCCGGTGTTGGGCTGTCCGCCCAGCAGGTGGATGAGGTCCGCGTCGGAAAGCTGGGCGAGAAAGGCGTCCAGCTCCAGCTTCCCCTCCGCCACGTCGGCCAGCGGCCGTGCGCCCTCCGCGAAGGGGCGCATCAGCAGATGCCGCTCCCGGCCCCGCGTGCCGGGGGCCATCGCCTCCTGGGAGCCGGGGGCCATAGGGGGGAGGCCGTTGGCGTTGGGGTCCACGGCGGGCGCTTTCGGCAGGGGTTCAAAGGAGCCGTCGGCCAGAAGCCGCTTTTCCAGCCCGGAGGGAGCCAGACGGCTTTGCAGCTGCCGGACGATCTCGTCCGCGCTCTGCTGCCACACAAAGTCCAGCGCCGCCGCGTCCCGGACGCTGCCGCCCAGATAAAATCGGTATGTACCCGCCTCCAGCACCCAGGCGGAGCGGCGCACCTTGCCCAGATCATCGAAGCTGGCCATGTCCGCGATGGCAAAGCGCAGGTCCACGACCTGGCTCTCGCCGGGGGCGAGAGCGCGTGTCTTGGCGAACGCCGCCAGCGTCCGGGCGGGCTTTTGCAGCCTGCCCCGGGGCGCGCTGTAATAAAGCTGCACCACCTCGCGCCCCGGCCGGTCGCCGGTGTTCTGCACCCGCACGGCCACGTGTATCTGCCCGTCCTCCGCCCCGGCGGCGATGGCCCGCACGGCGAAGCTGGTATAGGAAAGCCCGTGGCCGAAGGGATAGCACACCCGCTCCGCCGCGCCGGGCAGGGTCTCGAAGTACCGGTAGCCCATGTAGATGTCCTCTGTATAATCCACATGGTGAGGCGAGGCGTGAAAGCCCTCGGTGGAGGGCCAGTCAGCAAGGTCCAGGGCAAAGGTGTCCGGCAGCTTCCCGCAGGGGCTGTACGCGCCGGTGAGCAGCTCCGCCGCGGCGGCGCCGCCCTCCATGCCGCCCTGCCAGGCCAGCAGCGCCCCGCTGATACGCCCGTCGTCCCGGAACCAGGAGCAGTCCACCGCGCCGCCCACGTTGAGCACCAGCACCACCCGGTCAAAGGCGGCGCACACCGCCTCGATCAGGGCCGTCTCGGCGTCGGAGCGGTAAAAGTCGCCCCGGGGAAAGATGGTCCCGGCGATCCTGGGCATGGTGGTCTCGCCCCGCCAGGGGTTATACTCGCCCTCATACTCCGCGTCGGACCGGTCCCAGCCCTCGCCGGAGAACCGGCTGAGAACGATGATGGCCGTGTCCGCCGCCCGTCGGGCCGCGGCGAGAAGCGTCGGCGGCAGTGCCGGCTCCGCCATCATCCCCGGCTGGTCGCCGGCGGCATAGCGCTCGCGCACATATGCCCGGTAGTAGTCGCACAGCGGCTCGTAAAGCGGCACGCCCTGCTCCCGCAGCCCGTCATGGAGACAGCGCACGTAGGGCGTGGTCACGTCGCCGCTGCCGCCGCCGCCCTTTACGTAGTCGAAGCTGCCCTTGCCGAACAGCGCGGCGGGCCGGGCCGGGTCCAGGGGCAGCAGTCCGCCCTCGTTTTTCAAAAGCACCATGCCCTCCCTTGCCGCACGCCGCGCCAGGGCGATATGCGCTGCGCCGGCCGTCACATACCCCGCCGGCGTCAGGGGCAGATTGGGCTGGTAAAGCGCCCTTGTCCACTTTTTCACGGCATTACGCCTCCTTTAACCTGCAAATGTCCATCAAGTCAGTATAACGCCCCGTCGGCCGGATGAAAAGGCGTGATTTTTCAATAGAGTATCTATTTTCTATTCTCCGGCGGGGCAAAAACGGCTTGCATTGGACCGTTCGCACCATTATAATAAAAAAATAAAGACAGCAAAGAAAGCGGGGTGGGCCGGGGTGTACCACGACAACAAGCTGGCCGTATTCGTCTCCCACCTTTACGGGGACTACCAGCGCCAGCTTTGCCAGGGCGTCATCGACCGGGCGGCGGAGTACGGCTACCGCACGGAGATATACTGCTCCAACGACGGCGAGGCGCTGGGCGAATACGTGGCCCAGGAGGACGCCATCCTGCGCATCCCCGACTTCCGCTACATCGACGGGGCCGTGTTCGTCTCCGGACCCTATGTGGACGTCTCCCTGCGGGAGCAGATCGGCGCCATGCTGGCCCAGCAGCACATCCCCGTGGTGGAGATCGCGGAGTACGACCAGCGATTCCCCACGGTGAGCCTGCGCAACAGCGAGCTTTTCCGGGACATGGCGGAGCACCTCATCCGCTGCCACGGCGCCCGGCGGATATGCTACGTGGGCTTTGAGCCCCAGCGGTATTTTTCCGACGTGCGGCGGGACATCCTGGCGCAGGTGACGGCGGAGCGGGGCATGCCCTTTGGCGAGAATGAAGTGTACTTCTGCCAGGACAGGCCGGAGGACTACGCCGCGGCCCTGGCGCGCTTCACGGCGGCGGGAGTGCCGGACGCGGTGATGTGCTACAACGACCATGTGGCCGTGCGCTTCTGGGAGGCGGCGCACCGGGCGGGCTATAACGTCCCCCGGGACTTTGCCGTCACCGGCTGCGACTGCGACGAGGAAGGGCAGTATATGGACCCGCCCCTGACCTCCATCACCTTCCCCAACCGGGAGGTGGGCGCGGCGGCGGTCACGGCGCTGATGGAGCAGCGCCACGGCCGCATAACGCCGGTGACCAGCGTCCGGGCGGAGCTGGTGCCTGGCGGCTCCTGCGGCTGTGCCAGGGAGCCTGTGGGCAGCGCGTTTTTCTACCGGCGCAAGCTGTCCGACCGCATCGAGCGCACGGAGAACGTGCTGATGGATTCCATGCACATGGCCGCGGAACTGTCCCGTGCGGCCGACCTGGACGAGGGGATGGACGTGCTGGAGAAGCACATCCGGGCCACGGGGGATTACAGCGACTTCTATCTGTGCCTGTACGCCGACTGGGACGAGCCGTCGGCATACCTGCGGGAGCTGACGGGTGTCCACGCCGGCCCGGAGCGCCGGGAGGATGACAACGTACTGCTCAAGCTGGCCCTGCACAACGGCCGGCGTCTGCCGGCGTGTTCCTTCCGGCGGGAAAAGCTGCTGCCGGACTTCATCCAGAGCGACTCCGACGCGGCCTATATCGTCTCCCCGGTATTTTTCGGCAGCCGCTCTTTCGGCTATCTTGTCCGGGCCTTTCGGGACAACCGCATCGACTATAAGTTTCTGGACGTGCTGTGGCTGACCAACACAGCCCAGTTTTTGCAGAACCTGGCCGAGAACCGGCGTCTGCACGCGGTGAGCCGGCAATTGGAGAGCATCTACGCCAAGGACAGCCTCACGGGGCTTTACAACCACCCCGGCTTCACCAACCGCATGGGCACGGTGCTGCGCTCGGTGGAGGGGAGCATGGCGGCGGTCACCATGTTCGATGTGGACAGCCTCAAGGACATCAGCGACCACTTTGGCCACCGGGAGGGGGACTTTGCGCTGCTCACCGTGGGCCAGGCCCTGCGCAAGAGCTACCGGCAGGAGGATTTATGCGCCCGATTCGAGGGGGACGAGTTCTATGTGCTGGCCAAGGTGGACAGCCGTGCCCGGGCGGAGCGGTGTGTGGAGCAGGTGCGGTCCTATCTGGCCAGCTTCAACAAGCTCAGCGCCAAGCCCTATCTGGTGTCCGTCAGCGCCGGGATCGCGTGCATGCCGGCGGCGGACATGACGGAGGCGGACGTGCAGGACCTGCTGGCCCAGGCCGACGCGGACATGCGCCGGGACAAGCGGTCCAGACAGAGCTCCTTTCTGCGGTAAAGCGACAGTATCAGCAGCGCCGGACCACGGGTCCGGCGTTGGCTTTTTATGACTGCATATTGCGGCGGTATTCGCTGGGGGAGACGCCGCACAGGGCCTTGAATATCTTCATGAAGTTCTTCTCGTTCACATAGCCCACCCGGTGGCCGATCTCCAGCACCTTCATGTCCGTCTCCGTCAGCAGCCGCTGGGCGTGGCGGATACGCATCTGCTTGAGGTAGGATACGAAGCTGCTGCCGGTCTGCATCTTGAACAGGTGGGAGAACAGGGAGTAGTTCATGGAGATATAGTTGCTGACCACGGCCATGTTCAGGTCCTCGGCGTAGTGCTCCTGCATATACTCGATGGCCTGGGCGATACGGGCCTGGTTGCGGTTGAACTCCAGCCGTTCCGAGAGCTTGGCGTGGAAGCAGAGCAGCCACTGCATGAAAAACTGCCTGTAATCGTTCAGACAGGCGAAGGCCAGGGGCTTGGCGCACCGCTCCAGGGCCTGCAGGTCCTCTCCGTCCAGACTTCCGCTGTACACCCGGCCCACGTCGTCTGAAAACACGCGCAGCTCCGCGGTCAGCCGCTGGGGCGGTATCTGTCCCCGCTCGGCGGCCTGGAACAGCGCCTGCCACCGCTCGGCCAGCTCCTCGCTCTTGCGCGTACCCAGAAGCTGCAGCCGCTGACTGCGGGCCTGATCGCCCAGCAGCTTTTCCGCCTCCGGGGTTGGCGGCTCCTGCTCCGGCAGCGGGGCCAGCACGTGCCGACCCCGGCAGAAGGCCAGCGCCCTGGCGGCCCTGGCCTCGCTGTGGGCCTGGGCCAGATCGTCGGTGGTGTGATGCACGCGGCTGACGCCGGCCGCGCCCGCGGGCAGTTCACTGCGCAAAAACGGCTGCAGGTCCTTTTCCTCCAGGATGCACAGCGTACCGTCCGGCAGCTGTCGGTGCAGCAGCAGCTTCCCGTTGTCCCGCAGCTGCACGCCGCCCTGGAAAAGGCACACCACATAGCCCGTCTCGGCGATCAGCGGCTCATATACCCGCTTGAGCAGCTGCGCCTCCTCGGGGGAGGGGCGCTGGTCCAGCAGGAAGCTGAACACCATCCGCATGGTGAGCAGATCCATGATCCGGCTGCGCCGGCGGGCGTCGGCCGCCTTCTGTTCCAGCATGGCCATGATACGGTCCATCCGCTCCGGCTCGATGGGCTTGAGCACGTAGTCCAGCGCGCCGTTTCGCATCATCTCCACCACGTTGGGCAGCTCGTCGTTGTCGGTGATGACCACCACCCTGGGGGGGTATTCCATGGCGTGTACCCGGCGCACCAGCTCCAGCCCGTCCATGCCGGGCATGCCGATGCCGGTGAACAGCGCGTCCACCCGGTACTTGTCCACGATGTCCAGCGCCGTCTGGCCGTCGCCGCACTCCATGATGACCTTCACCGGCACGCCGCTGTCGCGGATGAGCGTTTTCAGGTACTGTCGGACGGGGCGCTCGTCCTCCACGATCAGCACCGTATCCATATCCGCGCCCCCTTTGCTGTGTGATTCGACCATTGTAGCATAAAAACGCAAAAAAAGCACTACCCCAAGCGGGATAGTGCTTTTCGTGTTGTGATTTGGACCTTACTCCTTGACGGCGCCGGCGGTGACGGAGCTGATGATGTACTTGGAGAAGCAGGCAAACACCAGCAGAATGGGGATCACCGAGATGGCGACGGCCAGGTAGATGGCGCCCTGGTTGCGCTGGATGTCCGTGGAGGAACGCAGGGTGGCCATCATGACCGGCAGGGTCATCTTCTCGTTTTTCGTGATGAGGATCATGGGCAGCAGGTAGTTGTTCCAGTTGCCGATGAAGGCCATGATGCCCATGGTGGCCACGGCTGGCTTGGAGATGGGCAGCACGATACGGTTGAAGATGTAAAACTCGCTGGCGCCCTCCATCCGGGCCGCCTCGATCAGCGCGGGGGGCATGCTGGACACGATGTACTGCCGCAGGAAGAACACCGTGCCGGCCGAGGCGATGCTGGGCACGATCAGGGGGATGTAGGAGTTGACCAGATGCAGCTTGGAGCACAGGTTGTAAAACCCGATGAGGCTCAGCTGGCCGGGGATCATCATGAACATCAGGATCATGAAGAAGATGAACTTGTTGCCCTTGAACTTGTAAAAGCCCAGCCCATAGGCCGTCAGGGTGGAGAAATAGGCGCACAGCAGCGTGGCGGGCACCGCGACGATGATGCTGTTGCGGATGCCCAGGAAGGGGTTGAAGTAGTTGAACACCTGCTGCATGTTCGCTTTCAGGCTGTGGCCGGGGATCAGGGTGAAGCCGCGGGTGATCTCCACACCGCTGCGGGTGGCGTTGACCATCATCAGCAGGAACGGGAACAGGCAGGCCGCCGCCAGGATCACCAGAAAGGCATACAGAAGGCCCTTTTTGATTCTATATCCTACCATGATCAACGCTCCTTATTGAAGAATTTGTACTGCACGACCGACACCGTCAGGATGATGAGGAACAGGCAGTACGCCACGGCGGACGCGTAGCCGGTCTGGGTGGAGCCGGTGGTGAAGCCGAAGCGGTACAGATACATCATCACCGTCTGCACGTCTCTGTATGCCGCGCCGGACTGGCTGACCATCAGGAAGGGCAGGTCGAACATCTGCAGACCGCCGATCAGCGAGGTGATGGCCACGTACATCATGATGGGCCGGATCAGGGGCAGGGTGATCCTGCCAAAGGTGGTCCAGCGGTTGGCGCCGTCGATGGCGGCGGCCTCAAAGTACTCCCGGTTGATGCCCTGCACGGAGGCCATGAGCATCAGGAAGGAGTTGCCGAACCACATCCAGCTCTGGATCACGGCCAGCGTATAGGGCGCTGTCTTGCCGGAGCCGATCCAGTCGATGGGGTTATATGTAGCGCCGAACAGCTTGTAGATGCCGCTGATCATGATGTTGAAGGTGCCGTAGCGCCAGTCCAGCAGGGTGTTGAACAGGAACGCTATGGACGTGGCGGCGATCAAATTGGGCAGGTAGTAGAGGATACGGAACACCGGCAGGCCGCGCATTTTGTATTTTACATCGCTGAAGATAATGACCAGCAAAAATGCCAGGCCCAGCTGCAGCACGATGTTCACGCCCCAAATGCGCAGGGTGTTGCCCAGCGCCCGCCAGAAGAACTTGTCGGTGAGTACGCGCTTATAGTTGTCGAACCAGATCCAGTTGCCCTTGCCCAGGATCTTCAGGTCCGTAAAGCTCAGGTACAGGGTGCGCAGGACGGGGTAGATGCTGAAGATCGCGAACACGATCACGAAGGGAGCCACGAAGGCATAGCCCCAGCGGTTGTAAGCATCAAGCCTGCTGTGTTTTTGCAGTTTCATGGACACTTCTCCTTCACAAACCCAGTTTATCTGAACGTGGCCCGCCGCAGCGGGCCACGCCAGCTATGTCATGTTAAGACGGACACGAAGCGCCTCAGCGCTCGATCTCGATCTCGGGGTAGGTGTAAGCGACGGTGTCGTAGAACTCCTCGATGGCCTCTTCCTTGGTGGACACGCCCGTCTTCACGGCGCTGATGGCAGCGCCCCAGGCGTCGCCGATGATCTTGTCGTACTGGGTGACCTTGGAGTAGTCGATGCCCTCGGCCAGCTCCAGCCAGAGGGCGTTCATCTTCTGGTTGCCGTAGACCGGGTTCTCGTCGTCCTTGTGGGCCTCCATAACGCTCTTCAAGGAGACGGTATCGCCCTCGGAGAAGGTGATCCACCACTCAGCGGTGTCCTCGTTCAGGGTGCAGAACTTCACGAAGTCCCAGGCCAGCTCCTTTTTCTCGCTCAGCTCGGAGATGCCGATGAAGGTGCCGCCGCCGAAGCCGTAAGCCGGGCCGGCGCACACGCCCCACTTGCCGGAGGTCTCGCCCACATTGTCGCGCATGGTCAGCACGCCCCAGGAGGGCAGACCGAACGCGAACACCTCGGCCTGCTGCAGGCCCTCGGTGGCCTCGGCGAACTCGTCGGCGGAAGCCCACACGTTCACGGAGTCATCGGCGTAGTTCTGGATGTCGGCGGTCAGGATGGGCACAGGGCCGCTCATGGCCTGATACCAGGGGGTGGACCACTGGTTGGCATAGGCGGTCAGGTCGCCCTGATACAGGGCCACGACCAGGTCCATGTAGTCCAGACGGGCCTGGGACAGGTTCAGCTTGCCGTCCACGACCCAAGCCTCGTCGCCGGAGAAGTAGTTGATCTCGGAGTCGGAGGAGAAGATGCGGTAGCCCGCGTCCTTCAGCTTCTGGGCGGTATCCAGGATGGTGGGATAGTCGGCGAACAGCTTGCCGATCTCGTCGGGATCGGAGGTGCCGAAGACCGTCTCAGCGATGTCGCGGCGATAGAACAGGCCGGCCGGGGTGATCTGGAAGGAGATGGCGCGCTGCACGCCGTCGGAGTCCTTGCCCACTTCCCAGACGTAGTCCACGATCTGGTCGGCATAGTCCTCGGCGCCCAGAGCGTCCAGGTCGGCGAAGGCGCCGTAGCTGAACATGTCGCCCAGCATCTGGGGCTCGCCCACGATGATGTCAGGCTCCTTCTCGCCGCCCACCAGAGCGGTCTGGACCTTGGTGGGATAGTCCTCGGGGGCGATGACGACCACTTCCATCTCAGTGCCGGTCACGGCCTGATAACGGGCGCCGAAGTCCACCAGGTCGTCGGCCAGGGTCCACACGACCAGCTTCTCGCCGTTGGGCTCCGCCGGCTCGATGCCCTCGGTGGGGTCGGCCTTGGTAGAGGCCTCTTCATCGGCGAAGGCCACGGCGCCCAGGCTCAGCACCATGACCAGTGCCAGAGTCAGAGCCAAAAGTTTCTTCACGGTTTTCATACTTGCGGTTCCTCCTTAATTTGATTGACAGGGTTTTCGCTAAAATAACCGTCTGTTACATTATAAAGCCCATCGTATTTTGTGAAAATGTACAATTTTTTAGAAAGGTATCCATTTTTTATCCCGGCCGGAAAACCCGGCCAAAAAACGCGCCCGCCGCCCTTTTGAGGCGGCGGGAAATGGAAGAAAAAACCAGCGTTTCCGGGCATTACCGGCGC
Source organism: uncultured Oscillospiraceae bacterium (assembly GCA_947624385.1). Taxonomy (GTDB): domain Bacteria; phylum Bacillota; class Clostridia; order Oscillospirales; family Oscillospiraceae; genus CAJOIG01. Next base: position 12,265 of record CANQJZ010000036.1, read on the forward strand.
GTCAGCGTCACATCCAGGGCCGCGGCGCGGCCGTCCCGCAGCGCGGCGGCGGCCTCGCCCCGGAGGGCGTCGTCCGCCGTTTGGACGGAGCCGTCGGCCAGATGCAGGACCATGGACCCCACCCGGTAACCACCGGGGATGATATCCTCCCCGTCGGGCAGGTGATAGGTCACCTCCGCGCCGCCCAAAAACCGGGCGCGGACGGTCCTGTCCTCACCGATGAGGAAGGCGGGGATGGCGGGGGCCGGACGGCAGGTGAGCCGGCCGTCCTCCAGCGTGAAGGGGCTCTCCCCGAACATCATCCGCCGCCAGATGCTGAGCATCTCCGCCGTGGAGCCGCTCAGCCGGGCCACGAAGCCCCGGCCGTGGATGCTCTCGTCCGGGTTGGCGGAGCTGGCGATGAAAGAGCTGTTTTCCAGCGTACTGCGGCCGTAGACCGCCGGGTCCAGAAAGGGCACCGCCGCTTCATGAAAATCCCTGAAAAATTCCCCGTACAGCCCGGAGCGCAGCAGCTCCAGAAAATACTTGTACTCCATGTGCAGCCAGATGGAGGCGTTCTCCAGCCAGCCGGGGGTAAAGGCGCGGCACCGGCCCAGCTCGTAGGAGGCGTCCTGCAGCGAGGCGTTGACCCGGTACATGTTGAGCTTTTTGTCATATAACTCGCTGGCGCGCACGGCGTCGTACAGGGCCTTTTTCTCCCCGGCGGGCAGCGCCAGCTTCATATACCGCACCGGCCCTTCCAAAAACGCGGGGATGAGCCGCACGGCAAAGTGCCGGGGATAGATCCCCTGGTCGTCCTTTTCGTATTCGGTCACGTCGTAGGCAAAGTAGGTGGGGCACAGCGGCCCGGAGGCGGTGCCCAGGGCATGCGCCTTTTTGATGCCCATTCGGACCGTGGCGGCCAGACCGGCCAGCATCCCGGCCAGGCGGTCGGAGCCATATTCAATTCGCTGGCCGCTCACGCCCGTCCACGTCCCGGCCCGGTATGCCTCCTTGGCGTCGTTGACATCGTTCCAGAAGCCGGGGACCTCGCCGGGACCGGCCAGCTCCTCCCGGTGTTCCTCGTTGACGCGGCAGACCGCCTCCAGCAGCTCCGCGATCGGCGTCAGCAGCGCCACCGTTCCGGGGTCCCGCTCCAGCGCGGCGACGGTGAAGTCCAGCGTCCGCGCCAGCTCGTATGTCTCCGCCATGGAGGACCCCAGCAGTCCCGGCAGGCCGTTGAGCGCGTCGTACCAGCCGGGCTTGCCGCCCTCCATCTCCACGCCCATGCCGTAGGGGTCCAGGGTGGCGAACTTGACCGCGCACAGCAGCGTCAGCTTTTCCAGCAGCGTGCTCACCACCAGCGCGCCCGTATCGTCGCGCAGATACTTCTCCGCCGTGGTCCGGCGGCTGGCCTCGTCCAGGGCGTGGTACTGTCGGATGCCGTTTTCCGTCTCGGCGTAGCGCCGGGCGCGTGGGCCGACGCATATCTGGGACAAAAACCAGGTGTGCTCCGGCGTATACAGCAGCTCCCGCTCCTTCTCCGGGAACACGGCCAGGTATTCCTCCGCCAGGTCCAGCGCGTAGTCCCAGTGGTCGGACCAGTAGCCCTCCCCGAAGTCGGCGTTCAGCTGGCCCTGGGCGGCCGTCATAATGGCGGAAAACAGCTTTTCCGCCGCGCCGTCGTCCATGCGCTCTGTCAGCGCCATGTAGAGCCGTCCCGGCGTGAAGGGACCCGCCAGCACCTGTCGGACGGCGTCGTCCAGACCGTCGGCGAGCTTCTCCGCCGCCTCCGGGGCGACGGTGTAAGTCTGCATCTGCACGGACAGCGGGTCATAGCCGTCCAGCTGGATGAGACTGTAAAAGGCGCGGATATTGTGCCGGCCCACGAAGGGGGAGAAAAAGGTATCGCTGCGCCGGTTCTGGGCCACGTCCCGGAAGTTGCCGTTGCCCTGGGAGTAAAACTCCGGCAGCATGGAGAAGTAGTTGTAATCCCGTTCCAAATCGCCGTGGCGGCGGGAGTAGACGTAGAAGACCTTATCCCCCAGCAGCAGCGGCTGGCCGCCCCGGAGCACGTTGTCCATATAGGTATACCGGCAGTAGGCGTCAAATGTGCCGTCGCCGGTGGCCGTGGCGATGGGGTCGGTAAGCCGGTCCGTCAGCTCTCTTGCCCGGGCCAGCTTTTCGTCGAACCACGCGCCGTCCCGCTTTTGGGCCGCAAAAACTTCCAGCGCGGCGTGGTCCTCCGCCTGGCCGATGATCTCGTTCAGGCGCAGGCTTTCCCCCGGCGCCAGGACACCCTCGGCGGCGAAGAAGGCGCAGGGCAGCAGGTTGGAGCTGCGCTGGACCCGGCCCAGCACCGCTTCCAGCCCGCCCTCTATAAAGGGGACCGGCCGCGCCAGCGCGGTATCCCAGGCAAAGACCGCCTCCGGGTCCGCCACCACCGGCAGCAGTGAGCCGTCTGCGTCCAGGCCCATGGCGAAGTTGCCGCCGGCCACGGCGCTGACCCTGGCCGTGTCGTCCATGCTGGCCCGCACCCGGTAAAAGGGCACGCGGGACGGCACGTCCTCCACCTGCATGGATGCCTTGGCCGTCTGCAGGATGTGCTTGAGCGGCCGCTCGTCCACCCCGTATGGCACCAGCTCCGGCATGCCGTCCAGCACCTCCAGCCGACAGGGCGCGGCGCCCGCGTTCGTCACGGTGACGCGCCGCACCAGCGCGCCCAGCCGCTCCTCCGGCAGCACGAAGTACTCCGCCCGCACCCGCAGACCGCTGGCCGCGTCGTCGTCCTCCAGGGCCAGCACATTGCTCTCGATGGTCATGGTCCCCGTCTCCGGTCGGGCGAACGCCTCCGAAAACCGGCCGTCCCGGCGCAGGAACGTGCGGAAGCCCCGCCGGCTGACGGCCTCATAGGCCCGGTGTGCCGGCAAAAATTCCATGATGGCGTGGTCCTTGTTGTCCACGCCGAAGCTGATCACGCCCTGTCCGCGGTTTACATAATAGCACCAAATGGGGATGCCCCGCAGTCCCGCGATGCCGGGCAGGAAGCTGGCGAAGGGGGGCTTTTGGGCATAGCGTTTCATGGTGAAAGCGCCTGTTTTTTCGTTCATGGCAGACTCCTATTCCAAATAAACGTCGATGGTGTGTATACTGTCCGGGTCCAGGGCGGTCAGCGCCTCCCGGCCGATACGCACGCCGCCGGACACGTCCAGCGCCGCGCCGTCCAGCCGGGCCCGGACGGGCCGATACCGCTCCGGCTCTCTCCGGCCCTCGTTGTGGACGCGCACCTCCAGCCGCCGTCCGGCGAAGGAGAGCTCCAGCCGCGCCATGCCGGCACGGTCGAACTGCTCCGGCGTGAGTTTCGGCGCAATGGCCAGCTCGCCCAGCCGCCCCCGGACGCCGAAGACCTCCGTGACCATTGTGAGCAGATACCAGCTGGCCGCGCCGGTCAGGTAGTGGTAAAGCCCCCGCCCGTCCCGGCCGAAGTACTCCGGCACGCCGGGGTAAATGCGGCTGGTCTCAAAATCCGCGGCCTGGCGGTAGAGGCTGTCCAGCGCCCTGTGTCCGGCCCGGACGAAGCCCCGGCGGTACAGGGCGTTGGCGTACATGACGGCCATATGGGAGAACACCGCGCCGTTCTCCTTCTCCCCGTAGGCGAAGCCGAACATCCGGCCCATGTCGCTGTCAAAGGGGGTGTTCAGCCGGTATCCGCCGCAGGCGGCGTCGTAAAGATACCGGTCCGCGCTGGCGCATATGGCCCGGACCTGTTCGTCCGTGGCGGCCCCGGACAGCACGGCGAACACCTGCCCGGTGAGGGTCATGCGGACAACGCCGTCCCGCTCTCCCTCCAGCCTCTGGCCGTGGTTGTCATAATATCCGTTGAACCAGCCGTTGCCCCGGCTGTCCGTGATAAACTCGTTTTCGCGGATGTGTTCCAGCAGCCACCGGCCCTTTTCCCGCAGGTTTTCGGCCAGCGCCGCGCCGTCCAGCTCTACCGTCCGGCCGCTGACGGTGTGCTCGCACCCGTCCAGATACCGGTCCAGCAGGGCGGCCTTGGCGGACGCGTCCCGGTACACGGTCCGGTCGCCTTCCAGCAGGACCGTCATCTCCCGGCACAGGCGGACCGTTTTCTCGCCGCGGGCCGAGATCAGTCCGGCCAGGTCCAGCAGGTTTTTGGCATAGGCGCTGGAAAAGGCCGCGCTCTCGCCTTTTTCCGACGCCATGTCCAGCGCGTCGTTCCAATCCGCGTCCCGCAGCCGCAGGCAGTTGTGCTCCCCCACCTCCCAGAAGGAGGTCAGGTTCTGGACCAGCAGGTGCTCCAGCACCGTGCCCCGATATTCCTGTCCGTTCTCGTCCGGCTGCCAGGTGCAGGCCGGGTCCCAGCGCTCGTCCGCGGCGGTGCCCCGGCGGGTCTGCCGGTCCTTGAAGTAGCGCTGGCGCTCGTCCAAAATACCCAGGTCGCCGGTCTGGTCTATGTACAGCGCCGTGGTCATGGTCGGCCAGACGCCGTGGTCCATCCACACCCGGGTGATGGCGTTGCGGTCGGCCTTGAACTGGCCCGGCCCCTCGCCGATGATGGTGGCGTTGGTACCGTCCAGACGCACGCCGGCGAAGTTGTCCGCCAGCATCTGCCGCACCTGTCCCGGGTCCATCAGCAGCAGCGCCAGGCAGTCCTGCCACAGGTCCCGCCAGCCCCGGCCGCCCCGGCCGTAGTCGTGGTGGGGCAGGAAGGAGCAGCCGAAGATGCGCCGCAGCTCCGGCTGGAAGGCCACCCAGGCCATGAAGCCGTCAAAGTCGGCGTCCCCCGTATGGAAGCGGATGTTCACCTTGTCCAGCCAGTATTTTTTCGTCCGTTCCAGGGCGGCATACACGCCGTTTTTGTCCCCGAACCGCTCCCGCGGCGTGGGCATGGGCGCGCCCTTTGGCGTGACGGACAGCGCCACGGTGTACTCCCGGCTCTCGCCGGGGGCCAGCGTCACCGGGGCGAAGCGCAGCCCGCCCAGGGCCTCCTGTCCCGCGCTGGTGTAGCCCGCCTCCACGCCGGCGTCGCCCGTCAGCAGCGCCCGGGGCCATTCCAGCGTCCCGCCCGGGCCGGTGAAGGCGTCCTGCTCCGGGTAAAACCGCTCCGGGGGCGCGCCCGTCTCGTCCATGCCCAGCGCGGCGTATACGCTGTCGCCGGGCTGGTGGCCCCGCTCGTCGAAGCATAGTGTGGGCGTGACGGCCACGCCGTATCGGCTGACCGCTATGCGGTGCAAAAGGCTGGTCACATGCCGGTGGTCCCGCAGGTTGTCGGCGCTTCGGCCGTATAAAGGCACGGCGGCCACGGGAGTGAAGGTCACGGTTCCGTCCGAGACGTTCTCTATGCGCACCTGATGCACCTCCGCGTCCCCCTCCGGCAGCACGAAGGACAGCGCCTCCGCCCGGAAAAGGCGGCCTGTGCGGGTCATTTTGTGCCACATGTACCCGGCGGTGACGGCGCACTTTTCCTCGTCCCCGGCGTATGTCCCGGCCATCTGCGCGGCGGAGCAGCCCACGGCGGACCAGGGCGCGCCGCCCTCCGGCACGCACCAGAAATTGCGGCATGACCGGCCGGTGTAGAGGTCCCCCACGCTCACCGGCGGCAGCAGAAAATGGTTCTGGTCCGTCTTGGCGTCGCCGGCCAGATAGGGGGTGACGGCGCTCTTAAGGCCCGTCTGCCCGGCCAGGGGGAAGTACAGCCCCCGGTATGCGCCGGCGTCGTCCGCCGTGAAGGTACCATTTTCGTCTAAAAATCGGCAGCGCTCCATATTCTCACCCCATGCAATAACTTACCCCTCTAATATTAACGGACCCGGCGGCGGAAGTTAAGGTGCTATTTTTCGTCCAGGTCTCCACATTTTAGAAAGTAACGGCCCGGCGGGACGCATATCCCGCCGGGCAAGAAACGCCTGGTTCAGTTTTCCTGGCTCTCCTGGCTCTCTTCATCCTCCCGGCTCTCCGGCGGCTGCTCCAGCTGGCGCAGCACCGGCCGCAGCAGCAGGCAGTCCAGCCAGCACACCGCCGCGAAGCCCACCAGCACCCATACGGCGATGCTGTAGAAAAACACCCGCAGCGAAAAATACGCCAGCGCGGCGGGAAGCACGTTCAGCGCCGTGACGCACATGGTCCTGGGCAGCTTGGCCACCGCCAGGATGAGCGCGTTGAGCAGGTGCCGGCGCAGGGTGTTCTCATACCGGGCGATGAGGGGGAAGACGTACCCGCCTGCGGCCAGCACCACGGCCAGCAATGCCCCGGCCGCCGCCTTCAGCCCCGTGGCGAGCCCGCCGGTGAAGTTGGCGCCGACGAAGAAGATATTATAGCCCAGCGCGGCGATAAGCACCGCCAGCAGCAGCCACGCGGCGGTGGCCTGGGCGAAGTTTTTTCGGAAGGCGCGGAAAAAAGTCTTTATTATGCCCGGCTCGGAGCCGATGAGTATCCCCTGGATGACCCGGATCATCGCGGTGAGGGAGGCGCCGACGGTCACCAGCGGCAGCGAGCAGACGAGAAACAGCGCGTTGAGCACGATCAGGTCGCCCACCCGTCCCATGAACCGCACCACGGGACTATCCATATCCAAGAGCTTTTTCAGATCCATGGCAGCATCCTCCGTCCGGGGGTATTATAACAGCCCCGGCCGGTTCTGTAAATTAAAAACCAAATTAAAAAAACCGGACTGGTATTATAACGCCGACTGTGGTATATGTAAGGGCGTAGAAAGGAGAGCGACTATGCAGTACGGTTATTTTGACGATGAAAAGCGGGAGTATGTCATCACCCGGCCGGACACCCCGGCGCCCTGGGCCAATTACCTCGGCTCTCCGGCGTACGGCGCGCTGATCTCCAACAACGCCGGCGGGTACAGCTTTGTCCGCTCCGGGGCCAACGGGCGCATCCTGCGCTATGTGTTCAACCAGTTTGACCGCCCGGGACGGTATATCTATATCCGGGACAACGCCTCCGGCGACTTCTGGTCCGCCTCCTGGCAGCCGGTGGGAAAGCCCCTGACGGCGTATAAGAGCCAGTGCCGCCACGGTACCGGCTATACGCGCATGCTGTCCGACTATGGGGGGATACACGCCGAGGCGCTGTACTATGTGCCGCTGGACGCGGAGCACGAGGTGTGGATGCTGTCGGTCCGCAACGACTCCGACCGGCCCCGGTCCCTGACCGTGACGGGGTACGCGGAGTTCACCAACAACGGCAACTACGAGCAGGACCAGGTCAACCTGCAGTACTCCCTGTTCATCGGCCGCACGGTGTACGACAAAAACCGTGTCCGCCAGCAGCTGCACGGCAATCTGGACGCGCTGGCCGCGCAGGATAAGGTGGACGACAAGCGGGTGACGGAGCGGTTTTTCGCCCTGGCGGGGGCGGAGGCGTCCTCCTGGTGCGGCGACAAGGGGGCCTTTCTGGGTCCCTATCACGACTACGCCGACCCGGCTGGAGTGGCCTCCGGCGACCTGGGCGGGACCATGAGCTACAACGGCAACGCCTGCGGGGCGCTCTCGGCGGTGCTGGAGCTGGCGCCGGGCCAGGAGCGGTGCGTGGCCTTCCTGCTGGGCGAGAAGGACCCGGCCGGGAGCGCCGCCGTCCTGTCGTTCTACGCCGACCCGGCGGCGGTGTGCCGGCGGGAGGCGGACGCCCTCGCCGCCTATTGGCACGGCCGGCTGGACCGCTTTCAGGTGAAGACCCCCAGCCCGGCGTTCGACGCCATGGTCAACACCTGGAACGCCTACAACAGCTTCATCACCTTCACCTGGAGCCGGGCGGCGTCCTTCGTCTACTGCGGACTGCGCAACGGCTACGGCTACCGGGACACGGTCCAGGACATCCAGGGCATCCTGCATCTGGAACCGGAGACGGCGGCGGAGAAGCTGCGGCTGATGCTCTCTGCCCAGATGCACCACGGCGGCGGCCTTCCCCTGGTGAAGTTCACCCACAGCCCCGGCCATGAGACCGGCCCGGAGGACCCGGAATATGTGCGCGAGACCGGCCACCCGGCCTACCGGGCGGACGACGCGCTTTGGCTGTTCCCCACGGTGTATAAGTACATAGCGGAGAGCGGTGACGCCGCCTTTCTCACCCGGGTCATCCCCTTTGCCGACCGGGAGGAGGGGACGGTCTACGAGCACCTGAAGCGGGCGCTGGCCTTCTCTCTGGAGCACCTGGGCCCTCACGGCATGCCCGCGGGGCTTTACGCCGACTGGAACGACTGTCTGCGCCTGGGCGCCAACGGGGAGTCCAGCTTTGTGGCCTTCCAGTTCTACTACGCCTTCACCGTGCTGCGCCGGTTCGCCGAGGTGCTGGGGGACGGGGCGTATCTGCGCTGGCTGGAGCGGGAGCAGGCCGCTCTGCGCCAAAAGCTGACGGCCCTTTGCTGGGACGGGGACCGGTTCATCCGGGGCTTCACCGAGGACGGACAGGTCATCGGCCGGCACGACGCGCCGGAGGCGGACCTGTGGCTCAACCCCCAGAGCTGGGCGGTGATAAGCGGTCTGGCGGACGATGCGCAGGCCCGTGCGGCGCTGGATAACGTCCACGAGCGTCTGAACACCCCCTACGGCGCCGTGCTCATGGACCCGCCCTACCACGCCCACGCCTTCGACGGGGCTCTTGCGGTGATCTACAACGCCGGCGTGAAGGAGAACGCCGGGGTGTTTTCTCAGTCCCAGGGCTGGCTCATTCTGGCCGAGGCGCTGCTGGGCCGGGGCGACCGGGCCTTTGAATACTTCATGGAGAACGCCCCCTCCGCCCAGAATGACCGGGCGGAGATACGGGTGCTGGAGCCCTACTGCTACGGCCAGTTCACCGAGGGCAAGGCCAGCCCCCACGCCGGGCGCTCCCACGTCCACTGGCTCACCGGCACCGCGTCCACCATGATGGTGGGCTGCGTGGAGGGCATATTGGGCATGCGCCCGGAGCTGGACGGGCTGCGCATCGCCCCGGCCATCCCCCGGGACTGGAAGGGCTTTGAGCTCACCCGGGAGTTCCGCGGCCGGCGGCTGCATATCCGGGTGGAGGACCCTCAGGGAAAGGGCTCCGGCTTTACCGCCATGACGGTCAACGGCGCTGCTATGGCCGACAACTTTGTCCCGGCCGCGGCCCTCACGGACCGGACCGAGATCGTCCTGACCATCTGACCCGCCGGCAGCAAGGCGATTTAAAATGAATTATCCATATAAAACAGCCCCCTCTGCCGAGGGGGCTGTCGCCGCTCCGCGCTGACTGCGGGAGAGACAGACCACTGCCCACATATAGAATAAGGCCCCCTCTGCCGAGGGGGCTGTCAGCGCTCCGCATTGACTGCGGGAGAGATAATTTAAATCTTTCCTTATCGAAAGGCCCCCCTGTGTAAGGGGGCTGTCACGCGTATGCGTGACTGGGGGGTTGTGCCCCACGAGCGCCGACGAGGCTGGGGGAGAGATTCTAAATATTTACCTTTTTTCCACCAGATCCTCGCCGATCCTATACACGTCCCCCGCGCCCACGGTCAGCACCAGGTCGCCGGGCTGCACGCTGGCCCGCAGTATCGTCTCGATCTCGTCAAAGGTGGGCCGGAAGATGCTGTTCGGTATCTGCTTGGCCAGGTCCGCCGAGGAAATGCCCAGAATATTCGTCTCCCGTGCGGCGTATATCTCCGCCAGGATCGCCAGGTCCGGCCGTTTGAGCTGCGTTACGAAGTCGTCGAACAGGGCGTTGGTGCGGGAATACGTGTGGGGCTGGAAGATGACGATGACCCGCTTGTACCCCAGCGGCTCAACCGCGTCCAGCAGGGCCTTCAGCTCGCCGGGGTGGTGTGCGTAATCGTCGTACACGTCCGCGCCGTTATATTTGCCCTTGAACTCAAAGCGCCGGTTGGCCCCCCGGAACCCCGCCAGACCGTAGGTCACCGCGTTGGGGGACACGCCCAGGGTCATGGCCGCGGCGGCCGCCGCCAGGGCGTTTTTCACGTTGTGTACGCCGGGCACCTGCAGGTGCAGGTGGGTGAAGAACTGGCCGTTTTTCAAAATATCGAAATCCGTCTGCGCCCCCCGGCTGACGATGTTCACCGCCTGTATATCCGCCTCCGGCGTCAGGCCGAAGGTGACCATGTGCCTGTCCAGACCCGCCAGCGCCGCCATGGTGTTGGCGTCGTCCAGGTTGGCCACCACCACCCCGTCGGCGGGCACCAGCTGGGCGAATTTCCGGAACGATATCTTGACCGCCTCCAGATCGGCGAAGTAGTCCAAATGGTCCGCGTCGATGTCCAGTATCACGGCCACGGTGGGGAAGAAGGCCAGGAAGCTGTCGTAATACTCGCAGCTCTCCATCACGATGGTGTCGCCCGCGCCCACCCGGTGCCCGGCCTGGAGCAGGGGCAGGGTGCCGCCGATCATGACCGTGGGGTCCTTTTCCGCCGCCATCAGGATATGGGTACACATGGAGGTGGTGGTCGTCTTACCGTGGGTCCCGGCGATGCATAGGGCGTTTTTGTACCGCTTCATCAGCGCGCCCCACGCCTGGGTCCGCTCGAACACGGGTATGCCCATCTCCCGTGCGGCCCGTATCTCCGGGTTGTCGTCGTGGACGGCGGCGGTGCGGACCACGAAATCGTAGCCGGTATTTATGTTCCCGGCGTTGTGGCCGATGTGTACCCGGATGCCCAGACTTTCCAGGTGTTCCACCTTGTCGCTGTGCTGCATGTCGCTTCCGGATATGACCAGACCCTCGCCCTGCAGCACCTCCGCCAGGGGGGACATGGACACGCCGCCGATGCCGATGAGATAGCCCCGCTTGCCGGGAGCCAGATATTCGTCAAATGATGCTGTCATGCTTCATAACCCCAATATGTTGTGTGTGCTTGCCGCTCCTTTCATTATATTCGCTATACACGCATTTTACAAGTGGTATTTTATCGCCCCGCCGTCTCAGGGCCGTATCACCTTTCCGGCTCTGGAATACTTCATGCACTCCCGGCAGTAAACGCAATGGCTCACCAGCCACACCAGACACACGGCCAGCGACGGCAGAAACCCGATGTCGAATATGATAGCCCCCACGGCGAACACCCCCGCCAGCGTCACGCAGACCGTATTCACCGCCTGGTACGCCCTGAGCGCGCACTTGCCGATGAGTAGCTTTTCCGCCTCGTCGCAGCTATCCATCCACTTCTTCTGGAACTTCACGTCGTACACGGACGCGGTCTTTTCCGGGTTCGTCTTTTTCGCCGCGTCCACGCATTTTTGCTGGAGCGCGATGTTCTCGGCCATGACCGCAAAAAACGCCAAAATACCCACAAGCAGCATCACCGAGGCGCCGGCGTCCTCAAAGATGGCGAAGCCCCCGGAATAGCTGGCCGCGATCAGGAAAAAGCTGACGATGTACGCCCCGTTCGCGATCCACACCACCAGGCTCAGCCCCGCGTCGATCTGGTCCGATACCGCCTCGTCCTCGCCGTCCCAGGCGGCCAGCCGCTCTTTCGCCTTTCTGTAAAGAGGCGCGGCCACGGCTGGGAGCGCCACGGCCTCCGCCGCCAGCAGCCAGGGCGCAACATGGGAGCCGAAGGCCCGTCCCGCGCTCTTCAAGCCGTCCGCCAGCTCGTTCCAGCCGTATTTGGCCGCGAAAAACCCGATGCACCCGCCGACTGCCAGGCTCGCCGCCAAAATCAGCAAAAACCTTGGCAGCGCTTTCCGGTTGGCCCTTTTTATCTCGTTGTTGTCCATGTCATTTTTCCTCCCTTTCATCCTCTTGTAAATAGAATACTTCCTCCACCGTCACGCCGCACACCCGGGCGATGGTCAGCGCCAGTGTGACCGACGGCGAATAATCCCCCCGCTCGATGAGACTGATGGTCTGGCGGGACACGCCGCACATTCGCCCCATTTCCTGTTGATTGACCCCCAGCGCGGCCCGCCGCTCCTTCAGCCGGTTTCGCAGGACCATAACACACCTCCCGATGACAACTATCTTTGCCGAATTGACAATTATACTTGTCATTTTGCATTATACTCTTGTCATATCCGCCTGTCAATAGCCCCGGGCGAAAATATTTCCGCCCCGCCCGTCCCGTCTTGATTTTTAATGATGTGCATGCTAAAATAACAATGTTAAAAATCGCAGACGGGGAGGGCCGGGTTTTGGCGTCCTGGAAGGGGAGCGCCTGGACCCATTTTCCATATCCGGCGACACTTTGACAGATATTGACAGATAAAGGAGTGAGTCATCATGAGCTGCAACAAACCGAGCGTGGACCTGACGCTGCTGGAGCCGACGCTGGCGGAGTACGCCGATGTCAAAGGCAGCCTCATCTCCATCCTGCAAAAGACCCAGGAGCTGTACGGCTACGTGCCCATGGACGCGGTGTACCGCATCTCGGAGCGCACCGGCGCCAGCCCCGCGAAAATTCTGGGCGTGGCGACGTTTTACTCCCAGTTCCGCTTCCAGCCCATGGGCAAATATCTGGTCATGCTGTGCAAGGGCACGGCGTGTTATGTAAACGGCGCGGAGCGTATTCTGGACGCGGTGACGGACGAGCTTGGCATCGGCAGCAACGAGACGACGGAGGACGGACTTTTCTCCCTGTCGGTGGTGGCGTGTCTGGGCTGCTGCTCTCTGGCGCCGGTGATGATGATCAACGACAAGGCGTACGGCTCCCTGACGCCG
>CANQJZ010000037.1 GCA_947624385.1 uncultured Oscillospiraceae bacterium
GCGCAGTTCCACGAGCTGGAGGCGGCGTTAAAGACGCTGGTGTACTTTGCCCAGCCGCACAAGCCGTGGCAGCGCGGTACGAACGAGAACACGAACGATCTGATACGATTTTTCTTTCCGAAGGGCTATGATTTCAGGAAGGTCACTGCAGAGGATGTCGCCAGGGTGGAGCACTTACTAAACTCCCGCCCCAGAAAATGCCTCAAATGGAAAACCCCCGCTGAAGTCTTTGGTGTTGCACTTGCTTGACAATCTGCCCTGTCGCCGCCGTCAGGCGGTGACTGGGGGAGAGAAACATTATAATCCCACGCGTCCACGGCGCTGCCGGGGACACAATTGGTCCGGGAGAGGGAAATTTTACGAAAAAATCGGCGTTTTCCAGGCGATTGCACTTGATAAATCCGGGGGTTGCAATTATAATGATGAATGGTGCGGCGTGTCCGTGCCTTTGAATCGTTAGAAAATAAACGATGTTTTTAGGAGGATAGTTATGGCATTCGTGGAACTGGAGGTCAAGGGCCAGATCGGCGTGCTGACCATCAATAGGCCCGAGGCGCTCAACGCCCTCAACGACCAGGTCATCGGCGAGCTGGACAAGGTGCTGGACAGCGTGGATACGAACGCGGTGCGGTGCCTGGTGGTCACCGGCGCGGGGCAGAAGGCCTTCGTGGCCGGGGCGGATATCGCGCAGATGAGCGGCCTGACGAAAGCCGAGGGCGAGGCCTTCGGCAAGCTGGGCAACGACGTGTTCCGCAAGCTGGAGACGCTGCCCATCCCCACCATCGCCGCGGTGAACGGCTTCGCCCTGGGCGGCGGATGCGAGCTGAGCATGAGCTGCGACATCCGGCTGGCGTCGGAGACGGCCGTGTTCGGCCAGCCCGAGGTGGGCCTTGGCATCACCCCCGGCTTCGGCGGCACCCAGCGGCTGGCAAGGCTTGTCGGCATGGGCAAGGCCAAGGAGCTCATTTACACCGCCCGGAACATCAAGGCCCCCGAGGCCCTGGCATGCGGGCTGGTCCAGGCCGTGTACCCCGCCGAGGAGCTGATGGCCGAGGCGGAGAAGATGGCGAACCGTATCGCCGGCAACGCCCCCATCGCCGTGCGGGCATGCAAGAAGGCCATCAACGACGGGCTCCAGGTGGACATCGACAGCGCTGTGGTCGTGGAGGAGAAGCTCTTCGGTTCCTGCTTCGAGACAAAGGACCAGAAAAACGCCATGGCCGCGTTCGTGGAAAAGCGCAAGCACGACCCGTTTGAAAACTGCTGAGAGGCAGATCAAAACAGTCAATAAAATATAGTTTATAGGAGGAAACACAATGAAAGTCGCAGTATTTGGCGCCGGCACCATGGGCAGCGGTATCGCCCAGGTGTTCGCCGCGAACGGCCACACCGCGATGATGTTCGCAAGCTCCGTGGCGTCCGCCCAGAAGCATAAGGACAAGCTGGCCGCTTCCCTGGCCAAGCGCGTGGCCAAGGGCAAGATGACCCAGGAGGCCGTGGACGGCATCCTGAACAACATCGTCATCGAGGAGCGTCCCGCCGCCGCTGACGCCGACCTGGTCATCGAGTGCGTCAAGGAGGATATGGCCACCAAGAAGACGCTGCTGCAGGAGCTGGATACCCTGTGCAAGCCCGAGACCGTCTTCGCGTCCAACACGTCCTCTCTGTCCGTCACCGAGATGGGCCACGGCCTGACCCACCCGGTCATCGGCATGCACTTTTTCAACCCCGTGCCCAGCATGAAGCTGGTGGAGGTCATCCGGGGCGCCAATACGACCCAGGAGACCTTCGAGTTCATCTATAACCTGGCCAAAGAGATCGGCAAGGACCCGGTGGAGGTCGCCGAGGCTCCCGGCTTCGTGGTGAACAAGATCCTCATCCCCATGATCAACGAGGGCATCGGCCTGGTGGAGACCGGCGTCGCTTCCGCCGCCGACATCGACAAGGCGATGAAGCTGGGCGCCAACCACCCCATGGGCCCGCTGGAGCTGGGCGATTTCATCGGCCTGGACGTGTGCCTGGCCATCATGGAGACACTGTACAACGAGACCGGCGACAGCAAGTATCGTCCCGCCCTGCTGCTGAAAAAGATGGTCCGCGGCGGCCTGCTGGGCCGTAAGACCGGCAAGGGCTTCTACGATTACAGCAAGTAACACTTGGAAGGAGAAAAAAGTATGGACTTTCATCTGAGCAAAGAGCAGCTGATGCTCCGGAAGATGTACCGGGACTTCGCCGAGAACGAGGTCAAGCCTCTGGCCGAGGAGATCGACGAGACCGAGCGCTTCCCCGCGGAGACCGTGGAGAAGATGGGCAAGCTGGGCATGATGGGCATCTACTTCCCCAAGGAGTACGGCGGCGCCGGCGGCGACGTTCTCAGCTACGCCATGTGCGTGGAGGAGCTGGCCAAGGTGTGCGGCACCACCGCCGTCATCGTGTCCGCCCACACCTCCCTGTGCTGCGCGCCCATTTTTGAGCACGGCACCGAGGAGCAGAAGCAGAAGTATCTGCCCGACCTGTGCTCCGGCAGGAAAGTGGGGGCCTTCGGCCTGACCGAGCCCGGCGCCGGTACCGACGCCCAGGGCCAGCAGACCACCGCCGTGCTGGACGGCGACCACTGGGTGCTGAACGGCTCCAAGATCTTCATCACCAACGCCGGCTACGCCAGCACCTTCATCGTCATCGCCGTCACCGGCACCACCACCAACAAGCGGGGCAAGAAGGTCAAGGAGATCAGCGCGTTCATCGTGGAAAAGGGCTTCCCCGGCTTCTCCATCGGCAAGCACGAGAAGAAGATGGGCATCAAGGGTTCTTCTACCTGCGAGCTGGTGTTCGAGGACTGCATCGTGCCCAAGGAGAACCTGCTGGGCAAGGTCGGCCAGGGCTTCAAGATCGCCATGCAGACCCTGGACGGCGGCCGTATCGGCATCGCCGCGCAGGCCCTGGGCCTGGGCGAGGGCGCCATCAACGAGGCCATCAAGTACACCAAGGAGCGCGTCCAGTTCGGTAAGCGCATCAGCCAGTTCCAGAACACCCAGTTCCAGCTGGCCGACATGCACACCCGTATGCAGGCCGCCCAGTTCCTGGTATACTCCGCCGCCTGCAAGAAGCAGCTGCACGAGGATTATTCCATGGACGCGGCCATGGCCAAGCTGTTCGCGGCCGAGGCCGCCAGCGACGTGACCCGCCGGGCCGTACAGCTGTTCGGCGGCTATGGCTACACCCGTGAGTACCCGGTGGAGCGCATGATGCGCGACGCCAAGATCACCGAGATCTACGAGGGCACCAGCGAGGTCCAGCGCATGGTCATCTCCAGCCATCTGGGCGTGAACTAAGTCAGGAGGGAAATGTTAGAAATGAAAGTTATCGTTTGCGTTAAGCAGGTCCCCGACACCTCCGGCAAGGTGGCGGTGAATGACGACGGCACCCTGAACCGTGCCAGCATGCAGACCATCACCAACCCCGACGACATGAACGCCGTCGAGGCCGCGCTGAAATTGAAGGACGAGACCGGCTGCAAGGTCATCGTCGTCACCATGGGTCCTCCCCCCGCGGAGGGCATGCTGCGCGAGCTGCTGGCCATGGGCGCCGATGAGGGCTATCTTATTTCCGGCCGTGAGTTCGGCGGTTCCGATACGTACGCCACTTCCCAGATCGTCGCCGCCGGCGTCAACAAGATCGGCGTGGAGAAGGGCGACATCGTGCTGTGCGGCCGCCAGGCCATCGACGGCGACACCGCCCAGGTGGGCCCCCAGATCGCCGAGAAGCTGCACCTGCCCCAGGTGACTTATGCCGCCGACATCCAGAAGGACGGGGACGACATCACCGTCAAGCGCATGCTGGAGGACGGCTACATGACCATCAAGGTCCAGACCCCCTGCCTGCTGACCTGCATCAAGGAGCTGAACGAGCCCCGGTATATGTCCGTTGGCGGCATCTTCGAGGCCTACAGCAAGCCCGTGACCGTGCTGGATTACGAGGCGCTCAAGGACGATCCCCTGATCGACGCCACCACCATCGGCCTCAAGGGCTCTCCCACCAACATCCTGGTCAGCTTCACGCCTCCCCAGAAGGGCGCCGGCATGATGCTGGAGGGCAGCGACATGGCCACCTGCGAGAAGCTGGCGGGTATCCTGGCCGGCAAGCACATCATCTGAGAGAGGAGTAAGAGAAAATGGCTTTTAACAATACGGATCTGGCTGCTTTCAAGGATGTATGGGTATTCTGCGAGCAGCGTGAAGGCAAACTGATGCCCACCGACTTCGAGCTCATCAGCGAGGGCCGCCGGCTGGCGGACGAGCTGGGCGTGGACCTGTGCGGTCTGCTGCTGGGCGACAACGTGGAGGGTATCGCCAAGGAGCTGGGCGGCTACGGCGCGGATAAGGTCTATGTCTGCGAGCACCCCCTGCTGAAGGTGTACACCACCGACGCTTACGCCAAGGTCATCTGCGACGTGATCGAGGAGCTGAAGCCCGAGGCGTTTCTGATCGGCGCGACCAACATCGGCCGCGACCTGGGTCCCCGGTGCGCCGCCCGGCTGCACACCGGCCTGTGCGCCGACTGCACCCACCTGGACGTGGACATGGGCATTTACAAGGACTTCCTGCACGAGGCCTCCACGCTGGATGACGGGCGTATCGACGGGCTGAACAGCGCCATGGTCCTGGGCCAGAAGCACGATGTGTCCCGCGACCTGAAGATGACCCGTCCCGCCTTCGGCGGCCACCTGATGGCCTCCATCATCTGCCCCCGGTTCCGTCCCACCATGGCGACGGTCCGTCCCGGCGTGATGAAAAAGCGCCCCTTCGACCAGGCCAAGGCCGACGCCTGCGAGATCGTGAAGCCCGCCTTTGAGCTGAGCGAGGCCGACATGCACACCGAGGTCACCGAGGTCGTCAAGGCCGCGAAGAAGCTGGTGGACCTGATCGGCGCGGACTTCATCGTGTCCGTGGGCCGCGGCATCAGCAAGGACGTGGAAGGCGGCATCAAGCTGGCCGAGGAACTGGCCGCCGAGCTGGGCGGCGTCGTGGGCGGCTCCCGCGCCGTCATCGACAGCGGGTGGCTCTCCGCCGACCATCAGGTGGGCCAGACCGGCAAGACTGTACACCCCAAGGTATACGTGGCTCTGGGCATCTCCGGCGCCATCCAGCACAAGGCCGGTATGCAGGACAGCGAGTGCATCATCGCCGTGAACAAGAACGAGTCCGCCCCCATCTTCGAGATCGCGGACTACGGCATCTGCGGCGACCTGTTCAAGGTCACGCCGATGCTCACCGAGGCCATCCGCGCCGCCAAGGCCGCGAAGTAAGGGTCTCGCGCAAGAACATAAAAGGACCGCTCAACGAGCGGTCCTTTTTCTGTAATGATGGGCGCGGCAAAAGCCGCGCCCGGATTGTATTATTTCGTGTACTTCAGACTGTTGCTGGCTTTGTAGGGGCCGAGAAGGGTCTTTTTGTCGTTGGCACAGCAACGGACTGTGAACTGGTAGGTCACGCCGTTTTTCAAGTACTTAGCCGCTCTCGTGTAGGTGGTGCTGGTGGTCGTCCCGATCTTCTTCCACCCGCCGCCGTTTTCTTTGTAGTAAACCATATACCGTGGAGAGCCGGTGATCTTATTCCAAGACACTTTGATACCCCCGGCCACTTTCGCGATCTTCACCGTGGGCGCGGCAAGCTGGGCGGTGTACTTGAGGCTATTGCTTGCCTTGTACGGCCCGAGAAGCGTTTTCTTGTCGTTGGCGCAGCAGCGGACGGTGAATTGGTAGGTCGCGCCGCTCTTCAAATACTTCGCCGCACGGGTGTAAGTGGTGCTGGTCGTGGTGCCGATCTTTTTCCAAGAGCCATTGCCCTCTTTGTAGTAGACCATATACCGGGGAGAACCCGCGACTTTGTTCCAGGTCACTTTAATGCCAGTAGAGACCTTCTCGATCTTCACCGTGGGGGCCGCAAGCTTGGGCACCGCCGTGGGCGTGGGGGTGGGGGTGGTCCCGGGCTTGGGGGTATTCGTGGGCTTGGGCGTCGCCGTAGGCTTGGGGGTAGGCGTCACAGGTGAAGGACCAAGAGACTGGAACGTATAACCGTACTTCTCCGCATATGCCTGGGCCGTGGAGCCGTCATAACCGTGGACGACAGTTTCTCCGGAATAATTCAGCGTAGAATCTCCTCCAATAATATCACACCAAGGATTTAAGATGGTTATACTTTTCAAGTCAGTGCAATTAAACGCCTCCATCCCAATACTGGTCACACTTGCCGGAACAGTCGCGCTCGTTATGCCGCAGTAAAGAAACGCTCCATCCGCAATGGCAGTGACTGTATTGGGAATATCATAGGCAGATATTTCCTTGTCCCCCGGGTAGCGGACCAGCGTTTTTCCGTCAGCACTGAACAGCACACCATCTACAGAGATAAAACATTTATTGCCATTCGCCACATAGATGTTTTCTATATGCGAAAGAAAAGAATCGCTTGCAACCGCTTTCACGCTGGCGGAGAGCGTTACACTCGTCAAAGGACAGTTCGCAAATGCAAAACCCATAACGGATACGACCGTATCGGGAATTGTATAGGACACGCCCTCCTTTCCGTGAGGATAGTAGACCAATGCCGTTTTATCCGCATTGAACAGTACACCATCCACAGAGGAAAAACTCTTGCTGTTTTCGTCCACGTAGATATCCGTTATATTATTTGCATTAAATGCAGCACCAGACTCAATAACGGTCACGCTGGCCGGGATCGTTATGCTTGTCAGGCCGTCGCAGGATTGAAATACTGCATACCCAAGGCGTGTCACGCCGTTTGGAATCGTGATATTCTTCAGAGCCCGGCACGATTCAAACGCATGACCCACAATGGCGGTCACACTGCTCGGGATCGTCACATTGGTCATAGCTGCACAGTTCCAGAACGCACTATCTCCAATACTGGTCACGCCAGGCTCAATGACGATCGTCTTGATCTGTTTTCGATAATTGTGCCAAGGCACATCATCCCCGGCATAAGAATAATCCTTCATCTTCCCTGTGCCAGAGACAGTGAGCACGCCGTCAGCGGAGAAAGCCCAAGCAAGGTTGGTGCCGTCCCCTTCGCCGCCGCAGAAACCTACGGCTATTGCGGTATCTACAGTCTCCGGTTCCGCTTCTACTTCCTCCGTTACTTCCTCCGGTTCAATGACCGTTTCCTCCGTCACGACTTCTTCCGCCGTGACCGGTTCTTCCTCCGCGAGGGCGGGGGCGCTCAGGGAGAACACCGCCGCCAGGGCAAGGAGTATACATAGACCGCGCTTTGCCATAGTGCTATACCGTTCCTTTCTTTAGTTGTTTCCCGGCAGTCAGGCCCGGAGCGGGATTTTAAGCCCGCCCCCGGACCCTTCCGCCGAGACAAACAAAAGACGGTGCAGGGAAACTTCCCTACACCGTGGAACGACAACACTGGCCCCATCATTGACCGCAAGTCGTCTTGTAAAAAGACGCCGTTGCGGGTATAATGGGTCCGGCGCAGTAATTCTGCTGTGTGGGAGGTACTGGCTCCTGCATAGGGGCGTGAGGTGTTGCGAGCGCCTCACGTCCTGCCTTTCGTTTGTTCGGCATTTCTATTGTAGCGCATTGTTCGGTGTAACGCAAGAAGAAAATGCGGGGACGGGGAAAATTGGGGTTTTGTGATTTCTCTACCTTATCGAAAGGCCCCCCTGTGTAAGGGGGGCTGTCACGCGTCAGCGTGACTGGGGGGTTGTCTACAACCCTTCCGCCTCGCTCCGCTCGGCACCTCCCCTTGCACAGGGGAGGCTTTGCATATGGCAAGGGCGCGAGGGACAACCCTTCCGAGCCGCCTTGCGGCGGCCCACCTCCCCTTGCACAGGGGAGGCTTTGCATATGGTATGTCCCCGGCGGGGCCGGGGACACATTTGGCTCAGCCGGGGACACATTTTAATTCACCGGGACCATAAGCCCGTGCAGGAGAAAGCGCGGGTCGTTGTAGTTGCTGGAATAGTCGCAGGTGGACATGGTGATGAGCTGGTAGTTGGTGGTCACGTTGGCGCTGGTGCGGAAGAAGGAGCTGGACACGATCTTGTTCAGATAGTCCTGGTACTCGCCGCCCTGGAAATAGCCGGGGTAGTTGTCCATGCTGCTCTCCACGATGTGGGCCGCGATCAGGTCCACCCGGTAGTTCTGGGTGGGGGTCAGCAGGTACATGACCGGGTGCTGGTTATAATAGTCCTGGGTCACGTAGTTGTAGACCGTGGCGAACATGGACCCGTCCTTCATGTTGTGGCCGTAGACGATGAAGTTGCTGGAAGTGACGCCGGCGGCGGAGTTGTAGTCGGCGAAAAGCGCGCCGGCGGTGTTGGGCTGGCGGTCGTAGCCCCGGTGGAGATAGTAGTCGTTGTCGCTGGTCTGCATGACCGGGTAGTTGATGCGGGTGTCCGGGCAGTACAGCCACGCGACGATGTCCGTGTTCACGGTGCGCAGATAGTTCCAGTCCACCGTGATGGGGACCTCGGACCTGGGCTGCTCCTGCTCCGGCTCGGGGGTAGCCCCCGGCTCCGTGGTGGCGTTGGGCTCCGCCAGGTCCGCCAGGGCCGCGTCCGCCAGGTCGTTGTACGCCGAGCGGTCCCGGTGGTAGTTTAAGAGGATGGACCCAAGCTTGAAGCCCGCGAACAACACGCCGCCTACCAGGATGACAACAAGGATGATCAGCGGCACGCTGGTCCTGGCCCGGCGGCGGGGCCGGTATTCCTCCGGCTCCACGGCCACCGCCCGCCGGTCGTAGCGTGGCGGCGGGGCCTGGTAGGTCCGCTGCTGCTGAGGCCGCGCAGGGCGCTGGGGCGGGGCCTGGTAGGTCCGCTGCTGGGCCCGCGGCTGTTGCTGCTGGGGCCGCGCAGGGCGCTGGGGTTGAGTCTGGTACGTCCGCTGAGGCGCGGGGTCCGGCCGTATGGTGCGCTGGCGGGCCTGACGCTCCTCCTCTTCCGTGGGGGGCGTCTCCTCCAGCCAGTCTATGTCGTCCCAATCATAATCCGGCAATTCCACTTCCCGGCGCGGCGGCTGTCCGCCCCGGTCCTGCCGGTCACGGGTATCTCCCACAGGTCAACGCCTCCTGTCTGTCATCTTGAAACTGGTTTGAGTATAACATGCCTGTAACCATTTTGCAATCTTTTCCGACAGAAATGACATGATTTCCGGGTTATACTGCAAAATGCTGATGGGATGGGTCCGGGAGGCCGCCGCGTTCGCGGATATGAAATAGTATATGTCTCAGTTGGGGCGGTGTGAACGCCAAATAAACCCGGACTTCCAGGCGGAGGTCCGGGTCGTTTTTATTGACGTTTTTTCAGGGCGAGGAATAAACATATGGCCAGTGTTGCGGCGGAGACGCATGCGCCGATGACCAGGCCCGGCGGGGTGTAGCGCATGTCCAGGGTGTGTCCGCCGGGGGTCACGGGGACGGCCATCAGGCAGTCCTGAATTTCCATGGGCTGCACGGTCCGGCCGTCCAGCGTGACGCGCCAGCCGCTGTCACAGGGGATGGTCAGCACCAGAAGGCTGTCCCCGTCGCCGGTGGCAAATTTGCCGGTGAAGTGGGCGGGGGAGCGCTTTTCCAGGGGGCACGCGCCGGGTGCCAGGGCGGCCCGGTAGTCGGCCAGGGCGGCGGCATTCTCCGTGGCGAAGGCGGCGCTGGGCACGGTCAGGTCCCCGGTGGTCTGGATACGGACGGCGACAGGCTTGCCGGCGGGAAAGTCGCCCAGATACAGGGTGCCGTTGGTCTGGCCGGTGGCGTAGTAGGCCAAAAACTGGCCGTTGACGTAGACCATCACGCCGGGCCAGCCCTGCACGTCGATGAAGCCGTACAGCGGACCGTCCCCAGCGGGGGTGACGGTATATTCCAGCGCGCCGGAGGCGGCGTCGGGGGTGTAGAGGCCATTCCCGGCGTCGGTCAGGCCGTCCAGGGTAAGAGCCGCGCCGGCGGGGGTGTAAATGGCGGCGTCCAGCTCCGGGGCGGCGGCGCTAAATAGCGCCTGGGTGTAGGCGAATGGGTCCGCCGCGTCGATGGCGTCGGCGACGGCGGCGTCCGCCGTCCAGCCCATGGGCAGGGCGGTGGGGTTTTCGTAAACGGTGTATGTCCCGGCGGTGGCGGCGGCCGGATAGGGCTTGTTGAGCCGGGAGGCGGCCAGGTATTGGACGCCAAGCAGGCTGTCCGCGCCGGCGGTCACGTCCGGGCCGTACAGGGCGAAAAGGCCCTTGTAGCAGGGAACGCCAAGACGGGCCAGAAACGCCAGGCTCTTTTGGGAGATGTTGGAGCTGTAGTGGGAGATGCCGTCATAGCCAAAGAGCATGGGTTCGCACCGGTCCTGGTCAAAGTTCTCCGGGCTTTCCACCCGGACAAGCCCGCCGCCTGTGTCGATCAGGGACAGCGCGGCGGATTTTTCCGTGACGTATGCGGCCCAATCGGCCGGGTCCGAGGATGTCTCCGTGAGATTCGACAGGGAGAGCTTGGCGTTCAGGCCCAGGTCGGCCATATGGGCCAGCAGGAGCACCGCGCCCAGCAGCGCGGCCAGACGCTTGCCGGTCTTGGGCCGCAGAATGAAGTACGGCGCCGCCGATAATAATCCGGCAACGGCCACGGTCCAGACGGCGACGGCGGGGGCCACCAGGTCCTTTGCGGGGCTGGTCAGGGCCAGAATGGCGATCAGGGCCGTGACGGCCACGGGCAGGATGAGATGCCAGGGGCGGGTCCCCTCCCGGAATTGGGCCAGGGAAGCGTCCCCGGCGGCGATGAGAAGAAAGCTCAAAAGGAAACTGTATCGATAATTGTACCAGGCGGGTACGTTCATGCCGTGCCAGATAAGGTCCAGGGCGGACACCCGGAAGGACAGGACCAGCACGGCCAGCAGCGCGGCCGTGCCGATGCGCCGGCGGCGGGGGATATGGCCGTTGGCGAAGTACAGGGCCGCCAGGGAGATGGTCACCGCGCCGCAGAAGATGTTGGGCAGGCCCGCGGGGGTCAGCTCGTTATAGCGGAAGGAGCCGGGCAGCAGCTTGGCGAACAGGCTGGCGAGGGGGAATTTGGCGGTCAGGGTCAGGGCGGACAGGTCCAGGCCCGCTTTGCCGCCGAGAAGCGAGAAAAAGGCGGGCAACAGGACCACCGCCGCCATCGCGCCGGCGGCGAGACTGGCCAGGGCGAACAGGCCCACGGTGCGCCAGGAGGGTTTGCCCGGGCCGGTCAGCAGCTCGAACAGGAAAAAGAGCACCGCGAACAGGCAGAGGATATAGCCGGTGTAAAAGTTCAATGCCAGGGACGCCGCCAGGGAGAAGGCGTACAGCCGCCAGCGGCGGTGTTCGGCCAGTCGGGCCAACCCTAAGGCGATAAGCGGTAGTAAGATCACGCAGTCGTGCCACTGGTAGTTGATGCTGTAGGCCAGCATGTAGCCCATGAAGGCGTAGGAAAGCGACGCCAGCAGCACACGCCAGCTCCAGCCGTGGCGGGTCCCGGCGTAGATGCCCATGGTCAGGCCGCACAGGCCGGTCCGCAGAATGTAGAGCACGCTCACCGCGTCCAGCAGGTTTTCCATGGGGAAGAGACAGCTCAGCAGGTTCAGGGGGCTGATGAGGTAGTAGGCCATCACCCCGGCCATGTTGCCCCCCAGGGCCATGCCGGGTAAATACAGGGCGCTGGCCTTGCCCGTTATAAGCTGGCGCAGGTAGCCCAGAAAGGCCAGGTACTGGCTGGACATGTCCAGCACACCAAGGCTCCGGCTGCCAAAGGGGGCGAGAGAACACAGGGCGAACACCAACCCCATCAGGACCATGGGCAGCAGCGTACAGGCCAGCAGTATACGGGAGCGTTTCGGGGCGTTTTTCATGGGGTGCCTTTCCACACAATAATATTATGAATGATTATAGCATAGCGCCGAAGGCGGGATGCTATAATGCGGCATGTTTTGCGGTTCCGGCGTAAGCCGGGAGCAAAACTGCCTGGAATCAAATATAATGGCCGCATTGCGGCCATTATAGCAGAAAACAAGACGACGGACAAGTTGCCAACGGCGGTCATCTCTGTTATAATGCTCTGGCTCTGCATTGATATGATAAGGAGGGCACGGTGAAAATGGAATTTGACTACAGGAAATTAAAAGACCCCGGATTTTTCGCGGAAAATCGCGTGGAGGCACACTCGGACCACGCCGTTTACGCCTCTCAGACGGAAAAAATGGCCGGAAAGAGCAGCCTGCGCCACAGCCTGAGCGGCTATTGGAAGTTCTTCTGCGCCCGGAACGAGGGGCAGGTCATCCCCGGCTTTGAGGCGGCGGGGTTTGACTGCACCGGCTGGGAGGACATCGCCGTGCCGGCCCATATCCAGCTGGAGGGCCACGGGAAACCCCAATACGTGAACGTGCAGTATCCTTGGGACGGGCACGAGGAATTGGAGATAGGCGAGATACCCACGGATTTCGACCCGGTGGCGTGCTACGTGAAATATTTTTACCTGCCTGAGAGCATGCGCGGCAAGCGGGTGTTCGTGTCCTTCCAGGGGGCGGAGAGCTGCGTGGCGGTGTGGCTGAACGGGCACTACGTGGGCTACGGGGCCGACTCGTTCACCCCGTCGGAGTTCGAGCTGACGGACTATCTCACGGAGGGGGAGAACAAGCTGGCGTGCCGGGTGTATCGCTGGACGGCGGGAAGCTGGCTGGAGGACCAGGACTTCTTCCGGTTCTCCGGGCTGTTCCGGGATGTGTATCTGTACGCGCTGCCGGACGTGCATGTGCGGGACGTGCGGGTGCGGACGGTGCTGGACGACGAATATAAGGACGCGGTGCTGGCCGCGGCGGTGCAGGTGGACGCGGCGTCCAATTGGACGCTGCGGCTGACGCTCAAAGACGGGGAGCAGGTCGTTGCACAGGCGGAGCAGAGCGGCGACGGGGACAGCGCGGCGTTCAAAATTCCGGTGAGCGCGCCGGAGAAGTGGAGCGCGGAGCGGCCATATCTCTATGAGCTGGAGATCGAGGCGTGCGGGCCGGACGGTAATGTGGCGGAGATCGCGGCGCTGAAGGTGGGCTTCCGGCGGTTCGAGCTGAAGGGCGGGGTCATGTGCCTGAACGGCCAGCGGATCGTGTTCAAGGGCACCAACCGGCATGACTTCTGCGCCGAGACGGGCCGGGCCATCACCGTGGACAAAATTCGCCGGGACCTGGTGCTTATGAAGCGCAACAACATAAACGCCATCCGCACCAGCCACTACCCCAACCACAGCGCCTTGTATGCCCTGTGCGACGAGCTGGGACTGTACGTGATCGACGAGAACAACATGGAATCTCACGGGGCCTGGGACCCGGTGACCAGGCGGGTCAAGCCCATCGAGTATGCCCTGCCCGGCGACAGGATTGACTGGCAGAGCATGCTGCTGGACCGGGTAAATTCCACATACCAGCGGGACAAAAACCACCCATGCGTGCTCATTTGGAGCTGCGGCAACGAGTCTTACGGCGGCAGCGTGATATACGAGATGAGCCAGCTTTTCCGGAGGCTGGACGATACCCGGCTGGTCCATTACGAGGGCGTGTATCTGGACCCCAGGCGGCCGGAGACCACCGATATCGAGAGCCGCATGTACACCCCCGCGGCGGAGGTGCGTGAATTTTTATCCAAAAATCGGGGCAAGCCGTTCATCATGTGCGAGTACACCCACGCCATGGGCAATTCCAACGGCGGAATGGATAAATATACGGAGCTTGCATACGAGGAGCCGCTGTACCAGGGCGGGTTCATCTGGGATTTCATCGACCAGGCGGTGCGCACAAAGGACAGATACGGCCAGACGGCCTACGGCTACGGCGGGGATTTCGACGACCGGCCCAACGACGGGGATTTCAGCGGAAATGGAATTTTATACGCCGACGGCGGCGTGTCCCCCAAGATGCAGGAGATCAGGTATAATTATCAGAATATCGTTGCATATGTGAATAAGGACAGCGTGCGGGTGGCGAACCGGCATCTGTTCACCAATACGGCGGCCTATGACTGCGTGGTGACGCTGGCCCGGGACGGGGTGGAGGTCGCCAGGGCGGCGCTGGACACGGACGTGCCGCCGCTGGAAGAGCGGGAGTATGCGCTGCCCTTCGGAAAGCAGACCGTGGGCGGGGAGTACGCCGTGACGGTCAGTTTCCGGCTCAAGGAGGACACGGCCTGGGCCCGGCGGGGGCATGAGGTGGCCTTCGGCCAGGGGATCTACAAGGTCGAAAAACAGCATGCAAAGATCGCCCGCCGGCCGCTGCGGGTGGTGCGGGGCAACACCAACCTGGGCGTGCGGGGCGACGGGTTCGAGGTTTTGTTCAGCTACGCCACCGGAGGGCTCGTGTCCTATAAGTTCGGCGGGGCGGAGATGCTCAAGGCCATGCCCATGCCCAACTTCTGGCGGGCGCCTACGGACAACGACCGGGGCTGGTTCATGCCCCAGCGGCGGGGCCAGTGGAAGCTGGCCAGCCTGTACGCCAGCGCCCACGGGGACGGCCGGTTCTTCGGCCAGGAGCCGCCAAAGGTCACGGAGGAGGACGGCGCGGTGCGCGCCTGCTTCACCTATTATCTGCCCACGACGCCGGCGGCAAAGTGCCAGGTGACGTACATCGTGCGGCCCTGCGGGACCGTCCAGACCCATTTGCACTACGACCCGGCGGAGGGGCTTGGCGACATGCCGGAGTTCGGGATGCTGTTCAAGATGGACGCGGACTTCGACCATGTGCGCTGGTACGGGCTGGGGCCGGAGGAAACTTACGCCGACAGGTGCCGTGGCGCGAAGCTGGGTATTTGGGACAGCGCCGTCAAGGACCGGATGGCGCGGTATTTGTGGCCTCAGGAGTGCGGCAACAGCGTGGGCGTGCGCTGGGCGGAGGTCACGGACTATAAGGGCCGGGGCCTGCGGTTTGTGGGCGACGGCATGAGCTTTTCCGCCCTGCCCTATACGCCCCATGAGATCGAAAACGCCGCCCATGGGTACGAGCTGCCGCCGGTGCATTATACGGTCGTCCGGGCCGCGCTGGCCCAGCTGGGCGTGGGCGGGGACAACAGCTGGGGCGCGCCGGTGCATGAGGAGTATCATATAGACGTGACAAAGCCGGTGGAGTTCGGGTTTAGTTTCAGGGGGATATAAGATACAATATTAAATTTTGGAAATGGCGTGGCCACAAGGGTCACGCCATTTCGTCTTGAACAGTTCCGTCTTGCTCATCGGGGGCGGGGGCTGTTCCGCCGGCCAGGGCACGGTCACGGTACTGCCGGGGGGTGCAGTCCATGATGGATTTGAACATGCGGATGAAGGAGGAGGTGTTGGAGTAGCCGCTGGCAAGGGCCGCGTCCGTGACCGTCATGCCCCGGGTCACCAGAAGCTGACAGGCGTACTGGATGCGCTTGCGGTTCACGTAGCGGTAAAAGGACTCGTTTGTGAACTCCCGGAACAGACGGGAGAAGTGGTACTTGCTGAAATTCATCATGCCGGAGACCTTGTCCAGGGACAGGTCCTCGGTGCAGTGGTCGTCGATGTAGGAGCAGACCATGGTCATCTTGTTGACGTACTCCTGCCGCCGGTCCCGGCTCACAGGCGCGGGCCGGTCGGAGGTGCCGTAGTTCTGGGCCGCCAGCGCCAGCATCTCCATGACCCGGCTGTAGATCACCGGCTCCGTCAGGTCCACCGGGTCGGCCGGGGTCCCCGGCGCGTCGCGGGGGGGTATTATCAGCTTGTCCCGCGCAAACCAGACGTCGCACAGCTCCCGGAGCATGCGCCGGAGCCGGGCGTGGGTGAGCGGGGAGTTGGAGGCGGTGAACAGGACGGTGGGGTTGATCAGGGAGAGCATCTGCCGCACGCCCAGCACGTCCGAGACGGCGGACATGTCGATGAGCACGAAGATGCGCTTGCCCGCCGGGGGCGCCGCGTAGGCGTGATAGACGTTGGGGGCCACGAACAGGATGTCCGACGGCTCCAGATGGAAGGTGCGGTTGCCGATATGGGCGGTGTAGCCGTTCTCGACGGGCATGAGGATCTCCAGAGGGGTGTGCCAGTGGGTGGGATAGCTGGTGGGCTCGTCGTTCAGATACACGATGACGTGGCGGTTGTCGGTAAAGGGAACGGTCTCATGGTATCCGCCAAAGTGTTCAACACCCACGAAGGACCCTCCTTTCCGCCCGGCGTTTTTCGTTGGGACCCATACATAATTAAATCTTTACCATCTTATAGCAAAAAGCAAAAAAATGCAATGAATGGGCGACAAAAAGGGCAAAAATGCACAAATCAGCAAGAATTGCGAATTGGTATAGCAAGTATTTTGTATCCCCGTTACGGGTGGCTTGATATAATTTTTGTATTCTAACAGAGGAGGGTATCCCATGAAGAAGATCCTTTCCGCAGCGCTCGTCCTGGTGATGTGCGTATCCATGTTTGCCTGCCTGGGCACCACCGCTCTGGCCGACGACAATGTGATCAATCTCTATGCCTTCACGGACGAGGTCCCCACGATGCTCCAGAAGTACATCGACGAGCATCCCGACTTTGGCTACACCCTGAACACCACCATCATCGCCACCACGGACGGCGCCTATCAGCCCGCCCTGGACCAGGCCTTGGCTGCCGGCGGCGCTGACGCCCCCGACATCTACTGCGCCGAGGCCGCCTTCGTGCTGAAGTACACCCAGGGCGACGCGTCCGGCTATGCCGCTCCCTACGAGGACCTGGGCATCGACGTGGCCGCTGAGATGGAGGCTGCCGGCATCGCGCAGTACAGCGCCGACATCGGCACCAACCCCGACGGCAAGATCGTGGGCCTGGGCTATCAGGCCACCGGCGGCGCGTTCATCTATCGCCGCTCCATCGCCAAGGAAGTGTTCGGCACGGACGACCCCGCCGAGATCGGTGAGATCATCGGCGCCGGCACCGGCAGCTGGGATAAGTTCTTCGAGGCCGCCGAGACCCTGAAGGAAGCGGGCGACGCCATCATCTCCGGCGACGGCGACCTGTGGCACGCCGTGGAGAACAGCTCCGACTCCGGCTGGATCGTGGACGGCAAGCTGAACATCGACCCCAAGCGCGAGGCCTTCCTGGACCTGTCCAAGCAGCTGATGGACAACGAGTATCACAATGATACCACCGACTGGACCGAGGCTTGGTACAACGACATGGCCGGTATCGGCCCCAAGCCCGTGTTCGGCTTCTTCGGCCCCGCGTGGCTGATCAACTACACCATGGCTCCCAACTCCGGCGGCGAGGCTGTCGGCGAGGGCACCTATGGCGACTGGGCCGTGTGCGAGAGCCCCATCGGCTTCTTCTGGGGCGGCACCTGGCTGCTGGCCAACAAGGACGTTCCCGAGGCCAAGAAGGCCGCCGTGGCCGAGCTGATCGACTGGGTCACCCTGAACTGCACCGAGGACGGCCTGCAGTATCACTGGGCCAACGGCACCATGGTCGATGGCGTTGAGGGCACCAAGGACGTGGTCGCGTCCAGCACCGTGATGGGCGCCTCCGACGGCACCGTGGCGTTCCTGGGCGGCCAGAACATGTTCGACGTGTTCGTTCCCGCCAACGCCTATGCCAACGGCACCAACCTGACCCAGTACGACGAGACCATCAACTCCTACTGGCGTGACGCTGTCCGCGCCTACACCTCCGGCGAGCTGGACCGTGACGGCGCGATCGAGGCCTTCAAGACCAACGTGGCCGACAACCTCGATATCGAAGTCGAGTTCTAAAATTCTGATGGCAGAGGGGGACGGTTCATAACATGGGCCGTCTCCCTTTTTTGACCACAGAGGAGAGGAGGACGCTATGAGATCCAAAAAGCTTTCGTATGCCAAATACGGCTACATATTCAGTATCCCCTTTGTCGTCGCCTTTTGCCTGTTCACCCTGTATCCGGTCATCTTCACGCTGGTCATCGGCTTCACGGACTTCAAGGGACTTGGCGCGACGAATTTCAATTTCCTGTCGGAACCGTTCAAGAACTTCCAGCAGATCCTCAGCTCTCCGTCCTTCAAGACGGCGCTGAAAAACACCTTCGTGCTGTGGGGGCTGAACTTCATCCCCCAGATCCTGCTGGCGCTGCTGCTGGCGGCCTGGTTCTCCGGAACGCTGTTCAAGATCAAAGGACAGGGCTTCTTCAAGGTCGTCTTTTACATGCCCAACATTATAACGGCGGCCACCATCGCCATTTTGTTCAGCACCCTGTTCGGCTATCCCATGGGGCCGATGAACAGTCTGCTGCAAAAGCTGGGCATACTTGACGCGCCCTATAATTTCTTCCAGAACAAGTGGTGGGCGAAGGGCGTGGTGTCCTTCATCCAGTTCTGGATGTGGTATGGCTATACCATGATCGTGCTCATATCCGGCATCCTGGGGATGAATACGGAGTGGTTCGAGGCCGCGGAGATCGACGGCGCCACGGGCTGGCAGAAGTTCTTCTATATCACCCTGCCCAACCTGCGCACCATCCTGATCTACACCCTGGTCACCAGCCTGATCGGCGGTCTGCAGATGTTCGACATCCCCTACCTGCTGGTCAGCAAGAGCGGGCCGAACAACGCCACGCTCACCGCCAGCGTGTTCATCTACAACCAGGCGTTCAGCGGCAGTTATATGTACAACCGCGCCTCCGCCGCCAGCATGATCATGTTCGTTATCATCTGCGCGCTGTCCGCCGTCGTGTTCTATCTCATGCGGGATAAATTCGAGGCGGCGGCCCGGAAAGAAATGAAGCGCGCGGCGCGGCAGATGCGCCGCGAGGCGAAGCAGAAAGCGAGGACGGGCGCATGAAAAAGCTGAATGTATCCAAGGGCTTTTTGGCGGTGGTCTACATCGTCTGCATCTTCCTGGCCGTGCTGAGCATCATGCCCTTTTTGATCATGGTCATCAACTCCACAAGAAGCACCGTGCAGATCCAGCAGCAGGCCATCTCCCTCATCCCGTCCAGCCATCTCATCGAAAACTTCAAGATCCTGACGGGCAAGGCGTTCGACCCCATGCGGGGCTTTTTGAACTCGGCCATCATCTCCGTGGGCGCCACGGCCTGCACCGTGTACTTCTCGTCCTTGACAGCCCATGCCCTGGTGGTATATAACTGGAAGCTGAGGCAGCCGTTTTTCACTTTCATCCTGGCGGTGATGATGGTCCCCTCCCAGGTGATCAGCATCGGCTTTTATCAGTTCATGTACCGCATCCACCTGACCAACAGCTTCCTGCCCCTGATCCTGCCCGCCATCGCGGCGCCCAGCACGGTGTTCTTCATGCGGCAGTTCATGCTCTCGTCGCTGCCGCTGGAGATCGTGGAGTCGGCCCGTATCGACGGCTCCCGGGAGTTCCACACCTTCAACCGGATCGTGCTGCCCATCATGAAGCCGGCCATCGCCACCCAGGCCATCTTCTCCTTCGTCAACTCCTGGAACCAGCTGTTTTTGCCGCTGATCCTTCTGACCCGGCAGGAGAAGTACACCATGCCCATCATGGTGTCGCTGCTGAAGGGCGATATTTACAAACGGGAGAACGGCGCCATATATTTGGGCCTGACGCTCACGGTGCTGCCCCTGTTCATCGTGTACTTCCTGCTGTCGAAGTACATCATCGCGGGCGTGGCCCTCGGCAGTGTGAAGGGATAAACAGGCTGTGGATAATCTGTTCAGTATGGACAACGTGGTCTTCCGGACCATCGGAAAACTCGTTGACCTCATATGGATCAATCTGCTGACGTTGGTATGCGCCCTGCCCGTTGTTACGGCGGGCGCATCCTTCACATCCATGCAGTATCTGCTGCTGCGCATGGCGGAAAACGACGGCGGGGCGCTGACCCGCGGGTTTTTCCGCGCCTTCCGCCGGAACTTCAAAAACGCCACGGGCGTGTGGCTCGTGGGGCTGGTGGTGCTGGCCCTGTACGGGTATGAGCTGTGGCTGCTGCGCCAGGGGATCATGGACGGCTTCGGGGCGCTGAACAAGGTGATGGTGGGGCTCGTCTCGCTCATCCTGGCGGCGACGGTCATGGTGCTGAACTATTATTTCGCCCTGCTGGCCCGGTACGACCAGGGGTGGAAGCAGACCCTGAAAAACGCGGCGCTGCTCACGGTGGGGTTCCTGCCAAGGAGCCTGTGCATGGCGGTGCTGATGCTGTTCCCGCTGGCGCTGATGATGCTGTCGGACTACTTCTTCTGGCTGTGGTTTTTGTACGGACTGAGCTATCCGGGGTATCTGATCGCCAAGCTCCTGCTGGGAGTCTTTCGCAAGACGGAGGAACGTCATGAAGGACAGGATGACATGGGGTAAGTTCAAAGCCCTGCCCTTTCTCCAAAAAATACAGTGGCTCGTGCAGTATTACGGCGTGACCGCGCTGGTCGCCGCCGTGACGGTGGCGGTGGCCGTGGTGTTTTTCCGGTCCGTGTTCGGACCGGGGGAGCAGTACGCGCTGCGGGTGCTGGTGCTGGACGACAGGCTGAGCGTGGAGCAGTGCCGGACCTTTGCCCGGGAGCTGGGGGAAAAGCTGGGCGGCGAGTGCGACGTGACGAGCTATTTGGAGAGCGACGCGGCCCAGATGCAGGCCTTCGCGGTCCGTCTGACCACGGACCCGCTGGACCTGGTCATCGCCCCGGAGGACCAGATGGAGCAGCTGATCGACAACGGCTTCGTGGCCGCGGGGCTGGAGCTGCAGGACGATTCCCGCTATATGCAGGCTACCGGCGGCGTCGGGGACGACCGGCCCCGGTATATCGGGCGCACCACGGTGGGCCTGAACGGGGCGAACGCGGCCGCGGCGGAGGAATACTTCACGAAACCGCCGACGGAACAGGAACCAGAATAACGAACACAAGGAGCGACCTATGCGGCTTTTTGAGAATAAACCGAAAACCGGGGAATATAAAAAGCGTGCCCACGAGCTGGTGGCGCAAATGACGCTGGAGGAAAAGGTCTCCCAGATGCTCTTCAACGCCCCGGCCATAGAACGGCTGGGCGTGCCGGCCTACAACTGGTGGAACGAGGCGCTGCACGGGGTGGCCCGGGCCGGTACGGCCACGGTGTTCCCCCAGGCCATCGCCATGGCGGCCACCTTCGACGAGGAGCTGGTGCGCACGGTGGGCGACGCCATATCCACCGAGGCACGGGGCAAATTCAACGCCCAACAGACCTATGGGGATAGGGATATATACAAGGGCCTGACCATGTGGTCGCCCAACGTGAACATCTTCCGGGACCCGCGCTGGGGGCGGGGCCACGAGACATACGGGGAGGACCCGTATTTGACCGGCCGTCTGGGCGGCGCGTTCGTGCGGGGCATGCAGGGGGACGACCCGGACTATTTGAAGGTGGCGGCTTGCGCCAAGCACTTCGCCGTCCACTCCGGGCCGGAGGAGCTGCGCCACGAGTTCGACGCGCAGGTGTCCCGGCAGGACCTCTATGAGACGTACCTGCCCGCCTTTAAGGAGCTGGTGCAGGAGGCGGGCGTGGAGGCCGTCATGGGCGCCTATAACCGGGTCAACGGGGAGCCCTGCTGCGGCAGCGAGACGCTGTTGCGGGACATTTTGCGGGGCCAGTGGGGCTTTGACGGGCATGTGGTGTCCGACTGCTGGGCCATCAAGGATTTTTACACGGGCCATCACGTCACGGCCAACGCCCGCCAGTCGGCGGCCCTGGCCGTGGAAAACGGCTGCGACGTCAACTGCGGCGAGGTGTTCCTGAACCTCATCCAGGCGGTCCGGGAGGGACTTATCGGCGAGGATAAGATCACCCGGGCCTGCGAGCGGCTGTTCACCACCCGGATGAAGCTGGGGCTTTTTGAAAAGCCGGGGACCGTGCCATACGACAGTATAGACTACAGCGTGGTGGACGGCCCCGAAATGAAGGCGCTGAACCTGGACGCGGCGCGGCGGTGTGTGACGCTTTTGAAAAACGACGGGCTGCTGCCCTTGGACAAGACGAAGATCAGGACTCTGGGCGTCATCGGTCCAAACGCCGACAACCGCCGGGCTCTGGTGGGCAACTATGAGGGCACCGCCTCCCGGTACGAGACGGTGCTGGAAGGGCTGGAGGACTACCTGGGCGGAGACGTGCGGGTGGTCTATTCCCAGGGCTGCCACCTCTTTATGGACAGGGCGGAGCATCTTGGTCAGGCCAACGACCGGCTGTCCGAGGTGAAGGCCGTGTGCCGGGAAAGCGACGTGATCGTGGCCGTGCTGGGTCTGGACCCCAGTCTGGAGGGCGAGGAAGGGGACCAGGGCAACGCCCACGCCAGCGGCGACAAAAAGGACCTGCGTCTGCCCGGCTTGCAGGAGCGGATATTGCGGACCATCGTGGAAAGCGGAAAGCCCGTGGTGCTGGTCTCGCTCAGCGGCAGCGCCCTGGCCCTGGACTGGGCCGAGAAAAACGTCAACGCCATATTGCAGGGCTGGTACCCCGGCGCCCGGGGCGGCACGGCCATCGCCGAGACGCTGTTCGGGGACAACTGCCCCGAGGGGCGGCTGCCCGTGACGTTTTACGGCGAAAACCAGACCCTGCCCGATTTCACCGACTACGCCATGCCTGGCCGGACCTACCGGTATCTGGACAGCGAACCCCTCTATCCCTTTGGGTACGGGCTTTCCTATACCACCTTCGCCTTTGACAGGGAGCGCTTATCCGCCGACGAGGTCACGCCGGAGGGCCTGGCCGTGACGTGCCGGGTGAAGAACACCGGCGCTTACGCCTCCCGGGTCCCGGTGCAGGTCTATGTGAAGGCACGGCGGCCCGGCACGCCAAATGCCCAATTGAAGGGACTTCAAAAGGTGGCCCTGGCGCCGGGAGAGGAAAAGGAAGTGACCATAGCGCTGCCCGCCGCCGCCTTTGGCCTGTATGATGCCGACGGCGCGCTCCGGGTGGAGGCGGGGGACTACGACGTGTTCGTGGGCCAGTCCCAGCCGGACGAGCGCAGCCGGGCGCTGCTGGGCGCTGCCCCCGCGCCGCTCCGGGCCGTGTGCCGGGAGGGCTTCGAGCTGTAAGCATTTCACGCACCAGGGCTGAAAGGAGAGATATCATGTTGTACATAGGCGTCGATCTGGGTACCTCCGCCGTCAAGCTGCTGCTCATGGACGGCGGGGGGAAGATACTGAACATCGTATCCAAAGAATACCCCCTGCGCTTTCCCCATCCCGGCTGGTCCGAGCAGGACCCGGCGGACTGGATACGCCAGACCGTGGCGGGCATCCGGGAGCTGGTGCAGGGCTTTGACGCGAGCCAGGTGGCCGGTATCGGCTGCGGCGGACAAATGCACGGGCTGGTGGCCCTGGACAGGGACGACAACGTGCTCCGTCCCGCCATCCTCTGGAACGACGGCCGCACGGCGGAAGAGGTGGAATACCTCAACGGCGTCATTGGCAGGGAGAAGCTGTCCAAATACACCGCCAACATCGCCTTCGCCGGGTTCACCGCGCCCAAGCTGCTGTGGATGAAAAAGCATGAGCCGGAGCTGTTCGCCAGGATCAGCAAGATCATGCTGCCAAAAGATTATGTAAACTATGTGCTCACGGGTATACACTGCACCGACGCCTCCGACGCCTCCGGCATGCTCCTGTTCGACGTGGAGCACAAGCGCTGGAGCAAAGAGATGCTGGACATCTGCGGTCTGCGGGAAGAGCAGATGGCCCGGGTGTTTGAAAGCTATGAGGTCGTGGGGACGCTCAAGCCCGAGATGGCGAAAGAGCTGGGGCTTCCCGAGAACGTGAAGGTCTGCGCCGGGGCGGGGGACAACGCCGCCGCGGCGGTGGGCACCGGCACCGTGGGCGAGGGGGCCTGCAACATCTCCTTAGGCACCTCCGGGACCATCTTCATCGCCAGCGAGAAATTCGGCGTGGACCCCCACAACGCCCTGCACGCCTTCGCCCACGCGGACGGCAACTATCACCTGATGGGCTGCATGCTCTCCGCCGCCAGCTG
>CANQJZ010000038.1 GCA_947624385.1 uncultured Oscillospiraceae bacterium
GAGGAGTTTCCAGGGGCCAAGCAGATCGCTGCTGCCAATCTTACTCGGTTGAAGTTCCTGCTGGCTGACGCCTCCAATGGCCGCTATGGGCGGGACATGGCAGTAGCCATCCGGGACGCAGCCAGAGCCTCCATTGGCTCTGTTATGCCCGCCAAGTCTCTGGAACTGCGGCACACCATTCGCCTTATCCGGGAACTGGACGCTGAGATAGCGGACATTGAGGCCTCTATCCAGTCCATTATGGAGCAACTGCACTCGCCCATTACAACCATTCCGGGAATAGGTTTCCGCATGGCCGCCATGATCTTGGCCGAGGTGGGTGATTTCTCCCGCTTCGATTCTCCTGACAAGGTGTTGGCTTATGCTGGCCTTTCTCCGTCTACTTACCAATCCGGGCAGTTCAACAACCGCTATGCCCACATGGAGAAGCGAGGGTCCAGATATCTGCGCTACGCCATCTACAACGCCACGAAGTACGTCTGTCTCTGGGACCCGACTTTTGCCGCCTACCTCGCCAAGAAACGCGCTGAAGGCAAGCATTACAATGTGGCTTTATCCCACGCCGCCAAGAAGCTTGTGCGGCTCATCTATGCCATGGAGAAGTCCAGGCAGCTTTACCAGCCTCGCACGGCCGCATAGTCTGCCCCTCTTTCACAACCATGCGCCTTATGGCGTCTGCTTTGTCATGCCCTCTTGCGGTTCCACACCTCTTCATCTGTTCCCTTAATTTTGGCTTGACTTTTAATAGTTAGTCTTTCGGCGGAAAGTATACCACATATATTCCTTTTTGTATATATAGAAACGGAAAACAAATATTTCATATTTGTTAAATTAACAATTATAATAAGTATTCAGCAAGCAAGTTTTATGCAATTCCAATAAATGTCATAGAACGGTTCATTGAAAGGAGAGGGCTATGGCCGCGTTCAAGGATTTCAAGAGGAAAAAGGACTTTCTGGTGTGCGTGGATTCGGACGGCTGCGCCATGGACACCATGGACTGCAAGCACATCCACTGCTTCGGGCCGAAGATCATCGACGAGTGGGGGCTGGATGCCTGGCGGGAGGAGATACTGGCCCGCTGGAACGAGATCAATCTCTACTCCATGACCCGGGGCATCAACCGGTTCAAGGGCCTGAACATGATGCTCACGGAGGTCAACGAGAAGTATACGCCCATCGAGGCCCTGCCCGACCTGACCGCCTGGGTGAACTCCGGCGCGGCTCCCAGCAACGACGCGCTGCAAAAGGCCATCGACGAGACGGACAGCGTTATCCTGAAAAAGGCGCTCAGCTGGTCCAAGGCGGTGAACGAGGCCATCAACGCCCTGCCGGACAGCATGAAGCTGCCCTATCCCGGCGTAAAAGAGGCCCTGGCCCTGGCCCATGAAAAGGCGGACGTGGCCATCGTGTCCAGCGCCAACCCCGGCGCGGTGCTGGAGGAGTGGGAGAAGTACGGTCTGCTGCCCCACACCGACGTGGTATGCGCCCAGGACGTGGGCAGCAAGGCGTTTTGCATCGCGGAGCTATTAAAGCAGGGGTACGCCCCGGACCACGTGCTCATGTGCGGCGACGCTCCCGGCGACATGGACGCGGCCAAACAGAACGGCGTGCTCTATTATCCCATCCGGGTCCGGCAGGAGAAGGATTGTTGGGAGCAGTTCCGGTCCGAGGGCTTCGGCCGGCTGCTGGACGGGACCTACGCCGGCGAATACCAGCAGGCGCAGATCGACGCGTTTTTGAAAAACCTGGGGGGCTGAGAGCTCCCGCAATAACATACGAAAATTTTATAAGGAGGAAACAGCCATGGTAGATATGAAAGCAAAGCCCTTTTTCCTGACCGACGAGGACTGCAAGTGGGTGGAGGACACCATCGCCGGCATGACCCTGGACGAGAAGATCGGACAGCTCTTCTTCAACATGGGCGACAGCCGGGACGAGGAGTACCTGAAGATGACGGTGAACAAGTACCATATCGGCGGCATCCGGTATAACCCCGGCAAGGCCGACGAGATCTACGAGCAGAACCGTATTCTCCAGGAGAACAGCAAAATACCCCTGATCATCGCCTGCAACACGGAAAACGGCGGCAACGGCGCCTGCGTGGACGGCACCCCCATTGGCTGCCAGACCAAGATCGGCGCTACCCGGGACCCGAAATACGCCCACGATCTGGGCTACATGTCCAACAGGGAGGCCGCGGCCATCGGCTGCAACCTGTCCTTCGCCCCGGTCAGCGACATCTTCCTGAACTGGGAAAACCCGGTCATCGGTCTGCGCACCTACGGAAACGACACCGAGCAGGTGGCGGCCATGGCCAAGGCGTACCTGGAAGGCGCCCATGAAAATCCCGGCTTTGCATGCGCGGCCAAGCACTTCCCCGGCGACGGCCTGGACTTTAGGGACCAGCACGTGGCCAACTCCGTCAACAGCTATTCCTGCGAGCAGTGGGACGCCACCTTCGGCAAGGTCTACGAGACACTGATCGACGCGGGGCTGGAGGCCATTATGGCCGGACATATCATGCAGCCGGCCTATACCCGCCACTTTAACCCCGGTATCGCCGACGACGACATCATGCCCGCTACCCTGTCCCCGGAGCTCATCACCGGCCTGCTGCGGGGCAAGCTGGGCTTCAACGGCATGGTGCTCACCGACGCCAGCCACATGGTGGGCCTGACCTGCCGCATGCAGCGCAAGGACCTGATGCCCGCCGCCATCGCCGCCGGTATCGACATGTTCCTGTTCTTCAACGACATGGAGGAGGACTTCCAGGCCATGAAGAACGGCTACCTGGACGGGCGTATCACGGAGGAGCGCCTCAGCGACGCGCTGCACCGTATTTTGGCCCTCAAGGCCCACATGGGGCTGCACAAAAAGGCCAAGACTGAGATCATGCCGCCCAGGGCGCAGGTGCATGAGATCGTCGGCTGCACGGAGCACAAGGCCGCCCAGAAGGAGATATCCGACAAGGCCATCACCCTGGTCAAGTACAAGGACGCGGACGTGCTGCCCATGATCCCCGAGCGGTACAAGAGGATCATGATCGTGTACGTGAAGGGCCTGGAAGCTCCCGGCCTGGGCGCGCTGTTCAATCAAAACGCCGCCTCGCCCGCCGACAAGCTGCGCGATCGGCTCGTCGAAAAGGGCTTCGACGCCTTCGTGTATGAGAGCCCCATCCAGAAGCTCATGCAGAAGATCCAGCGGGGCGAAAAGGCCGACCTGAACCTGTACTTCGCCGGCAAGTCCGCCATCAAGGACTTCGTGGCCGGACAGGACCTGATCATCACCATGGTAGACATCGCCGGCGGCTTCCAGCCGGTGGCCCGGCCCGCCTTCGGCATGACCAAGGGCGGCGGCGAGATACCCTGGTATGTGTTCGAGCTGCCCGTGATCGTGGTGGGCACCCAGCAGCCCTTCGTCCTGGCGGACATCCCCCAGGCAAGGACCTATATCAATACATACGACAGCCTGGACTCGACGCTGGACGCGCTGGTGGAAAAGCTCATGACCGGCCCCGAGGCGTTCAAAGGCCAGGACCCGGTGGACGCCTTCTGCGGTGTCTGGGACACCCATCTGTAAGGAGAAAGCCCCATGGTAAACATGAAAGCCAACCCCTATTTCCTCTCCGACGAGGACATCGCCTGGGTGGAGAGTACCATCGCGGGCATGACCGACGAGGAAAAGGTGGGGCAGCTGTTCTTCCAGCTCACCTCCAGCCAGGAGGAGGGCTATCTCAGGGAGCTGATGGAGAAGTACCACCTGGGCGGCTGCCGGTATAACGGCATGCCGGGAGCCAAAGTCCTGGAGCAGAACCGTATTTTGCAGAAGTACGCCAAGGTGCCTCTCATCATCGCCTGCAACACCGAGGCCGGCGGCGACGGGGCCTGCTCCGACGGGGTGAACATCGGCTCCGGCATCAAGATCGGCGCCACCGGCAACGCGCAGTATGCCCATGATTTGGGCCGTATGGCAAACGAACAGGCCGCGGCCATCGGGTGCAACATGGCCTTCGCGCCGGTGTGCGACATCCACTACAACTGGCAGAACGAGGAGATCATCTCCCGCGCCTTCGGCAACGATCCCCAGCGGGTGGCCGCCATGAGCCGGGCGTACCTGGACGGGGCCCATGAAAACCCCGGCTTCGCCTGCGCCGCCAAGCACTTCCCCGGCAACGGCCAGGACTACCGGGACGCGCATATGGCCAACAACATCAACGAGTTCGACCACGACCAGTGGATGGCCACCTATGGCATGGTCTATAAGACGCTGATCGACGGCGGCCTGGATGCCATCATGGGCGGGCATATCATGCTGCCCAGGTACATGCGCCAGGTCCGCCCTGGTATCACCGACGACGAGATGCTGCCCGCCACGCTGTGCCCGGAGATCATGACCGGTCTGCTGCGGGATGAGCTGGGCTTCAACGGCATGGTGGTCACCGACGCCAGCCATATGGTGGGCATGACCGACAGGATGAAGCGCCGGGACATGCTGCCGGCCGCCATCAACGCCGGGTGCGACATGTTCCTGTTCTTCAACGACCCGGACGAGGACTTCCAGACCATGCTGGACGCCTATAAGAGCGGCGTCATCAGCGAGGCGCGCATGACCGAGGCGTTGACCCGTATCCTGGCCCTGAAGGCCCACATGGGTCTGCACAAAAAGGCCAAAGATGAACTGGTCCCCGACCCCGAGGCGCTGAGCGCCGTGCTGGCCAAGCCCGGCTATAAGACGACCGCCCAGGCCATCAGCCGGGAGGCGTTGACCCTGGTGAAGTACAAGGACCGGGGCGTACTGCCTCTGGACCCCGCCAAGACAAAGCGGGTCATGATCGTGTACGTGAAGGGCGCGGACGGGCCCATGGCGGCGCTGATGGCGATGGCTATGGGCGGCGGCGGCAAGCGCAAGACGCCCGCCGAGGACCTGCGGGACAGGCTCGTTGAGAAGGGCTTCGACGCCTTCATCTACGAAAGTCCCCTGGAGAAGATCAAAAAGCAGATCGCCGCCGGCGAGGCTCCCAGCCTGAACCTCTATTTCGCCGGGAAAAACGCCATCGCGGATTTCGTGTCCCAGATGGACCTGGTGATAACCCTGTGCGACGTGGCCAGCGGCCACCCGGCCTTCGGTATGTCCAAGGGCGGCGGCGAGATACCCTGGTATGTGTTCGAGGTGCCCGTGGTGGCTATCAGCGTGAACCTGCCCACCATGCTGGCGGACATCCCCGCCGTGCGGACCTACATCAACGCCTACGACTCCAAGCCCTACACCATGGACGCGCTGGTGGACGCCCTTATGACCGGCCCCGAGGCATTTCACGG
Source organism: uncultured Oscillospiraceae bacterium (assembly GCA_947624385.1). GTDB lineage: Bacteria > Bacillota > Clostridia > Oscillospirales > Oscillospiraceae > CAJOIG01. The sequence goes on from CANQJZ010000038.1 coordinate 5,321, forward strand.
CAAGGACCCCATCGACAGCTTCTGCGGCCTGTGGGACACCCGCATTTAAAAAATTAAAACAGCGACAGGAGGAATATACGATGGAAATGACATTACGGTGGTACGGGTCGAAATTTGACACCGTGACCTTGCAGCAGATCCGGCAGATACCCGGCGTGACCGGGGTCATCACCACATTGTATGACACCCAGCCCGGCGAACTTTGGTCTCAGGAGCGCATTCACGCGCTCAAGGAAGAGGTGGCCGCCTCCGGCCTGCACATCGCCGGTATCGAGAGCGTCAACATCCACGACGACATCAAGACTGGTCTGGGCCGTCGGGACGAGTACATCGAAAATTACATAAAGACGCTGGAGAACCTGGGCAAAGAGGACATCCACATGGTGTGCTACAACTTCATGCCCGTGTTCGACTGGACCCGCACGGAATTGGCCCGGGTGCTGCCGGACGGGTCTACGGCCCTGGCCTACACCCAGGAGGCGGTGGACGCCCTGAACCCGGAGGAAATGTTCAGCTCCATCGCCGGGGACATGAACGGCACGGTCATGCCCGGCTGGGAGCCGGAACGGATGGCAAAGGTCAAGGAGCTGTTCGCCCTGTACAAAGACGTGGACGACGAGAAGCTGTTCGCGAATTTGAAGTATTTTCTGGAGGCCATCATGCCGGTGTGCAACGAGTACGACATCAATATGGCCATCCACCCGGACGACCCGGCGTGGAGCGTGTTCGGACTGCCGAGGATCATCATCAACGAGGAAAATATTCTCCGCATGATGAAGATGGTGGACGACCCCCACAACGGCGTCACCTTCTGCTCCGGCTCTTATGGCACGAACCTCAAAAACGACCTGCCCCACATGATACGGAGCTTGAAGGGCCGTATCCACTTCGCCCACGTGCGGAACCTGAAGTTCCACAGCCCCACCAACTTCGAGGAAGCGCCGCACCCCTCCGCCTGCGGGACGTTCGACATGTACGAGATCGTGAAAGCTCTGTACGACATCGGCTTCACCGGTCCCATCCGTCCCGACCATGGGCGCAGCATCTGGGGCGAGGTGGCCATGCCCGGTTACGGCCTCTATGACCGCGCTCTGGGCGCCACGTACATCGAGGGCCTGTGGGAGGCCATCGAGAAGGGGGCGACCCGGAAATGAAGCTGACAGCGGAGAGCCTGAAAAACGAGCGGGCCGCGTGGGAGGCCAAGGGATATCATATCCCCGCATTCGACAGGGCGGACATCGCCGACAAGACGAAAGAACACCCCTACTGGATACAGTTTGGCGGGGGAAACCTCTTTAAGGCGTTCCAAGCGCGGCTGGCCCAGGAGATGATCGAGAAGGGCGTCATGGACCGGGGCGTGCTCGCCGTGAACCGTGAGGGCGAGGGCATGCACCAGCCCAACGACAACTACTCCATCCTGGCGACCTTAAAATCGGACGGCAGCGTGGACAAGACGGTCATCTGCTCCATCGTGGCGGACTATCTGCTGACCGCTCCCGGTACCGAGGACTTCGAAAAACTCCGCGGCCACTTCCAGGCCGACAGCCTGCAAATGGTCACCTTCACCATCACGGAGAAGGGCTACAGTCTGGTGGACGGCGCGGGCAATATCCAGGCCGATATAGCCGCCGACTTTGAGGCGGGCCCGGACAAGGCCAGGAGCTTTCTGGGCCGGGTGTGCGCGCTGCTGTACGCCCGGTACCAGGCGGGCGGCACGCCGCTGGCGCTGGTGAGCACGGACAACTGCTCCCACAACGGCGATAAAATTCGCGCCTTCGTCACCGCCTTTGCGGAGAAGTGGGCGGAAAAGGGCTTAGTCGATGCGGGCTTCAAGGCCTACGTCGCCGAGAAGGTGTCCTGCCCCTGGACGATGATCGACAAGATCACGCCGCGGCCGGACCCCAGCGTGCAGAAGATGCTGGAGGCGGACGGCGTGGAGGGCTTGGAGATGACCATCACCCCGGCGGGCATTTACATTGCACCCTACGTCAACTCCGAGGAAACGGAGTACCTGGTCATTGAGAATCTCTTCCCCAATGGCCGGCCGCCGCTGGACAGCGTGGGCGTCATCTTCACCGACCGGGAGACGGTGGACAAGGTGGAGAAGATGAAGGTTTGTACCTGCCTCAATCCCCTGCACACGTGCCTGGCCATCTACGGGTGCCTGCTGGGCTATGAGCGCATTTGCGACGAGATGAAGGACCCGGAGCTGGTGGGCCTCATCAAGACGGTAGGCTACACCGAGGGTCTGCCCGTTGTCGTCGATCCGGGCATTTTGGACCCGAAACAGTTCATCGACACGGTGATCAACGTGCGTCTGCCCAATCCGTTTATGCCCGACACACCTCAGCGCATCGCCCTGGACACCAGCCAGAAGATACCCATCCGGTTCGGCAACACCATCAAGGCGTACATGGACGCGCCCGACAAGGACGTCCACGACCTGAAGCTCATCCCGCTTGTGCTGGCGGGCTGGCTGCGGTACCTGATGGGGCTGAACGACGCCGGCGAACCTTTCGAGCGCAGCGACGACCCGATGCTGGCGGAGGTCACGCCCTACGTGGCGGGGTTGAAGCTGACGCCGGAGCAGGACGTGGAGAGCGCCGTGGCTCCCATATTGCACAACAAGGTCATCTTCAACGTGGACCTGTACGAGGCGGGCCTGGCCGACGCGGTGGTTGGGTATCTCAAGGAGCTGACCGCCGGTCCCGGCGCCATCCGCGCCACGCTCAAAAAATACGTCCACTGAACGTATCCAACGACAAGGAGGGAACCAATGCGTCAAGTCATCAACATCAACGAGGGCTGGAAATTCATCCGTCAGGACGCGGGTCTGCCCGAAAAGCTGCCCGCGGACTGGTGCGACGTGGACCTGCCCCACAGCTGGAACGCGGTGGACGGCTGCGACGGCAACGGCAGCTACTACCGGGGCAAGTGCTGGTACGCCCGCACGTTCGCCACACCCAAACAGCCCCTGGCCGGCGGCCGGGTGTTCGTGGAGGTGCTGGCCGCGGGCCAACAGGCCACCGTGTACGTCAACGGCAAGGAAGTCGTCTACCATGAGGGCGGGTACTCCACCTTCCGGGCGGACGTGACCGACCTGTGCAAGGAGGGGGAGGACAACCTGCTGGTCATCGCATGCTCCAACGAGGAAAAGAGCAGCGTCTATCCCCAGTCGGCAGACTTCACCTTCTACGGCGGCCTGTACCGGGGCGTGAACATCATCAGCGTGCCCGACGCCCACTTCGATTTGGAATACTGGGGCGGGCCGGGCCTGGCCGTCACGCCCAAGCCCCAGCCCTGCGGCGGCGCGACGTTCGAGCTGAACGCCTGGGTGAAGAATGCCGACGAGAACTTCACGGTCCTGTGGTCCGTGGAGGACGAGGACGGGGTGGAAGTTGCCGCGGCGTGCCGGCCGGCGGCGAGTCCCGCCGTCACCGTCAGCGTGCCGGACGCACACCTGTGGAGCATCGACGACCCGTATCTCTACACCGTCACCGCCACCTTGCAGCGGCGCAACGAGGCATACGACGAGATCGCCTGCCGGGCCGGTGTGCGCGCCTTTACCGTCACGCCGGACGAGGGCTTTATCTTAAACGGCGTGCAGACGCCGCTCCGGGGCGTGAGCCGCCATCAGGATAGGCTCTACAAGGGCAACGCCCTCACCGCCGACGAGCACTATGAGGACGCCTGGCTCATTAAGGAGCTGGGGGCCAATACCATCCGTCTGGCCCACTATCAGCACTCTCAGGACTTCTATGACGCCTGCGACGAGCTGGGCTTCATCATCTGGGCGGAGATACCCTTCATCAGCGTGTTCAACAAGGACCCGGCCGCCCATGAAAACTGCATCAGCCAGATGCACGAGCTCATCATCCAGAACTACAACCACCCGTCTATCTGCTTCTGGGGCGTGTCCAACGAGATACTGATCGGCGGTATCAGCGAGAAGCTGGTGGAAAACCACAGGGAGTTGAACGCGCTGTGCCACAAGCTGGACCCGACGCGCCTGACCACCATCGCCCACGTGTCCATGACGCCTATTGAAAGCCCCATGCATCACATTACCGACGTGGAGAGCTACAACCACTACTTCGGCTGGTACGGCGGCAAGATGGAGGACAACGGGCCGTGGCTGGACAACTTCCACAAGGTCCACCCGGATATCTGCCTGGGCATGAGCGAGTACGGCTGCGAGGGCATCGTCACCTACCACGGCCCCAACCCGGCCTGCAAGGACTACTCCGAGGAATACCAGGCGTTGTACCACGAGCACATGGCCAAGGTGTTCGACGAGCGGCCCTGGATCTGGTCCAGCCATATCTGGAACATGTTCGACTTCGGGTGCGCGGCCCGGAACGAGGGCGGCGTGGCCGGCCGGAACAACAAGGGCCTGATGACCATGGACCGCAAAACCAAGAAGGACAGCTATTATATCTACAAGGCCTACTGGAATCCCGAACCCATGGTCCATATCTGCGGCAAGCGGTACGCCCAGCGGGCGGGGGAGACCACCCAGGTCAAGGTCTATTCCAACCAGCCCACCGTGGCGCTGTACCTGGACGGGGAGAAGATCGCCGAGCAGAGCGCCGAAAAAGTGTTCACCTTCGACGTGGCTCTGCACGAGGGCTTCAACACCCTGCTGGCCCAGGCCGGGTCCGTGAAGGACACCGCCACGCTGGAGAAGGTGGAGGCCGAACCGGCCATCTACGTGCTGCCCGAGGTCAACGAGCGGGCCGAGGGCGTGGCCAACTGGTTTAAGATGGTGGGCGACCTGGACCTGACCGCTCCCATGGAGTTCCCCGAGGGGTACTACAGCGTCAAGGACACCATGGAGGAGATCTTCACGAGCCCCGAGGCCGGCGAGATCGCCCGCAAGGCCGTGAAGATGGCCACCAACTTCGACGTGGTACCCGGCGAGGGCATGTGGAGCATGATGAAGGGAATGACCCCGGAGGCCATGATGAGCCTTGGCGGCGGCATGCTGCCCGAGGGGTTCCTGGAGAGCCTGAACGCCCAGCTCATCAAGATCAAAAAGGCGTAAAAAGCGCCATCTGTTCCTGTTCTGTCCGGCCGTCCGTCCCAGGTTGGGCGGCCGGTGGAAATAAACACACATTTTCTTTTGAAGGGAGAACCAAATGAAAGGCGACATCTCTAAGTATCAGGGTAAAAACGGTATCCACCGCGTACCCCTGTGGCGGATCGGCGGCTTCGCGCTGAACAACACCGCCACGAACCTGTACCTGTTCCTGATGAACTACGTGGCCTACTATCTGGTGGGCTTCGTGGGCGTGCTCATGGTGACGGCGTCCAGCTTCTCCATGTTCATGCGCATTTGGGACGGCGTGACCGACCCGTTCATCGGCTTCGTGGTCGATAAGACTAACGGCAAGTTCGGCAAGAACCGCCCGTTCATGGTCATCGGCAACGCCATACTGCTGGTCACCAGCTTCGTGCTGTTCCATGTGACCCACAAGCTGCCGGAGAACACCGCGGTCCGCTTCGGCTTCTTCATCGTGGTCGCGGCTGTGTACTATGTGGGCTACACCTTCCAGTGCGTGGTCACCAAGTCCGCCCAGACCTGCCTGACCAACGACCCCAAGCAGCGGCCTCTGTTCACCTGCTTTGACGCCGTGTACAACACCGCTCTGTTCAGCGGCTTTGCCATTATCGGCGCCAAGCTGTCCACCGCCGCCGGCGGCTACGGCACGGTGGAGTTTTTCCACAATATGTGGGTGATCGTGGCCATCGCCTCCGCCTGCTGCACGGCCATCGCCGTCATCTCCATCGCCCCCAAGGACCGCTCCGAGTTCTTCGGCACCGGCAAGCCTGTCAAGCTGGGCCTGAAGGATTACTGGGACACCCTCAAGAACAACCGGGCCATCCAGATGCTGGTCATCTCCGCTTCCTCCGACAAGCTGGCCAGCTCCGCCAAGACCAGCGTGGTGACCACCATCATGTTCGCCATCGTGGCCGGCGAGAACGCCCTGAGCGGCATTTTGACCGGCATGACCTCTATCCCCGTGATGATCCTGTCCGTGCTGTGCATCGGCACCCTGGCCACCCGTCTGGGCCAGCGCAAGGCCATGCTGATCGGCTCCATCGGCGGCATCATCTTCAACGGCCTGCTGGCGCTGCTGTGGCTGTTCGGCAACCCGTCCAGCATGAATAATGGCGCCGGCGGCCTCCACTGGGGCTTCTTCGCCGTGGCGCACATCGTCCTGACCATCATCACCGGCGGCTTCCAGGGCGTGTCCGGCAACATCGTCATCCCCATGACCGCCGACTGCGCCGACTACGAGGTCTACCGCACCGGCCGTTACGTGCCCGGCATGATGGGCACGCTGTTCTCCTTCGTGGACAAGATCATCTCCTCCCTGGCTCCCATGATCGCCGGCCTGATGCTGGCGGGCATCGGCTTTGTGGACACGGTCCCCGACATCTCCACGCCCTACAGCACCTCCCTGCACTATGTGGGCGTGTTCCTGACCTACGGCATCGTGATCATCGGGCTGCTGTTCAACCTGGTCGCGCTGAAGTTCTATCCGCTGACCAAGGAGAAGATGGAGGAGATCCAGGAGAAGATCGCCGCCATCAAGGCCGGCGCCGCCCAGTAAACTTTCGCTTACCGGCTGCCATAGGAGCGTGACATGAGCAAAGAACAGGACCCAAAAAAACAGCGCGTGAGCTTCGCGGAGTACTACGCCCTCCAGCAGGAGCTGGAGGAGACAAAGCGCCAGTACGGCGTCGAGGACGAGCCAAAGAAAGAAGGGCGCCTCTCCCGCGCCATCAGCCGGTTTTTTGACCGGCGGGAGGCAAGGGAAAAGCACCTGGTCAGCAAGAAGAAGTATATGCTTCTCATGCTGCTTGGCATCGTGGGCGCCCACCGGTTCTACGCCAAACATTACGGCGTGGCGGTGTTCTATCTGCTCACCTGCTGGTGCGGCGTGTCCGTGGCTATGACCATCATCGACGCGATGGCCGCCATCCCTGTGCCGCCGGACGAAAACGGCAACATACTTCTATAAAAACGGCCCCTCCGGTGTGAACCGGAGGGGCTGTCTTTGTCTAATGTTCAAATCACGTAATCGTTGCCGGCGGCGGCGTTGGCCCGGTCCAGGATGTCCTGCAGGGTGATGTTGCCCAGATAGTCGGTGACGACCTTGTACAGCCCCGCCCACATGTCCAGCGTGGCGCAGGAGCCGCACCGCTCGCAGGTGTTCACGTCCGTGTCCAGACACTCAACCGGGGCAAGACTGCCCTCCACCAGCTCCAATATCTCGCCCACGTTATAGTCCCTGGGCTCACGGGCCAGACAATAGCCCCCCTGGGGGCCGCGGACGCCCTTGACCAGCCTTGCCTTGCTCAGCTGGGTCACGATCTGCTCCAGGTACTTCTGGCTCACGCCCTGGCGGGCGGCCACGTCCTTGAGCGTCACCAGCCCGTCGCCGCTGTGCTGGGCCAGATCGACCATGGTCCGCAGGGCGTATCTGCCTCTAGTGGTTATCTTCATCCCGCCGCCTCCTTAAAAGCTCAAAGCTTTTCCATAGCCGCCTGCACGTCCGCCTCGCAGGAGCGCATGGCCAGGATGGTCTTTTCCATGAGCTGCTCCAAGGGCCAGCCCAGCATGTCCGCGCCCTTTTGGATGACATCGCGGCTGCACCCGGCGGCAAAGCCGGCGGACTTGAACTTCTTCTTGAGGCTCTTGACCTCCATGTCCCGCACGCTCTTGGAAGGGCGCATCAGCGCCGCCGCGCCGATGAGGCCGGTGAGCTCGTCCGCGGCGAAGAGCACCTTTTCCATTTCCAGCGTGGGCTCCATGTCCACGCCTGTGAGGCCCCAGCCGTGGCAGCAGGTGGCGTGTATGGTGGCCTCGTCCACGCCAGCGTCCCGCATAAGCTCTTGCTGTTTGACGCAGTGCTGGTCCGGCCACATCTCAAAGTCCAGGTCGTGCAATAGCCCTACCGTGGCCCAGAAGTCCGCCTGGTCGCCATAGCCCAGGTCGTTGGCGTACCAGCGCATGACGCCCTCCACCGTCAGCGCGTGCTGCAGGTGGAAGCGGTCCTTGTTGTATTTCGTGAGCAGGGCCCACGCCTCGTCTCTCGTCATTGCAGTTCCTCCGTTTGGGATATCGTCCCGCCTCCAAGTACGATGTCGCCGTCGTACAGCACCACGGCCTGGCCGGTGGTCACGGCCCGCTGGGGTTTATCGAAGACGACTTCCAGCTCGTCCGGCCCGGTCTGGGCCACCGTGGCGGGCTGCTCCGTCTGGTTATACCGGACCCGGGCTTTGCACCGCAGGGGCCTGTCCAGCGCGTCAAAGGGGATGAGATTGATGTTGTTGGCCCGCAGCCGCCGGGAGAAGAGCCGGTCGTTCCCGGCCAGGACCACGGCGTTGTCCGCCAAGCGCTTTTTGCACACGTACACGGGCTTGCCGGCCGCCACGCCCAGACCACGGCGCTGGCCGATGGTGCAGCCGATGAGGCCATTATGCCGGCCCAGAATATTCCCGCGCTCGTCCACAAAGTCCCCGGCGGGGTAATTTTTCCCGGTGGTCCGGCGGATGAAGGCGGCATAGTCCCCGTCCGGGACGAAGCAGATGTCCTGACTGTCCCGCTTGCGGGCATTTAAAAAGCCGTTTTCCGCCGCCAGGGCCCGCACGGCGTCCTTGGTCATGTCCCCCAGGGGAAAGCGGGTGTGGGCAAGCTCGCGCTGGGTGAGCATATAGAGCACGTAGCTCTGGTCCTTTTCCGGCCCCGCCGCCTTTTGCAAAAGCCAACGGCCGTTGGCGTCCTGATCGATACGGGCATAATGCCCGGTGGCCAGCGTGTCGCAGCCGAGCACCGCGGCCTGACGCCGCAGCAGGTCGAATTTCATATACCGGTTGCACTCGACGCAGGGGTTCGGCGTGTCCCCGGCCTCGTAGGCGGCGATGAAGCGGTCGATGACCTGCCGGCGGAAGCTCTCGCCCATGTTGAACACGTAAAAGGGCATCCCCAGCCGCATGGCCACGGACCGGGCGTCGGCCGCGTCGTCGGCGGTGCAGCAGGTTTTGTCGCTTGCCGTCTCGCCGTCCCACAGCTTCATGGTGGCGCCCACGCAGGCGTAGCCCGCACGGGTCATGAGCAGGGCGGCCACGCTGGAGTCCACGCCGCCGGACATGGCGATCAGCGCCTTTCCCGGCATTTCCTGCACGGGCTTATTCCTCCGTGGGGGTGTGGTCGTGCTCGTGGGCACAGGCCATATCGCAGCCGAAAATGGCCGGGTCGTAGGCGATATGATTCTTGTCGTAGTAATCTTTTACCGCGGCCCGCACCGCCTCCTCCGCCAGCACGGAGCAGTGCAGCTTGTGGGCGGGCAGACCGTCCAGCGCCTGGGCCACGGCCTTGTTGGAAAGCTCCAGGGCCTCCTCGATGGGCTTGCCCTTGATCATCTCCGTGGCCATGGAGGAACTGGCGATGGCGCTGCCGCAGCCGAAGGTGATGAAGCTCACGTCGGTGATGATGCCGTCCCGGACCTTGATATACATGCGCATGATGTCGCCGCAGACGGCGTTGCCCACCTCGCCGATGCCGTCGGCGTCCTCCATCTTCCCCACGTTCCGGGGGTGCTGGAAGTGGTCCATAACTGTGTCGCTGTAAAGTGGCATTTTGCTAACCTCCTTATATCAAATGGGGCGTCAGGCCCCGCTCCAACTCGTCCCACACCGGGGACATGGCCCGAAGATAATCCACGACCTCCGGGACAGATGCGATGATGTGGTCGATCTCCGCCTCGGTGTTCATCCGGTCGATGCTCAGGCGGAGACTGCCGTGGGCGACCTCATGGGGCAGCCCCAGGGCCAGCAGCACGTGGCTGGGGTCCAGGGAGCCGGAGGTGCAGGCGCTGCCGGAGCTGGCGGCGATGCCGCGAGCGTCCAGCAGGAGAAGCAAACTCTCCCCCTCGATGCCCTCGAAGCAGAAGTTCACCGTGCCCGGTACCCGCTGGTCCCGGTCGCCGTTTAAGCGGCTGTGGGGTATCTTGGAAAGGCCGTCGATGAGCTTTTCCCGCAGGGCGGTGACGTAGGCCATATCTTTGCCGAGGTCCGCCGTGGCCTCTTCCAGCGCGGCGGCCAGCCCCACGATGCCGGCGATATTCTCCGTGCCGCCACGCTTGCCACGCTCCTGTTGGCCGCCCTCGATCACGTTCACCAGGGGTACACCTTTGCGGGCGTACAAAGCGCCCACGCCCTTGGGGCCGTGGAACTTGTGGGCCGCCAGGGACAGCATATCCACGTCCAGGGCCTTTACGTCCACGGGAATATGGCCCACGGCCTGGACCGCGTCGGTGTGGAAGAGCACGCCGCGCTCGTGGCAGACCCTGGCAATGTCCGCGATGGGCTGGATAGTGCCGATCTCGTTGTTGACCATCATGACGGTCACCAGGGCCGTGTCGGGCCGTATGGCGGCGGCCACGTCATCCGCCGTCACCACGCCGTTTTCGTGTACGTCCAGCAGCGTGATCTCATAGCCCTGCTTTTTCAGCTTTTCCAGCGTGTGCAGCACCGCGTGGTGCTCAAAGGCCGTGGAGACGATGTGCTTTTTCCCCTGCCGGGCGCCGATCGCCGCGCCGGAGAGGATGGCCTGGTTGTCCGACTCGCTGCCGCAGCCGGTGAAATAGATCTCCTTGAAGTCCGCGTTGATGGCCTTCGCCACAGTCTCCCGCGCCCACTGCAGACCCTCCGCCGCCCGCTGACCGGGGCTGTGCAGACTGGAGGCGTTGCCGTAAACCTCCGAGAAATAGGGCAGCATGGCCTCGAGGGCCCTGGGGCTCACGGCGGTGGTCGCCGCGTTGTCCGCGTATACATACATAGTGTGCAAACATCCTCCGCGTTAAATTCCACGGGTAGTATAACCCTCATTTCCTAGTCTGTCAATGGGTTATATGAATTTCCCTGTAAAATTCCGGGAAATAGGACGGCGGCGGTTTTTGTTGACGTGGGTTGGCCGGCGTGGTATCTTTTGAGCATAAGGATAATAACAGGAGGTATGCGGTATGACGGCGAAAAAAAGGCTGGGCGCGTGGGCGCTGGCGGCGCTCATGGCGGCGTGCGCGGTCCTCAGCAGCGGCATGGCCCGGGACAGCAGCCGGGGATTTTTCCTGCCGGGTCCGGCGCAGACGGAGGCGGAAGAGGGCTATGAGAAATACGAAAACGACCATGTGAAGTTCGCCATGGAGGTGCCGGAGGGGTACGAGGTCACGGAGCCGTACGAGAACGTGACGCTGGTGACCGACGGGGACGATTTTCGCGTGTCGGTCGAGTACGCGTTCGCCTCCGCCGACAACGCCCATTTTATCCAAAGCGCGGCGGATTTTGCCGCCCTCATCGAGGCGGACAGGACCGTGCTGACCGACTGGGTCGGTTCCGAGGACCTGCGTGTCCAGGTCAGCGACTGGGGGGACATAGACGGCACGCCCTGCTACATGTGCGCCTATGACCTGGACCTGAACGGCAAGAGCTATGCCGGCGGGCTCTATATCTTTGACGGCCTGGGGGACTTCGGCTGCTACTGCATGCAGGCGCTGATCAACCGAGACGCGCCCAGGGTGGAGGAGTACGTCGAGCAGCAGGAGCACGTCGTCCGGAGCTTCTACGTCACCGCTCCCTATCAGGCGGAGGGGTACGCGTACTACGACATGGAGCTGGAGGGCTCGCCGGTGACGTTTTTCGCCCGCGACACGGCCCACATTGAGGAGTACAGCAGCAGCCTGGGCGTTTACGCGCTGGAGCACGTCTATTCCGAGGCCAGCGTGACCATCATGAAGACAGCGTGGGACGCGGAAGACGACCTGGAAAGGGTCCTGAGCGGCACGGCCAATTACTACTTCGATTCCTGGGACAACGCCCGCTATACGGCCCAGACCTCGCAGTTCGACCTGGGCCGGTACAGCTACAGCATGACGAGCATGGAGGCATATGACGACGGGGAGCGGTACACGATATACATCGCCGTTTTCCTCTCCGGCGGCGAATACTGGAAGGTGACCGCCCGGTCTACGGACGAGTACGCCGAGCAGACGGCCGCGGCCTTCAGCGACACGCTGTTCTCCCTGTGCATCAATAACGACGGCCTGACCGCCTCCGCGCCGGAGGCGACCCGGACATCCGGGGGCGGCGGCAACAGCGGCGGCGGCAGCGGCGTGAGCGCGGTGCTGGACATCATAGAGGCCCAGGAGGGCTTCGACGGCGGCTCGAACGGCTGGATGGAGCCGCTGGGCTATGTGCGGGACATGGGCGGCTGTCAGCTCCTGGTGACGATGTACGCGGTCACGGATGACGGCGTGATGCGCGACGTGTACTCCGACGCCTGGCTGATCGGGGCCGACAGCGCCGTGCTGCTGAAACGCGACGAGCTTTTTGAGGAGGTGGGCGGCAACAGCGGCAGCGTGGCCGTGGCGGAGAAAGACGGCGTCGTCTACGTCGTGCAGGAGAGCCACACGGCGGATGGGAGCAGCTTTCTCACCGATTACAGCTATCTGCCCATAGACGTGGCGGCCGGCCGCTTTGGCGAGAGCGTCAATATGATGCACGTCGGCACGGCGGGGCGGCCCGATCTGTCCAGCTTTTTTATCGCCGGCGAGGCAGTATCCGGCGCCGACTTTGACGCCGCACGGGCCCAATATGTCCTGGACCCGGATATGCCCATCAACATCATGCAGGGCTCCGGCGGCTCCGTGATGACATTCGGCGGCCTGCGGCAGGTCTACGGTTGAGCTCAGGCATAAGGAAAGGCGGGGCCCTTTTTGGGGTCCCGCCTTTCCGCTTTTCGCTTTACGCGCCCAGACCGCCGTCCTCGGCGGTGGCGTCCGGGACGGTCTCATAGTCCCACTGGTGGTCCGTCAGGGTCATCCAGTCGCTGGTCACGTTGAAGTAGCTCCACCGCTCCGGCGGTTCCTCCACGTCCCAGGTGGGGTCCGCGCAGTACCATTTCCCGTCCAGCCGGACCATGTTCCAGGCGTGGTCCGCGGTGCTGGCCCGGGAAGCGCCTACCACGGTGACGCACTCCACGCCGGCCATATCCATCAGAAGCTGGAACGTGGTGGCAAAGCCCAGACACACGGCCTTGCCGTTGTGCATCAGGCCGTAGGGGTTATAGGAATCCGGGTCCATCCGGCCCAGCTTGTCGTAGTGGTCCTGGTCGTAGATGGCGTGGCCGGTCACCCACTGGTAAATGGCATGCTCCTTCTCATAGTCCGTCATGTCCGGGGTCAGTACTTCGTCCAGGGCGGCGGTGGCCATATCCAAAATGGCGGCGTCCTTTTCGGAAAGGCCGCTGCTGTCCCCGCTGTCCCAGGCCGTTAAGATAGCGGCGGTGTCGTAGGGGGTCATATCGTCCTCCCCGGGGGGCGTGAAGCTTATCCGCGCCATCGCGTCATAGGCGGCCAGAAAGGCGTTCTCCGCCGCGTCCGGGTCCTGGCAAATGAGCAGGGCCGCGTCGCCCTGGGGGGAATAAGCGGCCTTGGAATCATGCACGATGGCGGCCTGCTCCGGCTCATAGCCGGTGAAGTCGCCCTCCCGGGCTTCTATGTAATCCTCCAGCGCGTCGGCCGCCTTTTTGGCGGCTTTTTCGCTGTCCATGCGCACCACGGCGATCTCGAACGCCTCCGTGCCCCCGGCCCGATAAATGGCCGCGTCCGACCAGGAGCCTTCCTCCAGGCCGTAGACCTCCGTCAGGTAATAGGCGACGGTGTCCGCGTCCCGGGTCTCGTGTACCGGCTCCAGGTCCGCCAGGGACCGGCCGCAGCCCGAACGGATGATGTACCAGGCCACGCTCCGGGCGGCGGGCGGCTCGCTCTCGGGCCGCTCACCGGCCCCGCACGCGGCCACCATCATGGCCGCCGCCAGCAATACCGCCGCTGTCTTTTTCAAATGCAAACGCAACGCAAATGCCTCCCCAGATAAAAGCGTGTTCTCACTGGCCGATGCTCAGATAGGCGCTGTTGGAGCCCATGGACGTGGCCAGGGACATGGCCGCCTCGAAGATCACGTCCTGCACCCCGTAGTCCGCCACCATCTGGGACACGGTGTTGTCGGTGTAGCGGTAGTCCACCCAATACACGTCCTCGTAGTGGTCGATGAGCCAGGGGATGAAGGCGTTGGCGAAGGAGTCCTTGACCACCAGCACGGCGCTGCCGTCGGTGATGGAATCGTTGTGGGCGTGGGCGAAGGGCCGGTCCGCACCGGAGAAGATGCAGTAGGTCTCCGAGTCCGGGTACTCCCAATCGTCAAAAATGATCTCCCAATCCAGGTGGGTGCCGTCCTGCATGATCATCTCCATGTCGTTTGTCCCCTTGGGCGTGTAGGCGTACACCGTGTCCGGGTTGACCGCCAGCTCCGGGGACTTGTTGCTGGAGGTATAGTAGCTGCCCAGGAACCGGTTTTCCGCGAAGGTGCGCACATCGTAATCGTTGATGTCGTGGGGGGTGATGCCCTTCACGCTGCAGAACACCGTGTAGGCGTAATAGGCGCCCAGCTGGGTCCAGTGGTGGTCCGCCCGGAAATAGATGTACTCGGCGTTGTGGGCCCGCAGGGTGTCGTACACGTCTACGGTCTTAATGCCCGGGTCCAGCTTGCTGCACACGTAGTCGATGGCCGCGCCCTCGTCGCTGCAGCCGATGTCGTTCCAGACGGTCTCGTCCAGCATGACGCTGGCGCTGATGGGCGGGTTCATCACGTACATGTTCACCTTGTCGCCAATGTTCTGGTAGACCTGGTTCATGGTGTCGATATAGGCGTCCGCACCGGCCTGGCTGAAATAATACCCGCCGTAGGCGCTGTTGTGGGTGATGTAAATGCCGCCGGCGGCGAACTCGCCCACCTCGTGGATGGTCCCGTCCGGCGCGGCCGTGGGTACCGGCGTGGGCGTAGGCGTGGGCGCGGCGTCAGGGTCCGCCGGGGTCTCCGGCGCGCTGGTATCGGTATCGGCGTTCGGGTCGGGTATGGCGTCGGCCACGATGCCGCCGCCGATCATCTGGGTGTCCCGGATGCCGTAATGGCCCTCCATGTCCTTCTGGGCGGAGATCATCTCCTCCCGGGCGGGATAGGTGTCCGAGTACCAGGCGTCGATGCCGCTGAAAAAGCTCCCGTCCCAGAAGGACGCCAGGGTGAATTTGGGCCACTTCGCCAACTCCCGCTTTTCCAGCACCGACTCCGTGGGCCGCAAAAACCACATTATGCCCAGAATACACATCGCCGCCAGCACCGAGGCGAACGCTATGAGCTTGACGGCCTGGACCAGCCGCGTTTTGTCTTTCATCGGTCCGCTCGCCTCCCGTCAGAACTGGTAATAGATGAAGGGGTTGTAGCTGTCCCCCACCAGGGCTATGGCCGCCAGAATAAGCAGCGCCACCGGATGTACGACCTCCCAGGCGGCGTTCAAAATGCCCAGCACCCCGCCCCGGCGGCCCAGGTTGGAAAGCACCGTGCGCAATGCCTTGCCGATGGGCGTGCAGGCCACGCAGGCGAACAGCAGGAAATAGATGTTGTTCTTAAATAGCAGCGACACCGAGGCGTTGGAAAAGCCGTTGTGGTTCAGGCCGAACAGCCCTTTGAGCGCCGTGCCAAGAAGGCCCATGTCCGTGAATTTGAACACGATCCAGCTGAACGTGACCAGAATGAGCACGCCGCCGTGGCGCACGATCTGGGGCAGCCAGCGCTGACCGTCCTTGCCCAGCACGAACCGCTCCACCGCCAGCAGCACCCCGAAGTAGAGGCCCCACAGGATGAAGTTCCAGCTGGCACCGTGCCACATGCCGGTGAGGAACCAGACCACGAACAGATTCAGAAGCTGCCGGCCCGTGCCGCAGCGGCTTCCGCCCAGGGGGATGTACACATAGTCCCGGAAAAAGCTGCTCAGGGAGATGTGCCACCGCCGCCAGAACTCGGTGACAGAGCCGGACATGTAGGGATAGTTGAAGTTCTCCCGGTAGTGCAGCCCGCACATGAGCCCCATGCCGATGGCCATATCGGAATAGGCGGAGAAGTCCAGGTAAATTTGCAGCGTGAACGCCACGGCTCCCAGCAGTATCCCCATGGCGGGCAGGTTGGCCAGCGCCTGGGCGTCGGAGACCAGAAGCCCGTCCGCGATCACGGCGCAGCCGTTGGCCAGCACCGCCTTTTTGGCAAGGCCTATCGTGAAACGGCTGATGCCGGCGCTGATCTCCGCGGGGGTGACCGTCCGGGCCGTCAGGTCCTCGTTCACGTCCTTGTACCGGACGATGGGGCCGGCGATGCACTGGTGGAAAAGGCTGGCGTACAGAAGCAGCAGCCAGTATTTCCGCTGGGCCTCTACCTCCCCCCGGTATACGTCCGCCACGTAGGAGATGAGCTGGAAGGTGTAAAACGAGATGCCGATGGGCAGCACGATGTTGGGGATGACTTTAGGAATGCCCGTCAAAGCCTGGAAGTTTCGCAGCAGGAAGCCCAGGTATTTGAACACGCCCAATATGGCAAGGCACAGCGCCACCGTCACCACAAGCCAGAGCTTGCGCCGCTCGTCCGGCGCGTCCTCGATGAGGATGGCGCCCTGCCAGCAGATAAGGACCATGGCCAGCAGCAGCAAAAGATACCGCGGTCCCGCCCAGCTGTAGAAAACCAGGGAGAACGCGAGCATCGCGATATTCTTTGCCCTGGGCGAGGTCAAAAGTATCTGGCTGAGCAGATTCGCCGGCAGGAACAGAAACACGAACAGCATGCTGGAAAAGACCACGGCCGCACCTCATACTGAGAATTATATCAATTTATATAGTACTTCAATCCTTTTCAAAAATAAAGAGGTAAACGACGAAATTTAATAATTTTTGTCACTCCAATAATTAGCCTCGCAGAGTTCGGCTCCGCAAATGGCAACGCCCCCGTCCGTTCGGACGGGGGCGCTTTTCCATTCAAACAAATGTGTTACCCTTTGACGCCGCCGGAGGTAAGGCCGCTGGTCAGGTGCTTTTCGATGCACATGAACAGGATGACCACCGGGATGGTCGCCAGCAAGGACGCGGCGAACAGGTTCTGCCACTCGATCATGTTCAGGTTGGAGAACTGGGTGATGCCCACGGTGATGGGCCGGTT
>CANQJZ010000039.1 GCA_947624385.1 uncultured Oscillospiraceae bacterium
GAAGTCGTCCTCGTACTTCTCCTTCATGTCCCGATACTCTTTCTCGGTGAGTATCTGGCACTTCTGCAGGGGGGAGAAGCCCGGGTCCGTGACGATATAGGAGCCGAAGTACAGCACCTTTTCCAGTACCCGGGGCGTCAGGTCCAGCAGCACGCCCATCCGGGAGGGGATGCCCTTGAAATACCAGATGTGGCTGACGGGGGTGGCCAGCTGGATATGGCCCAGCCGCTCCCGGCGGACCTTGGCCCTGGTGACCTCCACGCCGCACCGGTCGCATATCTTGCCCTTATAGCGTATCTTCTTATACTTGCCGCAGTGGCATTCCCAGTCCTTGGTCGGCCCGAAAATGCGCTCGCAGAACAGGCCGTCCCGCTCGGGCTTTAATGTCCGGTAGTTGATGGTCTCCGGCTTTTTGACCTCGCCGTGGGACCAGGACAGGATCATTTCCGGGGATGCGATGCCGATCTTGATCGCTTCAAAAGGAGCGTAACTCATTCGATAAAGTCCTCCTCTCCGTCCGAGTCCATATCGTCTGTATAATCGTCGTCAACGGTGCCGTTTTCGCTGCCCAGATCGAGCTCCAGCTCGTTCTCGTCGATCTGGTCGATGCTGTAGCCGCTGCGCTCGAACTCCCTATCGTCGGAGCGGCTGTTCTCCACCGCGCCGAAAGTGGGCGTGAAGTCGTCGTCCTCGTCGTCCTTCAGCTCGATCTCCTGGCCGTCCTTACCCAGCACCTTCACGTCCAGGCACAGGCTCTGCAGCTCCTTGACCAGCACCTTAAACGACTCGGGCACGCCGGGCTGGGGTATATTGTGGCCCTTGACGATGCTCTCGTAGGTCCGCACACGGCCGGTCACGTCGTCGCTCTTGACCGTGAGTATCTCCTGCAGTGTGTACGCCGCGCCGTAGGCCTCCAGGGCCCAGACCTCCATCTCGCCGAAGCGCTGGCCGCCGAACTGGGCCTTGCCGCCCAGAGGCTGCTGGGTGACCAGGCTGTAGGGGCCGGTAGACCGGGCGTGGATCTTATCGTCCACCAGGTGGTGGAGCTTGAGGAAGTACACCCAGCCCACGGTCACGTCGTTGTCGAAGTATTCGCCGGTGCGGCCGTCCCGCAAGGCGATCTTGCCGTCCTCGCGCAGTCCCGCGTCCTTGAGGCATGCCCTGATGGACTCCTCGTTGGCGCCGTTGAACACGGGGGTGGCCACCTTCCAGCCCAGCGCGTGGGCCGCGTAGCCCAGGTGGACCTCCAGCACCTGCCCGATGTTCATACGGGAGGGCACGCCCAGGGGGTTCAGCACGATGTCCAACGGCGTGCCGTCGGGCAGATAGGGCATATCCTCTCGCGGCAAAATACGGCTGACCACGCCCTTGTTGCCGTGGCGGCCGGCCATCTTGTCGCCCACGGAGATCTTTCTCTTCTGGGCGATGTACACCCGGACGACCTGGTTGACGCCGGGGCTCATCTCGTCGCCGTTTTTCCGGGTGAACATCTTCACGTCCACCACGATGCCGCTCTCGCCGTGGGGCACCTTCAAACTGGTGTCCCGCACTTCCCGGGCCTTCTCGCCGAATATGGCCCGCAGCAGCCGTTCCTCGGCGGTCAGATCGGTCTCGCCCTTGGGGGTGACCTTGCCCACCAGAATATCGCCGGCGCGGACCTCGGAGCCAACGGTGATGATGCCCCGCTCGTCCAGATACTTCAGCGCGTCGTCGCCCACGCCGGGGATATCCCTTGTGATCTCCTCGGGCCCCAGCTTGGTATCCCGGCTGTCGCACTCGTGCTCCTCCACGTGGATGGAGGTATACACGTCCTCCATGACCACCCGCTCGGAGAGCAGGATGGCGTCCTCGTAGTTATAGCCCTCCCAGGTCATGAACCCGACCAGGATGTTCTTGCCCAGGCTCAGCTCGCCGTCCTTGGTGGACGGGCCGTCGGCCAGCACGTCGCCCTTCA
This sequence comes from uncultured Oscillospiraceae bacterium, assembly GCA_947624385.1. Lineage (GTDB taxonomy): Bacteria > Bacillota > Clostridia > Oscillospirales > Oscillospiraceae > CAJOIG01. Next base: position 1,955 of record CANQJZ010000039.1, read on the forward strand.
TCACGTGCTCGCCCGCGCTGACGATGGGCCGCTGGTTGAACGCGGTGGACTGGTTGGACCGGGCGAATTTAATAAGGTGATATTCCTTCACGCCCAGGTCGTTATACTTGACCTCGATGTGGTCCGCATCCACCCGCAGCACGGTGCCCTCGTCCTCGGCCAGCACGCACACGCCGGAATCGATGGCGCACTTGTGCTCGATGCCGGTGGCCACGATGGGAGCCTCCGTGGTCAGCAGCGGCACGGCCTGGCGCTGCATGTTGGCGCCCATGAGGGCCCGGTTGGCGTCGTCGTTTTCCAGGAAGGGGATCATGGCCGTAGCGATGGACACCATCATCCGGGGGCTCACGTCCACATAGTCCACCTGCTCCGGCGGCACGGCGATGATCTCGTCGCGATGCCGGCAGGTGACCCGGTTGTGGATGAACTGGCCCTCGTCGTCCACCTCGGACGCCTGGGCCACGAAGAACCGGTCCTCCACGTCGGCGGTGAGATAGTCCACGTCTTTCGTCACCAGACCCGTGGTCTTATCCACCTTCCGGTAGGGGGTCACCAGGAACCCGTACTCGTCCACACGGGCGAAGCTGGCCAGATAGGAGATCAGGCCGATGTTGGGTCCTTCCGGCGTCTCGATGGGGCACAGACGGCCGTAGTGGCTGTAATGCACGTCCCGCACGTCGAAGTTGGCCCGCTCACGGCTCAGGCCGCCGGGACCCAGCGCGGACATACGCCGCTTGTGTGTCAGCTCCGCCAGGGGGTTTGTCTGGTCCATGAACTGGCTCAGGGGCGAGGACCCGAAGAACTCCTTGATGGCCGCGGACACGGGCCGGATATTGATGAGGCTCTGGGGCGTGATCACGTCCAGGTCCTGCAGGGTCATCCGCTCCCGGATCACCCGCTCCATGCGGGCGAAGCCGATACGGAACTGGTTTTGCAGCAGCTCGCCCACGCTGCGCACCCGCCGGTTGCCCAGGTGGTCGATGTCGTCGGCGGAACCCACGCCGTGGGCCAGGCAGTTGAGATAGTTCACCGACGCGAACACGTCGTCGGCCACGATATGCTTGGGGACCAGCTCGTCGATATGCTCCGTGATGGCGTCCTTTAACGCGGCCTCGTCGTCGCCGAACTGCTCCAAAAGCTGGCGCAGGACCAGATACCGCACGTTCTCTTTTATGCCCAGCTCCGCCGGGTCGAACTTCACGAACGCGCCCATGGGCACGGCGCCGTTGCCGAACACGCGGATCACGTTGCCGTGCTCGTCCTCTACCGTGGCCTCCAGCAGGCCCCGCTTTTCCAGCTGCTCGGCCCGGTCGCGGGTGAGCTTCTCCCCCGCCTCGGCCACGATCTCGCCGGTCTGCAGGTCCGCCACCGGCGCGGCCAGCTTGCAGCCCACGATACGGCTCCACGTGGCCAGCTTCTTGTTGAGCTTATACCGGCCCACGTTGGAAAGCTCATACCGCCGCCTGTCGAAGAACAGCCCGTCCAGCATGGCCTCGGAGGTCTCCACCGTGGGGGGATCGCCGGGACGCAGCTTCCGGTATATCTCCAGCAGGGACTCCTCCCGGCTGTGGCAGGTATCCCGCTCCAGGGTGTTCACCATGCGCGTATCCTTGCCGAACACCTCCAGCAGCTGCTCGTCCGTGACCACGCCCTCCTCCAGCACCGGCGCGCAGGTGAGCCAGGTGTGGGGCCGGTTGGGGTCGTAAGCGCCCAGCGCCCGCAGCAGCCAGGTCACCGGGATCTTCCGGTTCTTGTCGATACGGACGTAGAAGATATCGTTGCCGTCCGTCTCATACTCCAGCCACGCGCCGTGATAGGGGATGGTGGTCGCGCCGTAGAGCGTGGTGCCGGCCTTGTCCTGGTGGGCGTCGAAATACACGCCGGGGGACCGGACGATCTGGGACACGATAACGCGTTCGGCGCCGTTGATGACGAAGGTGCCGCTGTCGGTCATCAGGGGGAAGTCCCCCATGAAGATCTCCTGCTCCTTGATCTCCTCGGTCTCCTTGTTGCGCAGCCGGACGGACACCCGCAGGGGCGCGGCGTAGTTGGCGTCCCGGCTCTTGCACTCCTGCACGGAATACTTGGGCTTGTCGTCCATTTTATAGTCCACGAACGACAGCTCCAGATTCCCGGAGTAGTCCGTGACCGTGGCCACATCCCGAAACACGTCCCGCAGACCCTCGTCCAGGAACCACTTATAGGACTTCTTCTGCACCTCCAGAAGATTGGGCATGTCCTGAACTTCTTCCACGCGGGCAAAGCTCTTGCGGAGGGTCTTGCCGTAGTAGACTTCCTTTGGCATGAAATTCGATCACTCCTTCGGTAAATGATACGCCGGGGTAAGTTGTTACAAATTTTGTCTTTCGTCTTGATTTTTTCTGGCAATGTGGTATGATAGCACCGATAGAGAGTGGGGTGTGACGCCCCTCTTTACGGCATAGCAAATTATTCTAGCATTTTCCATATACCTTTGTCAAGACAAATAACAAGATTTTTCGGCGGCGGGGTGTCTCGCCGCTTTTTTTCTGTGAGGGGGGAGCCGTCTTGGACTATCGGGCCACCATATTGCTGTACGCGGAGCTTGTGCTGGCGCTGTACCTTCTCTGGCGGGAGGGACTGCTGCGCGAGCGGGCACCGCAGGCTGTGGCGCTGCTGCTGGTACCGCTGGCCTTCGTGCTGCGGTACTGCCTTTTGACCTATGAGACCCTGGACTACCAGGACTGGATACGGGTCTGGATACAGTCTCTGCGGGACAATGGGGCCTGGAAGGGCCTGGGGCAGGAGATATGGAGCTGTAACTACAACGTGCCGTACGTCTATTTCCTCTCCCTCATCTCCCTGAGCGGCATGCGGGACCTCTTACTGGTGAAGCTTCTGAGCATCTTCTTCGACGTGGTGATGGCCTGGGCCGTCATGCGCCTTGTGGGGGTGCTGACGCAAAGCCCCGTGAAGAAGCTGTCCGCCTTCGTGCTGACCTTGTGGCTGCCCTCCATCGTCCTCAACGGCGCTCTCTGGGGCCAGTGCGACGTGATCTACGGCGCGTTCGCGGTGCTGGCGGTGTATTTCGCCCTGGACGACCACCCGGCCCTGAGCGTGATAAGCATCGCCCTGAGCGTGTCCTTCAAGCTCCAGGGCGTGTTCCTGCTGCCGGTATGGTTTTTGTTCCTGCTCAAGGGGAAGATCAAATTCAAGCACATCTTCCTCTTCCCCCTGACCTATGTGCTGTCCATCCTGCCGGCCGTTTTCGCCGGCCGGGGATTCTGGGAGCTGCTGACGCTGTACCTGCGCAACACCGGCACCATCGGCGACGGGCTCAACTACAACTCCTCCTCGGTCTACGCCCTGCACGACTTCAGCGCCATGACCAACGCCGCCGGGGAGCGGGCGGGCATCATCATGACCGCCGTGTTCTGCGTGGGGCTTTTCCTGTGGTTCGCCGTGAGCTTTAAGAAGATGGACGACAAGGCCCTGTTCGGCGCCTGTGTGCTGTTCGCCATCGGGGTGCCCTTTTTCCTGCCCCACATGCACGACCGGTACTTCTTCATCGCGGACATGCTGACCCTGACCCTGGCCGTGGCCGAACCCTGGCTTGTGCCGGTGGCGGCGGGCGTCAGCTTCGGCTCCCTTCTGGGCTACCACGCCTACCTCAAAATGCGCTACCTCATGCCCATGCGCTACGGCGCCATCGCCATGCTGGCCAGTCTTCTGCTGACCCTGGCCTACACCGTTTATCATACTTACCGCAAGCCCCGGACATCCGCCGGAAAGGAAATCGCTTCATGAACGACCGCAGCCACGGCCACGCCGACGAAGAACTGCTCCGGGAGATCATGCCCAGGCTGGGCATGGAAGCGTCGGCCCCTACGGGACAGTATAGACGGCGGGCGCGGGTAAAATATCTGCTGCCCCGCGTCGCCGCAGTCTGTGCGGCGGCGCTGTTTGTCGTTGCAGCGGCCCTGCAGCTGGTGCGCGCAAAAAGCATCTCGGCGGACATGGACCCGCCCCGTCTGGACCGCGACGAGCGCCAGGGCGAGTATTGCTATCTCTACCTCACGGACGGGGACGGCTCCGGCATCGACTGGGACAGTCTGGCCGTCACCGACGCGGACAGCGGCGAGCCCTACCCCGACGCGTCCCATGACAGCGCCAATGGCTGTGTCCGGGTAAAGCTCACCGGCGCGTCCGTGCGCGTCACCGTCCAGGACCACAACGCCAACCCCCTTTCCCTGCGGCTGGACCCTGCTCCGGACGCCGATTGACAAACCGTTTCGGAGGGTCTATTATCGTGCCAGGCAGCTTTGACCAACAATATTTCGCCCTTCTTGCCAGCCGGATACGGGCGCGGGACGCGGACGCCTTCGCGGAGTTTTACGACGCCACCCACGCCATGCTCCGCCGGCGTATCCACGGCTTTCTGCGTGACCCTGACAGCGTGCAGGACGCCATGCAGGAGGTCTATATCGCCGTATACAAGAATATCGGCGCATTAAAGCTGGACCGGCTGCTGGTGCCCTGGACGCTGCAGATCGCCTACCACGTCTGCTGTGACTTTGCCCAGGCGGCCCGTACCGACCGGGAGTATGCCTCCGAGCTGCCCGAGACCGCCGGCGGTCTGGCCGACGAGCCCTACCGCCTGGTCAAAGACCGGGACAGCTGGGAGCGGGTGCGCGCCAGTCTGGCGAAGCTGCCCTTCAAGGAGCGGCAGGCTTTTTTGCTGCGCTACGAAAACGGCCTGAAGCTGGACGAGATCGCCGCGTTCATGGGCGTGAGCCTTGCCACCGCCAAGCGCTATATCGCCGCCGCCCGCGGCGCGCTGCAAGAGGACCTGTCCTATTTGAGACCCTGACCGTGAGGAGCCCCGATAGCTATGCCCATCCCGAAACCCATCCGATGTATTGCCCTGGCGCTGCTGCTGGCGCTGGCCCTGGGCCATCCGGCCCTGGCCGATGATATCCGGCCCAGCGACCCGACGGTGTACGTCCCGGAAGCGCCCGGCGATCTTGTCCTGGGAGCCGACCCCCTGCTGGTGGACGTCTCCCACGCCGACCAGGGCTACGTGATGGCCCGCTATACCGGCGCCGCCGCCAAGGCCGTGGTCATGCTCACCGGCCCGGACGCGGTGGCCTACAAATACTTCCTGCCCCCCTCGGAGACCTTTGTGCCCCTGCCCCTGACCGCCGGCAGCGGCCCGTACGCCGTGGACGGGTACGAAAACGTGCAGGGCACCACCTACGCCACCCTCTTTAAAGAGAGCCTGGACGTGGCACTGGAAAGCGACCTGCTGCCCTACCTCTACCCCAACCAGTATGTAATGTTCGACCCGGACACCAAAGCCGTGGCAGTAGCGGCTGAGACCGCCGCCGGCGCGGACAGCGACCTGGACGCGGTGGAGCGCATCTACCGCTATGTGATCGACAACGTGACCTACGACGGCGAGAAGGCCGCCACCGTCACCGGCGGCTATCTTCCCACGGTGGACGACACCCTGGCCACATGCACGGGCATCTGCTTTGACTACGCGGCCCTGACCACCGCCATGCTCCGCAGTCAGGCCATCCCCACCAGATTGGAGATAGGCTACGCCGGCAGCATCTACCACAGCTGGATCAGCGTCTATGTGGACGACGTGGGCTGGATCGACCGTCTCATCGAGTTTTCCGGCGACGGCTGGACCCGCATGGACCCCACCTTCGCCTCCAACGGCGACAGCAGCGAGGCCATTTTGAAGTACATCGGCGACGGGTCCAACTACGCCCTGCAATACCTGCACTGACCGAAAGGAGACCTTTTCCATGAAGCCACTGACCAACGCGGAGCTGGCCTCCTTCTGCGCCCAGCTTTCCATGATCCTCCGCTCGGGCATATCCGCCCTGGAGGGTCTGCACATCATGCGGGAGGACCTGCCCGACGGCGACGGCAAAAAGCTGCTGGATACCATGCTCGACTGTATGGAGACCGGCGGCAGCTTTTCCGACGCCGTCCAGGCGTGCGACTGTTTCCCGGAGTACATGCGCAGCATGGTCCGTCTTGGCGACCAGTCCGGCCGTCTGGACGACGTGATGGAGTCCCTGGCGGCCTATTACCGCCGGGAGGAGGAGCTGGCCCGGAGCATCAAAAGCGCCGTGACCTACCCCCTTGTCATGCTGGGCATGATGGTCCTGGTCATGCTGGTACTTATCATCAAGGTCCTGCCCGTATTCGACCAGGTATTCCGGCAGCTTGGCGCGGGCCTCACCGGCGTATCCGGCGCGGTGCTGCGCATGGGCCAGTCCCTGAGCCGGTACAGCGTTGTATTCATCGCCGTGGCGCTGCTCCTTGCGGCCATTTGCGGCTATTTCCTCGGCACGCGCCAGGGCCGTACCCGTCTGCGCCGTTTCGCCACGGGCTTTGCCGGCACCCGGAAGCTGGCCGAGAAGATCGCCTGCGCCCGCTTTGCCAGCGGCATGCACCTGGCCCTTTCCAGCGGCCTGAACATCGACGACGCCCTGGACACCGTCTCCCGCCTGGTGGAGCACCCCGTGGTGGGCGAAAAGGTCAACGCCGTCCGCCGCATGGTCGCCGAGGGCGGCAGCCTCTCCGACGCCATCATCGAGACGGGCCTTTTCACCGGCGTGTACGCCCGGATGATCAACATCGGCGTGAAGACCGGCGCCACCGACGAGGTCCTGCGCCAGATCGCCCGGCAGTACGACACGGAGATCGGCGAGGGCATGGCCGGCGCCATCGCCAAGCTGGAGCCCACCCTGGTGGCCATATTATCCGTGGCGGTGGGCATGATCTTACTGAGCGTGATGCTGCCCCTGATGGGCGTTATGTCCAACATCGGCTGACGGAGGCGGAAGCATGAACCGATTTGAGAGGACCGGTACACGCCGCTTTCCCTTTGGCCGGGTATTATCGGCGGCGTTTTTTCTGGCCGTGCTGGCGCTTTTCCTGCTGGGACTTAACAGTCTCAGCGGCGTCACCGCCCGGCAGGAGGCGGAGGGCCTGAAAACCTCCATCCTGCAAAGCGCCGTACACTGCTACGCCCTGGAGGGCTTTTACCCGGACAGCCTGGACTACTTGGAGGACCACTACGGCCTCACCTACGACCGGGACAAATATGTGGTCAGCTATGAAGTGATCGGCTCCAACCTGATGCCGGACGTGTCCGTCATCCCTCTGCACGGAGGCGCGGCCCATGGATAAGAACACCCGGACCCATACCGCCGACCTGCTTTTCACCATCGGCCTGTTCTGCGTGTTTGCCGCCGCCGCCTTCATTCTGGTTTGCATCGGCGTGCAGGCGTACCGGAACACCGCCCGGCACATGCAGGACACCTTCTCCACCCGGACCGCCCTGTCCTACGTGGCGGAAAAGCTGCGCCAGCACGACGTGTCCGGCGGCGCGGCGCTGGGCCAGATAGAGGACTGCCCCGCCCTGCTCCTCTACGACCAGCTGGGGGACGACGCCTACTGTACCTATATCTATTCCGACGGCGAGGCTCTGTACGAGCTCACTGTCCGGGATGGCACGGACGTGACCGCCTCCATGGGCAGCCGGATCATGGAGGTCCGGGACTTCACCGTCGCCGACGCCGGCAACGGCTTTTACGAGTTTTCCGCCGCGGACAGCGACGGACACACGGTCCGCTATCTGGCCCACCAGCGCAGCGGGAACTGACAACACGCGTACCGCGGGAAAGGAGGCGCCGCCCTGGACAGGCACAATAACACCCGCTCGAGCCTTTTTCTCATCGAGCTGATCATCGCCATTTTATTCTTCTCCCTGGGCAGCGCCGTGTGCGTGCAGGCCTTCGCCAAGGCCCACACCCTCACCACCCGGGCCCGGGACCTGAGCTTCGCCTCATCCGCCGTGTCCGGCGCGGCCAACGTGATAAAATACACGGACGGCTCCCCGGACCAGCTGCAAGCGTACTTCCCCCAGGCCGTGGCCGACGGGGAACACATCGCCGTGTACTATGACGCCGACTTTGCCCCCTGTGGCAAGACCGACGCGGCCTACGCCATGCGCATCCACACCGCCGCCGACGGCCTTGTCCGCACCGCCAACATCCGCATGGACGGACCGGACGGCGAGACCATCTACGCTCTGGACCTGCGCTGGCCCGACCCGGAGGAGGTGTCCCATGGATAGCCGCCGAACCCGCCGGCCCGTGGTCAGCACCGGCGTTGTCTCCATCGTGCTCATCTTCGTGATGCTGTCCCTGCTGACCTTCGCCGTATTATCTCTTGTCAGCGCCCGGGCCGACCTTCGCCTGAGCGAGAAGAGCGCCCAGCGCACCACGGACTATTACGCGGCGGAAAACGCCGCCAACGCCATCCTGACGGACCTTCTCACCGCCGAGGATGTGCAAGCCGTCGCCGCCGCTTCTGGCGTCACCCTGATGGACGACGGCCGGGCCAGCTGCCGGGTCCCCCTGGGGGAGGACCAAGTTTTGGCCGTAGAAGTCACCCTCCCCGCGGACGGCCGGAGCTTCACCGTGGACCGCTGGCAGGCCGTGTCCGATTACGACTGGGACGCCGACAAACCCTTGAATTTGCTCAGCACAGGCGGTCTGCCCGTGCTGGATGGACTGGAGGAATGAACCATGACCGTATTGGATTTTCTCACCGAGACGACGAAAAAAGGCGCCAGCGACCTGTTTCTCGTGGCGGGCCGTCCCCTTTCCTACAAGCTGGGCGGCAAGCTTTTGGACTATGGCGGCCAGCGGGTCATGCCCGACGATACGGACGCGCTGGTGCGCCAGATCTACGAGCTGGCCGGCCGGGACATCAGCCGTCTGCGCCAGACCGGGGACGATGATTTCTCCTTCGCCATCCAGGGCCTTTCCCGCTACCGGGTGAGCACCTACACCCAGCGCGGTTCTCTGGCCGCGGTGATACGGGTCATCACCTTCGCCCTGCCCGACCCGGAGGCCCTGGGCATTCCCGGGCAGGTGGTGGGCCTGAGCGAGCTGAAAAAGGGCCTGGTGCTGGTCACCGGCCCCGCCGGCAGCGGCAAATCCACCACCCTGGCCTGTATCATCGACCGCATCAACCGCACCAAAGAAAAGCACATCATCACCCTGGAGGACCCCCTGGAATACCTGCACCGGCACCAGAAAAGCATCATCAGCCAGCGGGAGGTCAGTTCCGACACCGCCAGCTACACCGTGGCCCTCCGGGCCGCATTGCGGCAGAGTCCGGACGTGATACTGCTTGGCGAAATGCGGGACTATGAGACCATCTCCATCGCCATGACCGCCGCCGAGACGGGACACCTGGTCCTGTCCACCCTGCACACCCTGGGCGCTGCCAACACCATCGACCGGATCATCGACGTGTTCCCCTCCGGCCAGCAGCGGCAGATCGCCGTGCAGCTGGCAAGCGTGCTGCAAGCCGTGGTGAGCCAGCAGCTCATACCCGCCGCCGACGGGGGCGTGACCGCCGCCTTTGAGCTGATGACCGCCACCACCGCCGTGCGCAACATGATCCGGGAGAACAAGATACACCAGATCGACGGGCTCATCTATTCCTCCGCCACGGACGGCATGTTCTCCATGGACGCCAGCCTTCTCAAGCTCTGCAAGTCCGGCAAAATATCCCGGGACGAGGCCCTGGCCCACAGCACCAACCCGGACATGCTTGCGAGAAAACTCTGATAGACAGCAGAATATAAACCACCCGGCGGGATTGCTCCCGCCGGGTGGTTTTTGTTATCCCCGGACCATGCCGCGTCGGTATTCCGCGTTGATCTCGGCGATCTCCTTTATGCCGTCGATATAGGGCTGATACATCTCATCGACCCGGCCGCCGCCCAAATTGTCGCAGCCGTTGCAGCCGTCGCACGCGCTGCCGCAGGCGGCCAGCGCCCTGGCTACGATACGCTCCCGCTCTTCCCGGGTGGTATCTTTTATCAGAATGGACACGTGGCAACCCCCTCCTTTTAGGCTATTATACGCCGGTCCTGCCAAATTACAAGCCCCGCTCACACGCCCACCAGCCGGAAGGCCAGCCAGGCTATCCCGGCGGCCACGGCCCCCAGGCCCGCGTACAGCGTGGCGGGCAGGCGGGCATACCACCGGCGGGGCGGCGTTGTTTTGCGCAGATAGGCGTTGGCCGCCTGACGGGCCTGACGGAGGACCTTGTCGGCGCTGTCCTCCCGGCGAAACAGGTCCTCCCGGATGATGAAGATGGCCTCTTCAAATATCTGCGGATCGGGCGAGCGCACGACGACCACCCGTCGGTTCGTCCCTCTCACCATCGCCGGTCCCTCCCCCGTTTCCCTTTGCTTGCAGTGTAACCGGCCTCTGCCAAACTTATGCAGCCTTGTGGGACGTATCCTGTTCACTGTCGCTGCTCCACCCGGATGGCCAGGGCGGTCATGTCGTCGGCGTTGCCGAAGCGCACCACCGCCGCCCGCAGGGCCGATTTGGCCAGGGCCTTTGTCTCCACCCCGTCGCTGCCGGCCAGAATATCCCGCAGCCACTGGTCGTTCTTCTCCGCGAGAACGCCGTCGGAGGCGATGAGAGCCACGTTCCCCGGCCGCAGGCGCATGCGCACCATGTCCGGCGCGGACCCCTCCCCCGCCAGCATCCCGGCCGCCAGGGACGTACACTTCACCCGCCGGATGGCCCGGCCCGTCTTGATGTAGCTGGGCGCGGCGCCGTACTTATAAAACCGGGTATCCCCCGTGAACAGGTCGATGCAGCACAGGTCCACGGTGGCGTAGCCCCAGTCCTCCCCGTTTTTGAGCATGGCGGCGCTGTTCAATAGCCGCATGGCGCACCCCGGCTCCATCCCGGCCTTTAATAGCTCCTCCAATATCTCCACCGCGGCCACGCTCTCCCGGGCCGCGTCCTCGCCGGTGCCCATGCCGTCGGACAGAATGACGCACAGCAGTCCCCCGTCTGTCTTGAAATAGGTCCCCCTGTCCCCGGACACGCTCTCGCCCTCCTTTTTCATGGACGCGATGCCCACGGACACGGCCAGCGGCTCCGCCTGACGCAGCGCCATCCGCCCCGGCTCCTTGCCGCCCACCCGGCAGATACGCACGCCCACGGCCTCGCTGAGCCGTTCCAGATAGTCCGGCTCGTCCTCCAGCGCCTCCACGCCGGCCCCTTCCAGCACCGCGTGCAGCCGGCCCCGGCCGTCCCGGAACACGGAACACACCCCGTCCAGCTCCCGGCTCCTGAGATACCGGCTCAGCCGCCGCTCGGCCGCCCCGTCCGGACCCGCCGTGCCGGACATGTCTTTGGCGGCCCGCTCCATGACCTCGGCCATATCCATGAACTGGCCGTATGCCGCGGCCCGGCCCTCCTTCAGCCTTGCCCGGTACTGCCGCCGGTACCGCACGCCCCGCAGCTCCCCGTTGACCGCCCCGGCGAATGCCTCCGCCCGGGAACACCGCTGCCGGAACGCCGCCGGCAGATCCGCCGCCGTGACGCCGCTCTTGCCCGCGATGCTGTCCAGCATGGGCGAGAGCAGCCGGGCCGTCTCGGACCCGTCCTTTTTCCAGCACTGCTCCTTGCCCGAACATGTCCTGCACACCGCGTCTGCCGCCCGGTCCAGCACCGCCCCGGACTCGCCCCTGGGGGACCGGTCCGGCTCCGGCCTGGACGCGCACTCATATAGCCGCCTGAACCCTTGGCTCAAATGCTCCAGCCGCTGGGCCTGGTAAAGCCGGAAGGCCGTCTCCCCCTGGCCCTTGCCGGCGCGCAGCAGCGACCCCACCGGCGTCAGCGCGCTCTGGGGCAGCAGCATGAACAGCACCGACGCCACGAAGCACTCGTACAGCGCCTCCACGTGCGGCTGAGCTCCCCACGCCAGCAGCACCGCCACCGCGTTGGCCGCGCAAAAGCTCACGGCGAACGTGAGCCGCCCGTACCGGTATAACCCCCCGGCGACCAGCCCCGCCAGCGGGTAGGCCGCCCCGCAGAAGATCGCCGTCCGCCCGGCCATATCCATCGCCAGCCCCATGGCGCACCCGGCCGCGCACCCGGGCAGCATCCCGCCGCAAAACCCCGCCGTCATCACCGCCATCAGGCACGCGGTCCGGCCCACGCTGAAGGTGTTGAAAACCTTGATGCCCGCCAGCCCCATCAGCGCACACCCGGCTAATATCGCCACGCTGATGCTCCGGCGCAGCTCCGCCGCCTCGGTACACGCGTCCTCCTTATCCAGCACCAGCGAGAAGAAATAGGCGCACCCGCCGGACAGCACCACCTCCAGAAACAGCCGCACCTGCGCGGGCAGACCGCCCACAACGCCCTGGCCGTACAGCGCCCCGGTGAGCGCCGACGCGCACGCCGCCATCACGGGCATGAACCACCGCTGCCGCCGCAGGGCGATGCTCTGGGTGAGATAGCCCAGCGTGAACACCACAAACGCCGCCGCGATATACCGTATGCCGGGGAACACGCCCCCGGATATCACATAGCCCACGCTCGCGCCGATCAGGCACAGAAACCCCCGCATGTCCGACCCGGCCGCGGCCACGCCCGCGATGCCGAAGGGCCCCGCGCCGCCGAACAGCCGCCCCGCGCCCAGGCTCAGTCCCAGCAGGAAATGTCCCGCCTGCGCGAGCCCCTCCCGCAGCGCCGGACGCTGCCGGAACATATCCGTCCATGCCGCGCCCCATCCCATCTGCCTCGTCCGTACCGCCATGATCGCGCCTCCGTGTGTTGTGTTGACATAATTATAGCCGCCGGCCGGCATCGTTTCCCGTCGTAACCTGTAGCGCGGTGAAAATAACCTGCCAAATGCTGGCAGAACAGCAAAAACCCCTGCCCGCTCATTTTGAGCAGACAGGGGCGCGTATTTTCCGACGTTTTACAGCTCGTTATACTCGATATCCTCTTCCCGGACGACCTTCAGCTCCTTCCGGTTCATCATGTCGTAAATGGCCGGGACCACGAACAGTGTCATAATGGTCGCGTACAGCAGTCCGCCGATGCACACCACCGCCACGGGCTGCATGATACTGGTGCCCACGTTTTTGCCCAGAGCCATAACGATCAGACCCAGTATAGTCGTCAGGCTGGTCATGAAGATAGGCCGCATACGGGTCACGCCCGCCTCCACCAGCGCCTGGCGCCGCTCCATGCCGCTGGCCCGGAGCTGGTTAACATAATCAACCAGCACGATGCCGTTGTTCACGATGATGCCCACCAGCATCACGAACCCGATGAGGGACACGATGCTGATGTCCATATGGAACAGCAGCAGCGCCGCGAACCCGCCGGTGAACGCCAGGGGGATGGTGAACATGACGATGAAGGGGCTTTTCAGGCTCTGGAACTGGGCGACCATGATGAAGTACACCAGCACGATACCGATGGCCAGCATGAGCATCAGGTCCTCCACCGCCTCCATGATGGTCTCGTTCTCGCCGGTAAACTCATAGCTGACGCCCTCGGGCAGCTCGATATCCTCCAGCGCCTCCTGCACCGCGCTGGTGACCAGGGTGACGTTGTACCCCGGCTCCAGCGAGGCCGTCAGCCCCAAATACCGCCGCTGGTCGATGCGGTGGATGGCGGCCAGGCTCACGGTGCTGTCCACCGTGGCCACGTCCTCCAGCCGGAAAGAGCTGGTATTGCCCTCGGCGTCCGTGGTCGTGAACTCATATTGGCGCAGCTCGTCCAGGCTCATGCCCGCGCCGGCCTCCACGATCACGTCCGCGTTGACACTGCCCATATCCATGTCCATCGCCGTGGTCGATGTGGTCAAAGCCGTCGCCAGGTCCATATAGAGCTGGGCCACGGTATAGCCCTTAGCCATGGCGGCGTTTCTGTCCACGGTCACGTGGTAGGCGTTCTGGGCGTCTTCCAGGCCGTTGTCCACCTCGGCCACGCCCTCCACGCCGGCCGCCGCGTCGGCGATGGTCCTGGCGGCGGACTGCAGATCGGTCATGTCCTCGCCATAGAGATTGATGGCCACGCCGCTGCCGGTGAGCATGCTCATGTCCATCATCGCCGAATCGTACCGGACCTCGCAGCCCATATCGGCGCATTTGTCCACGATCCACTGGCCCGCTTCCGCGCCGGAGTCGCCCTCGGGCAGACCCACGTACACGGTCACGTCATACTGCCCTGCGCTGCCGCCGCCCATCATGCCGCTGATGGAGCCGGTGCCCATCATCGCGCCCACATACTGGGCGTTGGGCAGCTCTTCGATCTTCTCCAACGCCTCGTCCGCCAATTGGACCGCCTCGTCCCGTGTGGCGTCCTCCGGCATGGACAGGGTGACGTTGACCGTATTCATGTCGATCTCCGGCATGAAGCTGAAGCCCTCCTGCAGCGCCTTCCAGCCGGTGAAGCCCAGCAGCCCTATGGCCAGCAGCAGCGTCACCCACTTATGCCGCAGGTTCCACATGGCCAGCTTCCGGTAGCCCCGGTAAAAGGCCCCCTCGCCCCGCTGCTTCTCACCGTACTTTTTCCGTTTCGTATCCCGGAGCATGCCCCTTGCCATCGCGGGTACAAGCGTCAGCGCGATCACCAGGCTCGCCAGCAGGGCGTACGTCATGGTCAGGGCCAGGTCCGTAAAAAGCTGCCTTGTGATGCCCTCCACGAACACGATGGGCAAAAACACGCACACCGTGGTCAGCGTGGAGGACGTGATGGCCCCGGCCACCTGCCTTGCCCCGGCGACGGCGGCCTGCACCGCCGTGGCCCCCTTGGACCTGAGTCTGTAGATGTTCTCGATGACCACGATGGAGTTGTCCACCAGCATGCCCACCGCCACGGCCAGGCCGGAAAGGGATATCATGTTCAAGGTCACGCCGGAAAAATACATCAGCACGAACGCGAATATGACGCTCACCGGGATGGACACCATGGTGATCACCGTGGGCCGCAGGTCCCGCAGGAACAGGAACAGGATAATGATGGCGAACAGCGCGCCCGTGAGCATGCTGGAAATGATGGAGTTGATGATGAGGTAGATATAGTCGCCCTGGTCCATCAGGGACACAAATTCCAGCCCGGGGTACTCCTCCTCCAGCTGGTCGAACCGGGCCTTTAAATTATCGCTGACCTCGGCGGTGGCGGCGTTGGACTGCTTGTCGAAGGTGAGCATAACGCCGTCCGAGCCGTTGAGCTTGGCGTAAACGGACCCGGCGTTGTCCGTGATGAACACGTCCGCCACATCCTCCAAATACACCGGGCCGATGGCGTCCTCGCCGGTGTCAAACAGCACCAGTTGCTTCAGCTCGTCCTCCCCCGTCAGCTCGTCGCCCACGGAGACCATGTAGCTCACGCCGTCCTGCTGGATATACCCGGCGGGCATGGAGAAGTTCTGGGCCTGCAATATCTGGCTGACGGTCTGCATGGTGATCTGGCCGGATATATCCGCCTTTTCCAGCGCGTCGGCCCTCTGATCCTCCAGCTGGTCCAGGCCGGACTGCACCTGGTCCAGACCGGACTGCAGGTTGGCGGAGTTGATGGTGATCTGGGCCGCCGAATCCGCCAGCTGCAAAAGCCCCGCGGACTGGCTGCTGGACAGGGCCCCCATGGCCTGACTGAGCTGGATGGCGCCGCTGTCCAGGTCCGAAAGGGTGCTGTTCAGCTGGGCGATGCCCGCGTCCACCTGCTGCTGGTTGGCCTGCAGCTCCGCTATCTTGGCCGGCAGCCCCGCCCGGTCTATGCCCTGGGCCGCCAGCTGGGCGTCCAGGCTGGCGACGCTGCTCTGGGCCGTGGCGAGCTGGGCCGTAAGGGCCTCCCGCTGGGCCGCGGCGGCAGCCTCCTGAGGCTCCAGCGTGGCGATCTGCCCGTCCAGGGCGGCCAACGCCCCCTGGGCGGTGGCCAGCTGGGCCTGCAGCTCGGCAAGCTGGGCGGCCGCCTCCGGCCCCACCTCGGGCGCGGCGTTCGGGTCCGGCACGGCGTTCGGGTCCGGCGCAGCGTTCGGGTCCGTGTTCTGCGCGCCGGACAGGAGCGCGATCTGCTGCTCCAAGGCCGCGATCTGCCCCTGCAATGCCTCCCGCTGGGTCCGCGCCTGGGCCAGGCCGTCGGTGAGCTGGTCGATCTGGGCGATGCCGTCGTTCAGCTGGGCGATGGCCCCGTCCAGCTGCTCATAGCCGCTCTGGGCCTGCTGCAGCTGGCCGATGGCGCTGGTCAGGGTGCTCTGGGTCTGCTGCAGCTCGGTGAGCTGCTGCTGTATCTGCTCCCGGCCCTTGATGAGCTCCATCTGCTGGGCGCTGAGCTGGGCCTGGGCGGAGCTGGCGGAGCCCACCAGAGCGTCCTTGCCGCTGTCGATCTGCTCCTGGGCGTCATCCAGCTCGGCCTTGGCGTCCTCCAGGTCCTTTTTCGTGTCCTCCAGGTCCTTTTTGGCGTCGTCCAGGCGGCTCTCCACCGTCTGGGCCATGCGGGCGTTCACCTCGTCGATCTTCTCCTGGCTGATGACCACGTGTACCTGCCGGTAGATGGACCCGCTGGTGCTGACGCTGGCGACCCCCGCCACGCCCTCCAGCTTGGGCACGATGGTCTCGTCCAGAAAGTCGGACAGCTCCGTGATGTCCATGCCCTCCCGGGACACGGCCGCGATGCCCACGGGCAGCACGGACGGGTTGATCTTCAGCACGTAGGGCGTGCCCACGGCCTCGTCCCAGGTGCCCTGCAGAGCGCTGATCTCCTGCTGGATATCCACGCCCACGGTGTCCATATTCACCGATTCCTCAAATTCCAGCACCAGCAGGGAATAGTTCTCCTGCGACGTGCTCGTAAGCTCCTTGATGTGTTCCAGGGTAGCCATGGACTGCTCCATGGGCCTGGTGATCTCCGCCTCCACGATCTCCGGGCTCTGCCCCGGATAAGTGGTCATGATCATCACATAGGGGAAGTCCATGTTTGGCAGCAGGTCCGGCGTCATCCGTGTAAAGGCCACCACGCCCAGAATGATGACCGCCAGCACGGCCACAAAGATCGTCAGGGGTTTTTTTACGCTGAATTTGGACATGGCGCTTACCTCAATGCTTGAAAATATATATTTAGTATACAATATAAAAATCCGCTGAAATCATATCATAGAAGCGGCGGGCGGGCAACATCCGACGCCGAACTTTCACAATTTGTTTATAATTCCGGCAAGCCCTGCCAGCGCCCCGGCGGGCACGGTTTGTCTTTACACTATCCGCCGAATATGGTAAGATATTGTAGCAACTCACGAGGAAAGGACGATCATCATGGCAAAGAAAACGACGGAGCCCGACAACGGGCAGTCCGCGAAAAAAACCGGCATCGTGACCAACCCCATCCGCAACCTCGCCGTCACGGCGGCGCTGTGCCTGATATTGGGCGTGGTATTTCTGGCCGTGCCCTATTTCGTGCGGGACTACGCCGGTTATGTGATCGGCGGCCTGGTCAGCGCCATCGGTCTGGTCTATATCATCATCTACTTCCTGCGCAAGCCCGTCAGCGGCATTTACCGCTCCGAGTTCGCCGCCGGCATCGTCATGCTCTCTGCGGGCATTTACGTCACCATCGCCAGCTTCCGACCGGACGCCGCGGGCATCAGCATCACCCTGCGGCTCATCGTGACCGCCCTGGGCATTCTGATGGCGGCGGACGGGGTGTTGAAGCTGCAATACACCCTGGATATGGCCCGGATGCGCTTTGACGCCTGGTGGGTGGGCCTGTTCACCAGCCTTCCCGGCCTGGGCCTGGGCATTTTGACCGCCACCGGCCTGGTGGACGACTTCGGCGTTCGCATCAGCATCGGGTCCGACGACTTCCTCAGCGCCATGCTGGTGCTGGGCGTGGCCTTCATCGTCAACGCCGTGCTGGATTGCGTCACCCTGGCGCTTATCGCAGTGCGCAACCGGGCGGCCGCCAAACAGGCCGCCGCTGCCGCAGCGGCGTCTCCCGCCGCGGCCGAAACGCCCGCCAGCCCTTACGTCCCAACGGTTTCAGTGCCGACACCCGCCCCCGGAACGGACAGCCAGAACGGCTGAGAAGGGAATTTTTCAAATGTCCCACAGTGGGACAAGAAATGGACAAAACAGGGCAAAAGTGGGACATTACGGGACACAAATGGGACATAACGGGACAAAACGGACCCTCGTCGGCGTTTGCGGCGGCAGTCTGGAAATGAACGGCGGCAGCCTGACCAGCGTCACGGGCACCACGGTCAAGCTCGACGCGGGCACGGCCACGGTCAACGGCGGCGCTGTGACCGCCGGGGCCGGCGGCAGCTCGGCCATCGTTGTGGACGATATATTCGATCTTGGCGGCGCGCTGACGGTGAACGGCGGGACCATCACCGGCCAGGAAGCGGGCGTGTACGCCTATGGGGACGTGACCGTCACCGGCGGGGCCATATCCGGCGGCATGGGCATGGTCAGCCAGGGCCGGGGCGAGACGTACGCCGGCGCGGTCAAGACAAGCGATCTGGTCATCACCGGCGGCGCGTTCACCGGCACGGCCGGGGCGGGCCTGGCGCTGGCGGACGACTGCTCCGCCGCCCTGTCCGGCGGCACGTTTACCGGCAGTGTATACGCGGTGGTCTGTCTGGACGCCGATCCCGTCACCGGTCTGCCCATGGAGCAGAAGCTGACCGTGAACGCCCTGGCGGCCACCGGTTACGGCTTTTTTGACGGGGCCAACGCGCTCGTCGCCGTCGGGGCCGACCAGAAGGCCCTGGCCGGACCTGTGACGGTGGCGGCCCTGCCCCCCGCCACGGCGGAACCTACCGCGGAACCTACCGCCGCGCCCACCGCGGAACCCACGGCGGAGCCTACGACTGAACCCACGGCGGAACCCACGGCCACACCGGAGCCCACCGTGACGCCCACGCTGACGCCGGAGCCCACCGCCACGGCTGCGCCTACCGCCACGGCCGGACCCACGGCTGTGCCCACGGCCACGGCGCCCGCCGCCCCCGCCACCGGGGACGAGACGGGGCTGCTGTCCGCCACGGCGCTGCTGCTGGGCTGCGCGGCCGGTCTGGCGGCGGTCCTGCTGCGGCGGCGGCGCTGGGAGAGGTAACGCTTATCCAAGGATCTAATTCGAGGCGGGGCGCTGCCCCCCTCGAGCTCCCCCCTACGGGAAAATGATAACAGGACCCGGAGCGAACGCTCCGGGTCCTGTCTTTTATGTTTGCTCAGCCGATGATCTGTAAAGCGCCGGTGGGGCAGGCCTCGGCGCACTTTTTGCAGGTGGCGCAGACCTTGACGCGGTCGCTGTCCCGGAACTCGGGCTTGACCACCGTGCCAAAGCCACGGCCAACCAGGCCCAAAATGCCCTCTTTGGCCACCTCGTCGCAGACCCGCACGCACAGGCCGCACAGGATGCACTTGCCCTGGTCCCGCCGGATGACCACCAGCTTTTCCTCCAGGTCCTTATGCCGCTTCTCCCCCGCGAACCGCTCCGGGTGTATCTCATACCGGTTGGCGTGCTTGACGAGGGAGCACTCGCCGTAATCGTGGCAGCCGCACTCCAGGCACCGCTTGGCCTCGCGCATGGCCTCCTCGGCGGTGAAGCCGTCGTTCACCGGCGCAAAGTCGTGCCTGCGCTCGTCCGCCGGACGGTTGTGGATATGTACCCGGGGCTTTTTCTCCCGGTCCGCCAGGTCGGCGGCCGTCACGGTCCGCTTGCTGACAAACGGCTCATGGTAGGGCTGGATATGGCCGCGCAGCCAGCTGTCCGCCACGTCGGCGGCCTTGCTGGCCTCGCCGATGGCGGCGATGGCGATGCCCGCGCCCTTGTTGGTGGCGTCGCCCACGGCAAAGACGCCCTCCTGGTCCGTGAGGAACGTGTGCTCGTCGGCGGCGATGATACCGCGCTTGTTCAAGCCTACGTCAAAGCCTTTGGTGTCCACCTTCTGGCCGATGGCGGCGATCACGCTGTCCACATCCAGGGTGACGAACCTGCCCTCCACGGGCACCGGGCTGCGGCGGCCGGAGGCGTCCGGCTCGCCAAGCTCCATGACCTGCAATTTCACCGCCGTCACGTGGCCGTTCTCGCCCAATATCTCGGCGGGGTTGGTGAGGAACTTGAACTGCACGCCCTCCTCCATGGCCTCTTCCAGCTCGTCGGCATTGGCGGGCATTTCACTCTGGGTCCGGCGGTATATCACGTACACGTTCTCCGCGCCCAGACGTACCGCCGTGCGGCAGGCGTCCATGGCGGTGTTGCCGCCGCCCACCACGGCCACGTTTTTGCCGATGGGGACGGGGTCGTGCAGGGCAACGCTGCGCAAAAAGTCGATGCCGCCGTAAACACCATCCAAATCCTCGCCGGGGCAATGCAGGGGCGTGCTGCTCCACGCGCCGATGGCCAGGACCACCGCGTCAAACTTCGCCCGGTAGTCGGCGAAGGAGATGTCCTTGCCGATCTTCACGTTGTTTTCCATCTTCACGCCCACGGCGGCGATGTCGGCGATCTCGACGTCCACCACGTCCTTGGGCAGACGGTACTGAGGGATGCCGTAGCGGAGCATGCCGCCCATCTGGGGCATGGCGTCG